>JAYSYZ010000141.1:0-10649 GCA_043727195.1 Paracoccaceae bacterium
TCGGCATGCAGAAATCCGCGCCGGAACGCCCGCTGATACGACAAATGCAGCGGCGCCGCGTTCACCTCGCAGATCACCGGGCCGCGCCGGGATATCGCCATATCCCAGCCGAGCAACGCGTGCCCTGGCAACAGCCGGTGGGCGTTGGCACAGGTTGCGATCATCTCTTGCCACTTCGGAATGCGGTAACCAAGCAGCGGCAAATCCGGCGTCACCAGCGAATGCGTCACCTCCCACCCGGTGAAAAGGTCGCCCCGATGCGCCCGGATGACCTCGCCCGTGGCCGGGTCCAGCGCGCAGCCGACGTTCGGCACCCCGTGCACCGCCGCATCGACCCAAGTGCCCACGCCGGGATGCCGCCAGACGGCGTAAAGCACCTGCGGACCTGCCGCTTCCCACAGTGTCACCACCCGAACCGTGCCGACACCCGGGCCGATCAGCGCCTCTACCTCATCGGGCTGGCGGATCAGTTCCTGCAGCAGCCAGCCGCGCGGATAGGCCTGCGCCACTGCTGCCGCGAGCTTTGTGACAGCCACCGGTCTTTTGCCAACATCCACCGTTCCCGGAACCCCTGTCGGCAGCAACGGCACCGAGCCAAGCGCCATGGACCCATCCACCGGTTTGGCAAACACCGGCAGATTGACCGGATCGGCGATCCAATCGGCAAGCTCTGCCGCGGTTGTCAGGGTTGGCAAGGCACCGAACGGCCGATCCACGGCGAACGCGGCGTGCAGGGCAGGAACTGGAAAGCCATTTGCCGCCAGCACCAGCCCGGTCAGGTATTTGTCATTCACAACAGAGGTTTGGTCATGTGTTCCGGTCGCGGTCAGGCTGCGGTTCAAACGGTAACTGCCCGTCGCGCCGACAAAACTGGCGCGGGCTTTGGCCCCGCTGCTCCATGCCCCCTGCACGAAATACTCCGGCAGGCTGAGCTTTTGGCCCGTCAGCATGGCCGCCAGCAGGTCGATCCCCACCCGGAACGGCGTGCGCCCCGTCAACCGTGCCACCCGCGCCATGGCGACCGGCAGATCAACCGAGGCTTTCGGCACACCCGTGATCAGAACGGGATCAGATAATGTCAATTTCGCACCCGTTCGGCGCCGCGGGCGCCACGTTCCCGCCGCGCGGGCTTGCCTCGGACCAAGGCCGAGGCAAGCCCGCGTCTGTCGTCACACCAGAAGCTGCCCGCCATTGGCGGAAATCGTCGATCCGGTGATGAACCCGGCGTCGTCCGAGGCGAGAAATGCCACGATGCGCGCAATCTCTTCGGGCTCGCCCAGACGGCCGACCGGGATTTGCGGGATGATCCGTTCGGCCAGCACCTTTTCATCAATCGCGCGCACCATTTCGGTGCCGATATAGCCGGGGCAGATCGCGTTTACCGTGATGCCCGCCCGTGCGCCTTCCTGCGCCAGCGCCTTGGTGAACCCCAGATCGCCCGACTTCGCGGCCGAATAATTGGCCTGCCCGGCCTGCCCTTTCTGGCCATTGATCGAACTGATATTGATCACCCGGCCGAATTTGCGGTCACGCATGCCCGACCAGACCGGATGGGTCATGTTGAACAGGCCCGACAGGTTGGTGTCGATCACCTCTTTCCACTGGCCGGGTGTCATCTTGTGGAACATCGCATCGCGCGTGATGCCCGCGTTGTTCACCAGCACCTCGACCGGGCCAAGATCCGCCTCCACCGCCTTCACACCGGCGACACAAGCGTCATATTCCGCGACCGACCATTTGTAGGTCTTGATCCCGGTATCCCTGGTAAATGCCCCGGCAGCTTCGTCGTTGCCCGCATAGTTTGCGGCAACGGTATAGCCTGCGGCCTTCAACGCGACCGAAACCGCCGCGCCTATGCCGCGCGACCCCCCGGTAACAAGTGCAACGCGACCCATGATTCCCCCCTCAAGTGCTTGATAATCTTCAAGGCTTAGCAACGACCGAACGGTAACGCAACAATCCTGCGCCGCACGGAAGCCAAAACAAAGAATGTTGCGGCTGAATTGTCATTCAAATGGCCACGCGGTGCCGCGCGGGGGTGCCGTGATCCCTTTTTCCGCCAAGACCGCCCGGAACAAGGGCCGAAACTTTTCGTTCAGGAGGCCACTGTTGCTGACCATTTGATAGGTCATGTGGTGTGGGTGGGCGTTAGCCTCGTTCACCAGCAGTCCGCGATCCGACAGGGCGATATCCGTGCCCACGATCGTATGGCGCGGGAATTGGCGGTGCACTGCCACAGAAAGGCGCAGCACTTCTGGCCAGTCGGGCACCGACTGACCCTTCAGCGCCAGCCCGGTAACCGGTGTGATCAACATGTCGGTCCCGCCGAAACGGGTCATCTCTTGCCCGCGCAATATCGCGCCGGTCGCAACATCCAGATGCAGCCGCGCGTTGCCCCCCGCGCCGCCGTCGTCCGCCATAGCCCCGGGCGCCGGCAGCCTGAGGGCGGCGTAGATCGGCACCGGCGTGCCCTTCATGCGTAGCGTCGCGACCCGCAGCGTGGGCAGTACCGGGCCTGACAGCGGGCGGATCGCATCGCTGGCGCGCAAAAGTTCCTGAAATACATAGCCAAGTCCGTAGCTTGCGACGATCTCGGCCGCAAGCGCGGCCGCCGCAACGATACGCCCGTCGCCGAGCTCTACCGTGCCATCGCCGACCACCCGCTCCACCGCCGCCACGCCCAGCGTGCTGCTGCCATGGACCGGCTTGCCGAAGGTTGGCGTGTTGCCGGGGGCCAACAGGAACGCTGCAATCTGTTCGGCGCTTCGCAATGTTCCGGTTTGTGGATGATAGGTGGCCAGTTCCCGAGCCTGCGGCAGGCCCGCCGCCCTCAGCACTTCTGACGTGCGCAGCTTGTCCATCAGCAGTTCGGTGTCGTTCTCCTCCGGCGGGCCGTTGAGCAGCGTGTTGAGCCGCCGCATCGCGGTGTCGCCGAGGAAGGTCGCGCGTTCGCCGTCGGTGACCGTGACACGATGCAACCCGAAGCGGAAGAATTCCTCGGAGCTCAGTTTCTGGGCGCTCAAGCGGCATCGCAGGACGCGTCGCAACAGCCACCGACCAGACGCCCCCGGCTGACGGGTCGCCCCGATCACCGCACGCGCAAAATCAACCCTGAGCTTGGGTTTCACGGTTCGCAGGATCGGGGCGGGAACCTCCGCCGTCATGGCAGGGATCAGCGCTCGACACACATGGCGACGCCCATGCCGCCACCGATACAAAGCGTGGCAAGTCCGCGCTTTGCGCCACGCCGTGCCATTTCATGGATCAGCGTGTTCAGGATCCGCGCGCCCGACGCGCCGATCGGGTGTCCGATGGCAATCGCACCGCCGTTGACGTTTACGATTGCGGGATCCCAGCCCATGTCCGAGTTCACCGCACAAGCCTGCGCTGCAAAAGCTTCGTTCGCCTCGACCAGATCGAGGTCGCCAACCTTCCAGCCGGCCTTCTGCAGCGCCTTGCGGCTGGCATGGATCGGGCCCACACCCATGATCGACGGGTCCAGCCCTGCGGTGGCGTAAGACGCGATCCGCACAATCGGCGTCAGGCCGCGTTTCGCAGCCTCCTCTTCGGTCATCAGCAGCACCGCAGCGGCACCATCATTCAAACCGCTGGCATTCGCCGCCGTCACCGAGCCGTCCTTGGCAAAGGCCGGGCGCAGTTTGGCCATGCTGTCCAGCGTCGCGCCATGCCGGATATATTCATCCTGATCGACGACGATGTCGCCCTTGCGGGTCTTTACCGTGAAGGCGATGATTTCGTCTTTGAACTTGCCGGCCTTCTGGGCGGCTTCGGCCTTGTTCTGGCTGGCCAGCGCAAATTCGTCCTGCATGTCGCGGGAAATCTGCCACTGGTTGGCGACGTTTTCCGCCGTCTGGCCCATGTGATAGCCATTGAAGGCATCCCACAACCCATCCTTGATCATGCTGTCGATAAAATTCAGATCGCCCATCTTCTGACCCGCGCGCAGATGCGCCACATGGGGTGACAGGCTCATCGATTCCTGACCGCCTGCGATCAGGATATTGGCGTCGCCGAGCTGCACATGCTGCGCGCCGAGCGCCACGGCGCGCAGGCCTGATCCGCAGACCTGATTGAGGCTCCACGCGCTTGCCTCCTTGGCAAGACCGGCCTTGATATGGGCCTGTCGCGCGGGGTTCTGGCCCTGACCCGCCGTCAGCACCTGACCGAGGATTGTCTCATCGACCTCGGCCTTGTCGATCCCGCCGCGCGCGACCACGGCCTCGATCACCGCAGCACCCAGATCATGCGCCGGAGTGTTGGCAAATGCTCCGTTGAAGCTGCCCACAGCGGTGCGGCCCGCCGACACGATTACGACATTGGACAATTTGATGCTCTCCCCCAGTGCATCGCGGCACGAAAGGGTCGCGCCGCTTCAGGTCTTGGCCTACCCGGATGTAGATTAAAGCGCAAGAAACTTGGCGGCGTCTATGCGTTTTCCGGGTGTCTGCGCTGGCGGAACCGGCACTACAATTTAGGGCGTCCGTGCCGAAAGCCGCGAAAATCAGGGGTCACGCTGGGCGCACCGAACAGATAGCCCTGCAGGCAACCGACCCCTTGCTCTCGCAACCAGTTCGCTTCTGCTTCGGTCTCCACCGCTTCGGCCACGAGGAACATGCCCAGCTCCTCTGCCATGGCAATGGCAGCGCGCACCAGTGACTGGTTCGCCGGATTGCTGTCGATGTCGTGGATGAACTGGCCGTCGATCTTGGCAATCTCGAACCTGAGGTCGCGCAGCAGGTGCAGTGACGTCATCCCGGCGCCAAAATCGTCGAGCGCAAATACGATGCCCGTCTCGCGCATGTCCTGCATGAACGGCAAAAGCACGTCCGGCACCTGCATCGCCGAATCCTCGTTGATCTCAAGGATCAGCTTCTTTCCCAGTTCCGGATGTTCTTTCAGGGCCTTGCGCAGGATGGCAACCCAGGGACGATAGCCGACCGAGCGCGCCGACATGTTCACCGAAACACGGATGTTCGGATTGCGCTGCAAGGTCATCAAGCCCATCTGCAGCGCCGCGCAGTCGATCTGGCGGCCCAGCGGCTGACGTTCTGCGGCCGCCATGAAATCCCGCGCCGGGATGACGTGGTCGCGGTTGTTCAACAATCGGATAAATCCTTCGAAATAGCCGATGATGGTCGGGTCGGCGGCATAGACCGCCGGTTGGTAGGCCAGCCGCATCCGCCGCAATCGCAACGCTTCGGCCACCATCGACAGCGTGGCACGATCCGCCTCGGATATGGCGACGTCAAGCGGGCTGGCGGAACCGGGTTCGACATCGAACCGGGACGCCTTCGGTTCCTTCATGAAGCTCATGTGTTCCCCCGCGGATGCCTGTTGCTGATCGACAGTCTTGCCGACAGAAGGTAAAGCGACCGCTAAAATTCATATTTCGCTCAAATTCTTGACACCCCGAGATCTTGGAGCAACCCTATGCCAGCTTTAGAAAAAACCACGCGGTGCGGCTGGTGCGGCAGCGATCCGATTTACGTAAGTTACCATGATACCGATTGGGGCGTGCCCGAACGCGACCCGCGCGCGCTGTGGGAAAAGCTGATTCTCGACGGCTTTCAGGCGGGCCTCGCCTGGATCACCATTCTGCGAAAACGCGAAAACTTTCGCACCGCCTTTCATGGCTTTCATCCCGCGATCATCGCCCATTGGGGTGCGGCCGATGTCACCCGGCTGCTTGCCGACCCGGGCATCATCCGACACCGCGGCAAGATCGAAAGCACCATCCGATCCGCCCAAAGCTATCTGCGCATCGATCAGCGCGAGGGCTTTTCCCCCTGGCTCTGGTCCTTCGTCGGTGGCGTGCCGATCCAGAACCGCTTCGCCTCGATGGCCGAGGTTCCGGCCCAGACCGACATCTCCAATGCCATGTCAAAGGCGCTGAAACGCGAAGGCTTCAATTTCTGCGGCCCGGTCATCTGCTACGCCTTCATGCAGGCGACGGGGATGGTCAACGATCACCTCACCCACTGCCCCGGCCATTCCCGCGTTGCGAGCCTGGTCTAGACCCCCTTGGCCTTTCTGGCCTGCACCCTCATATATGGGCCAATCTTTGCCGTATGAGGAATGCCATGCTGACCCTCGGGGAAAAACCCGCCGTTCCTGCCGACCTGATCAAGGACACCACCGAAGCCACATTCCTGGCCGACGTGATCGAAACATCCAAGACGGTCCCGGTGATCGTCGATTTCTGGGCCACATGGTGCGGTCCCTGCAAGACCCTTGGCCCGATGCTGGAAACCGCCGTCAAAGCCGCGAATGGCAAGGTGCGGATGGTCAAAGTCGATGTCGACGCCAGCCAGCGCATTGCCGCCCAGCTGCGGGTGCAGTCGATTCCGACCGTCTACGCTTTCTGGCAGGGCCAGCCGGTCGACGGCTTTCAGGGAGCGGTTCCTGCGTCAGAGATCAAGGCCTTCATCGACCGCGCCGCTGCATTGGCCGGTGACGGTGGCCTGACAGAAGCGCTGGAGGCCGCGGAACTGATGCTCACCGAAGGGGCCGTCGTTGACGCGACCGAGACCTTTGCCGCGATCCTTGGGGAAGAAGCCGAGAATGCTCAGGCCTATTCCGGTCTGATCCGCTGCCATCTGGCACTTGGCAATATCGAGCAGGCCGAAGCCTTCCTGTCTGCCGCCCCGCCGGCCATCGCCAAAGCGAAAGAGATCGATGCCGTCCGCGCCCAGATCGAACTGGCGAAACAGGCCGCCAACGCCGGGCCTGAAGCGGAACTGCAAGCTGCTGTGACCGCCGATCCGGCCAACCATCAGGCCCGTTTCGACCTTGCCGCCGCGCTTGTTGCGGCCGGCAAAACGCAGGAGGCGGTTGACGAACTGCTGGAAATCTTTCGCCGCGACCGCGACTGGAACGACGGCGCCGCCAAGACCCAGCTTTTCACGATTTTTGACGCGCTGAAACCGCAAGACCCCATCGTGCTGGGCGGTCGCCGCCGCCTGTCTTCGATGATATTTGCCTGAACGGCCTTCCGGCCTAATTGCTGGTCATGATGAACGCAGCCGACTTGCCCGACACCATTCCCGTCTTCCCGCTTCCCGGCGCGCTCATGCTGCCGCGGACGCGGCTGCCGCTGCACATTTTCGAGCCGCGCTACCTGGCGATGATCGAAGACTGCATGAAGACCAAGCACCGCCTGATCGGCATGATCCAGCCGCGTGATACTCCGCAATCTGAAAAACGGGCATCCGGCACCCGCCAGACCGAAAAGCGCCTGCAGGCCATCGGCTGCGCCGGACGTCTTACCGGGTTTTCCGAGACCGAGGATGGACGCTTCATGGTCACGCTTTCTGGCGCGTCGCGCTTTCGTGTCAAGGAAGAGGTGCAGGGCTTTACCCCCTATCGCCGCGTGTTGGTCGACTGGTCCCCCTTCGGCCGCGACCTCGGCCCCACGGAAGACGACAAGGGCTTTCGCCGGCCCGAATTCATGGATCTCCTCGGTCGCTACTTCGCCGCGATGAACCTTTCCACCGACTGGGACAGCCTGAAGGAAGCCGAGCCGGAGTTGCTGATCAACTCGCTCAGCATGCTCTGCCCGTTCTCGCCCGAAGACAAACAGGCGCTGTTGGAGGCGCCCAGCCTCGACACCCGCCGCGAAACGCTGGTGACGCTGATCGAATTCGCGCTCCGCGGCGGCGCGGATGAAGAGATGATGCAATGACCGACGCGCGCCCCCAATCCGTCGCACACGACCGCCGGATGCTGGAGGCGCTGGTCTGCCCGGTCACCCAGGCCGTCCTGACCTATGATGCCGAACGGCAGGAACTGATCAGCAAAGCCGCGCATCTGGCGTTTCCGATCCGGGACGGAATTCCGGTGATGCTGATCGGGGAAGCGCGTGAGGTGGAGTGAGGGCGTAGTCGAATTCGCAGCCCCGAGTAGAGGACGCTGCCACCGCGCCATCTGGAGACCCGTTTGACCCCCTTCCCCCGGACCGGGCCATCGGCTACCAATTCCCCATGACCTGGACCATTCCGAACACCCTCACCGTCCTGAGGCTTCTTGCTGCGCCCGGCGTGGCGGTCATGTTCCTGTATTTTCACCGCCCCTGGGCCGACTGGTTCGCCCTGACCCTGTTCGTCAGTGCCGCCTTGACCGACTGGTTCGATGGCTATCTTGCGCGGTTGTGGAAACAGGAATCAAAGTTTGGCGCGATGCTGGACCCAATTGCCGACAAGGCCATGGTGGTGATCGCGCTGCTGATCATCACCGGTTATTCCGGGATGAACCCCTGGCTGATCCTGCCCGCCACCATCATCCTTTTCCGCGAGGTTTTCGTGGGCGGCTTGCGCGAATATCTTGGTCACAAGGCCGGGCTGTTGCAGGTTACAAAGCTGGCCAAGTGGAAGACGACCGCCCAGATGGTGGCCATCGCGGTGCTTTTTCTGGGGACCGGCCTCGAATACCTGAACGGTGTCGCGATGCAGGGGATGACTGCGGATCAATATGCCGAGGCGGTGACGGCCGGCGTTGCCGATCCGATCCGCGCCTGCGGCAAGCGGGACTGCGCGTCGTTCGCCAACACGGTGGGGTTGGGGTTGATCTGGCTGGCTGCGGTGCTGACATTCATAACGGGGTGGGAGTATTTCCGCAAGGCGATGCCCCATCTGAGGGATTAGAAATGATCGACGTGCTGTATTTCGCATGGGTCCGGGAACGGATCGGGCCGCCGCGCGAACGGATGGAAACCCGGGCGGCGACGGTGGCGGAGCTGGTGGCGGAGCTGAAGCTGCGGGGGCCACGGTACGAGGCGGCCTTTGCGGATCTGTCGTCGCTGAGGGTGGCATTGGATCAGGAGCTGGCATCATTCGAGGCGCCGCTGGCCGGGGTTCGTGAGGTTGCGTTCTTCCCGCCGATGACGGGAGGCTGAGATGCGGCTGGCCGTGCAGGAGGGGCCGTTCGATCTGGGCGCGGAAACGTCGGCCTTTGCGGCGGGGTGTTCGGGGGCCGGGGCAGTGGTGACCTTTGCCGGGATCGTCAGGGATGCCGACGGAAGCCTGATCCGGATGGAGATCGAACATTATCCGGGCATGACTGAAATCGCGATCCGGGGTCAGGTGGAGGAGGCCGTGGCCCGCTGGGCGCTGATCGATGCGCTGGTGATCCACCGGCACGGCAATCTGGCTGCGGGCGAGGCGATCATGATGGTCGCGACGGCAGCCGGGCATCGGGCGGAGGCGTTCGCGGCGGCGGAATTTCTGATGGATTACCTGAAATCCCGCGCCCCGTTCTGGAAAAAGGAACTTCACGCAGACGGGGCGGATTGGGTGGCCGCAACGCAGGCGGACGAAGCAGCCCTTAACCGCTGGTAGGGTGCTTATGGCAGGTGGTGAGATGATCATTGACCATGCCCACCGCCTGCATGAACGCATAGACAATCGTCGGGCCACAAAACCTGAACCCCTCGCGTTTCAGATCTTTTGAGATTTGGTCGGACAGCGGTGTGCGCGCGGGCACCTGCGACAGGGTTTCCCAACGGTTCAGCAATGGTTGACCACCGATGTAATCCCACAAAAACCGGTCAAACCCCTGACGCGCTTGGATCTTTTGCCAGACCCGCGCATTGCTGATCGTCGCCGCGATCTTGCCACGGTGGCGGATGATGCCGGGGTCGGCCAGCAGGCGCGTGACGTCGGCGTCACCCCATTCAGCGATGATATCCGGATCGAACCCGGCAAAAGCGGCGCGGAAATTGTCGCGCTTTTTCAATATGGTGATCCAGCTTAACCCGGCCTGAAACCCGTCCAGCACCAGCTTTTCCCACAACGCGCGGCTGTCATATTCGGGAACACCCCATTCGCTGTCGTGATAGTCCAGATAGATCGGCTCTGCGCTGACCCAGCCACATCGTTCGACCATGCCAAAACCCCTTTGAAACGCCGCCAATTCGATCTTAATTGCGAACCTTTACCCGACATTAGGGGCAATGCGGCCATACCTGCAATCATTCCAGTGGATTGGCAGCATGCAACCGTTACCTCAACGTCAGCGCAGGCCCCTGCAGGGCGAACAAGCGGCCAAAGACCCGCTGCAATACGCGTTCGAAAGCCGTGACCGGGATGTGCTGAAAATCGTGCGGGGCGCGATTGCGGCGGGCAGCGCGAAACTGGCGTTCCAACCGATTGTGCTGGCCAAGAATACCCGCAAGGTCGCGTTTTACGAAGGCTTGATCCGGGTGCTGGATGATGGCGGGCGAATCATTCCTGCCGCCCATTTCATGCCCGAGGTCGAGGAATCCTCGCTGGGTCGGGAAATTGACTGCACCACATTGCGGCTGGGGCTGGATATGCTGCGGGCCAATCCGGCGCTGCGCCTGTCGCTGAATGTGTCAGCCCGGTCGATCGGCGATGGGATCTGGCGGCGCACATTGGATGACGGCTTGCATCGGTCGGCGCAGATCGGCGAACGGCTGATCCTTGAAATCTCGGAAAGTTCGGCGATGCTGCTGCACGAGGTGATGATCCGGTTCATGGAGGAAATGCAGCCCAAGGGGATTTCGTTTGCAGTCGACGGGTTCGGGGCGGGGCTGATTTCTTTCCGCCATCTCAAGGACTTCTTCTTTGACATCGCCAAGATCGACAAATGTTTCGTGCGCGATATCGCGACCT
>JAYSYZ010000142.1:0-10635 GCA_043727195.1 Paracoccaceae bacterium
GCGAAAATCCGCGCCGATTCGGTAATCCCCGGCAACCGCAGTTCCAGCGTTTCCTTGGGCAAATGGTTCAGGTTCAGGTGGATATGGTCCTTGTTCGGCCCGACGCCCCGCCCTTCGCGTATCTCGATCGTCATGCAGCGTGACACCACATCCCGCGAGGCCAGATCCTTGTAGGTCGGTGCATAGCGTTCCATGAACCGCTCGCCTTCGGAGTTGGTCAGATACCCGCCCTCGCCCCGCGCACCTTCGGTGATCAGACAGCCCGAGCCATAGATGCCCGTCGGGTGGAACTGCACGAATTCCATATCCTGCAACGGCAGGCCCGCCCGCGCCACCATGCCACCGCCGTCGCCGGTGCAGGTGTGGGCGCTGGTCGCACTGAAATAGGCCCGGCCATAGCCGCCCGTCGCCAGCACCACCATCTTGGCGTTGAACACATGCAGCGTACCGTCATCCAGCTTCCACGCCACCACGCCAGTGCAGCGCCCATCTGTGATCACAAGGTCCAGCGCAAAGTATTCGATGTAGAATTCCGCGTTGTTCTTCAGGCTCTGGCCGTACAGCGTGTGCAGGATCGCATGCCCCGTCCGGTCGGCAGCGGCGCAGGTGCGCTGCACCGGCGGGCCTTCGCCATATTCGGTCGTATGCCCGCCAAACGGGCGCTGGTAAATCCGCCCATCCTCGGTGCGGCTGAACGGCACGCCGTAATGCTCCAGCTCGTAGACCGCCTTCGGCGCCTCGCGCGCCAGATATTCCATCGCGTCGGTGTCGCCCAGCCAGTCCGACCCCTTGACCGTATCGTACATGTGCCACTGCCACGAATCCGGCCCCATGTTCCCCAAGGACGCCGCAATCCCGCCCTGCGCCGCCACGGTATGGCTGCGGGTCGGGAACACCTTGGTCACACAGGCGGTGCGCAGACCCTGCTCGGCCATCCCCAAGGTCGCGCGCAGACCGGCCCCCCCGGCCCCCACCACCACCACGTCATAGTCATGCACTTCATACGGATAGGCAGTCATCATTCTTCCTTCACAGCGCCATGCGGGCCAATGCGAAAAGGCCCGTCGCGGCGATCATCCAAGCCAGCGAGATTGCAAAGATCACCAGCGTTTTCCGCGTCGTGCCCCGTGCATAATCCTCGATCATCGTCGTGGCCCCCATGGCGAAGTGCCGCATGCCCACGACCAGCAGCAACGCCGTCAGAATTGCCGGAAACGGCTGCGCAAAGGTGGCCACCACCACCTCATGCGGCTGTCCCAGCGCCTTGCCGAAGATATAGAGCCAGACCGGCACCAGAAAAGCCAATCCCACCGACGATACCGTCATCGACCAGTGATGTGTCGTGCCGCTATGGGCGGCGCCGCGGCCTTCGGCGCGCTTGCGGGCAGTCAGATATCGCATGAGGACCTCACTGAACCAGAAGGATGGTGATGACGGTCAGCACGACCGAGCCGATGATGCAGGCCCAGCCCAGCTTTTCCGCCGTCGGCACGTCAAGCCCGTGGCCCGCATCGAAATACAGATGCCTCAGCCCCGCCAGATAGTGATACCACACCGCCCAGGCCGATCCGGCAAAGACCAGATCGCCAAACCAGCTTGTCGCCACCGCATCGGCCACCGCAAAATAGGCCGGGCTGGTCGCTGCCGCCAGCAGCCACCAGACCGCCAGTATCACGCCGAAGATCAGTGCATTGCCGGTGATCCGCGTCAGGATCGAGGTGATCGCCGTCAGCTGCGGGCGGTAAATCTGCAGATGCGGCGACAGGGGGCGCTCTGCCCGCTTGGTGTCTGCCATGGCTCATCCTCACATTGGCGGCGCGGACCGTTTCGGGCGCGCCTCGCTGTCACCCTGAACTGAATAACGCGTATTTCGCCAGTGTCACGCGCGACAGTGCCGCAGATGCGATATGTTTTCGCTATCAGACAAAGTATTTCGGGATTGTGATCACGGCCCGAAAATATGTGATCACACGTTTGACCTGCCATCATGGCGGAAAATCCTGTTATCCCCTGCCGCCAGCCTGGCGTCAGACCGGCACCAGCACCCAATAGTCCAGATCCAGCAACACCTCCGGCAGGTATTTGCCATCTGCCGCGCGCAATGCGCCTGCCGCACCCTTGGTCGCCACCAGCCGCAGCCTGAGCGCACCAACCCCGGGGGCCGGCGTTTCGGCCCGGTCCAGCACCTCGGACCAGGCCCGAATCGTGTCGCCGGCAAAGCAGGGGGTCACATGCGCGCCCGCATTCAGCGCCACGATGATCTGCGCGTTGGCGAGGCCATTGAAACTCAACGCCCGTGCCAGGCTGATCACATGCCCGCCATAGATCAGCCGCCGCCCGTCGTCGCGCTGGCTGACGTCGAAATGCACTTTCGAGGTGTTCTGCCACAGCCTTGTTGCCAGCATATGCTCAGTCTCTTCGACCGTCACGCCATCGACATGGTCGATCACCTCGCCCACTGCATAATCGCCCCAGCGGTGCCGCTCACCGGCCAGCGCAAAGTCATAGCCGGTAAAATCCAGCCCCTCGGGCACCACCAATGCCCCCGGCAGCACCGCGGCCGCCAGTTCCGGCACATGAACCGGCACCACTGCCTCGCGCCGCCGCTTGCGCACCATGACCCAGCGCACGAATTCCAGCACCGGCTCATCCCGCTGGTTCAGGCCCCGCGTGCGCACCCAGACCACTCCCGTCGCACCGCTGGAGTTTTCCTTCAATCCGATCACCGCGGATTGCGCCCGCAGCGTATCACCCGCAAACACCGGGCGCAGCCAGCGCCCCTCGGCGTAGCCAAGGTTGGCCACCGCATTCAGGCTGATGTCGGGCACCGTCTTGCCGAACACCACATGAAACGCCAGCAGATCCTCGAACGGCGATGCTGCCAGCCCGACGGACCGGGCAAATTCATCCGACGAATACACCGCATGCCGCGCGGGATAAAGCGCGTGGTAGACCGCCCGCTCACCGCCTGAAATCGTGCGGGGGACGGCATGGACGATCACCTCGCCCAAGGCGTAGTCCTCAAAGAACCGCCCGGGATTGGTCTTCATTGCGCGCCCAGTTTTATCTCGGGGTGATAGTCCCCGGGCATTTCCTTCACCACTGCCTGACCGCAGCGCATCACCCCGTTGGCCGCGTCGAACGCATAGGTCGGGCCACCGTGCAGCGCCCAGCCATTGTTCAGCGCCGCCGTGACCTTGTGGCAGAAGGCCGGGGTGTCATCCTCGCTCAGAAAACGGTAAAGTTTCATCGACCAGTCCCCCCGATCATGCCCAGGGCCGCACGCCCAGCCAGTTATGCACAGCCATCACCACGCCCACCACGACCAGCGTGCCCACCACGGCCATCGCCTCTTTCCGCATCGGCGCGGGGGGGTTGCGCACCCAGACCGGTTCGGCACGGTTGATCACGATCACCGACACCACCGCCCAGGCCAGCAGGCCGCCGAACAGGATCACCGATGCCAGATCGCCGTTGACCAGCAGATGCGCCACTGCCCAGGCCTTTATCGCCGTCAGTTGCGGGTGCCGGATCACCCGGGTAACCGCCGTCTTCATGCCGCTGGCGGCGTACAGGTAAAACGCCAGGATCATCAGCAGGTTGTTGACATGCACCAGAAACGCAGGCGGCGACCATAGCGGCACGTACGCCGCCGCGCGGTAGCCCAGCACCATCAGCACGACCGACCCCAGAATGGCCAGCGCGACCGGCCCCTTCGCCTTGTCGCCCATCGCCGCCCGCCGCGCCGGGGCAAATCGCTTGAACAGATGCGCCCCCCACCACAGCAGCATCCCCAAAATCAGCAAGGTCATGTCATCCTCCATGCACGCGTCACGGCCACCCTGCCGTCAATCCGCCATGGCCGCAATCACCCCGGCCCGCGCCAGCATCTCATGTGCGGCGTCGACATGCATGTTTTCGACGATCCGGCCATCCAGCACCGCCACGCCCTGCCCGGCGGCTGCGGCCTGGCGGAAGGCCTCGATCTGCCGCGTGGCCAGGGCGATTTCGTCCGGCGACGGCGCGAAGACCGCGTTTGCCACCTCCAGTTGCGCCGGATGGATCAGCGTCTTGCCGTCAAACCCCATGTCGCGGCCCTGTTCGCATTCGGCGCGCAGACCCGCGTCGTCTTTGAACGCATTGAACACACCGTCCACGATCACCCGCCCCTCCGCCTTGGCCGCCAGCAGGCAGGCCCCCAGCCCGGCCAGCATCGGCAACCGGTCGGGGCGGAACCGCGCGCCGATCTCTCGCGCCAGGTCATTGGTGCCCATCACCATGCCCTGCAGCCGGGGATGCGCCGCGATCTCGCCCGCCCGCAGCATCGCCTGCGCCGTCTCCATCATCGCCCAGAGCGGCTTTTGCGGCACCAATGCCGCAACTGCATCCAGATCGGCAGCGGATGAGACTTTGGGCACCAGCACCGCATCCACCCCGGCATGGGTGGCAAAGGCCCGCGCATCCGCAACGCCCCATTCGGTGTCCAGCGCGTTGATCCGCACGATCCGCACCCGCGACCCAAATTCGGCAACCCGCAGTTCATGCAGCAGAATTTCCCGCGCGCGCAGCTTTTCCTGCGGCAGCACCGCATCCTCCAGATCAAAGATGATCGCGTCGGCGGGCAGGCTGCGCGCCTTATCCAGCGCCCGCTCCTTTGCGGCAGGAATGTAAAGAACAGACCGGTAGGGTCGCGGCATGAATCGCCTCCAGGTAATATTCTTGCGTTTCAAAGCATGATTTCATCACAATCAGCAAGCCCAATTCTTCTGCGGCGCAGCGATTGTGCAGCCGGCCGTGCGTGGCATTAACCCGATATCAGCACCCCCGACGCAGGTTTGCCGCGGATATCCGCAACAAAGGCCCGCCCATGTCCCAGATGATGTTTGCCCTGTCGCTTGGTTTCGGCGGCGTGATCCTTGCCACCCAGATCGGCTTTGCCCAGCCGCAATGCGACACCCGCGCCTCGGTCACCGAACAACTGGCCCAGCGCTACGGCGAAACCCGCCGCAGTCTTGGCATCGCCGCCAACAACGCGGTGATGGAGGTGTATGCCTCTGACGCCACCGGCACCTGGACGCTGACCGTCACCCTGCCCGATGGCAGCATGTGCCTCGTCGCATCCGGCATCGGCTATGAGGCGATCACCGAAGAATTGCCCGCCAGGGGCACCAGGGTCTGAAGCGCGCGTTGCGGGATGCGCGTTCAGCGCACCCCGCCCAGGCCTGCAAACCCGTCCCAGATCAGCTTGACCGAAATCAGCAAAAGCGCCCATGTGACCAGCCGGAAGAACAGCTTTTCCGGCAGCCGGTTTACCAGCCCCACCCCGGCAAAGACGGCGATCACCGCGGGCACGAACAGCACGGCTGCGGTTTTCAGATTGCCGGCGCTCAACTGTCCCAACGCGTAATACGGCACCAGTTTCACCGCATTGATCACCGCAAATGCTATGGTCGAGGTGCCGGCAAACACCATCTTCGTCATGCCCAGAGGCAGCGTATACACCTGATACGGCGGCGCACCCGCATGGCTGACGAAACTGGTGAACCCCGTCACCGCCCCCCAGAACAACCCCGGCACCACCTCGGCGCGCTTCGGCGCTGCCACCACCTGCCGGCGCAACAGCAGGCTCAGCGCAAAGGCCACCCCGATCACCCCGACCAGCACGGTCACCGCCGGTTCCGGCACCAGGCTTGCCGTCGCCCAGCCAAAGGCGATCCCCGCCACCGCCCCCGGCACCACGATTGCCAGCACCCGCCGGTCAAATGCATGCCGGTAAGCGTACAGCCCGAACACATCCGACACCACATAGACCGGCAGCAACAACCCCGCCGCCACCACCGGCGATATCACCAGCGCCAGCACCGGCACGCCCAGCATGCCCACCACCGGCACGCCGCCCTTGCCCATGCCCACCAGCACCGCCGCCACGACCGCCGCCACCCAAAACGCCCACGCTTCCATCGCCGCCTCCGCCTGACCCGCGCATGGTTAGCGCAACCACCGCAGTGCCACCACCCTGAAGGCTTGCCACCGCTGCCGAACCGGCTTAACGAAAGCCCGATCATAACCTTCCGGAGACGTCACATGGCCAGACCCAAGATCGCCCTCATCGGCGCCGGACAAATCGGCGGAACCCTCGCCCACCTTGCCGCCATCAAGGAACTTGGCGACATCATCCTGTTCGACATTGCCGAGGGCACGCCTCAGGGCAAGGCGCTGGATATCGCGCAATCCGGCCCCTCCGAAGGTTTCGATGCCGCGATGAAGGGTGCCAATTCCTACGCCGATATCGCCGGGGCCGATGTCTGCATCGTCACCGCCGGGGTGCCCCGCAAACCCGGCATGTCCCGCGATGACCTGCTCGGCATCAATCTCAAGGTGATGAAGGCGGTCGGCGACGGCATCCGGCAGCACGCCCCGAACGCCTTCGTGATCTGCATCACCAACCCGCTTGACGCGATGGTCTGGGCGCTGCGCGAATTTTCCGGCCTGCCGCACCACATGGTCGTCGGCATGGCGGGCGTGCTGGACTCTGCCCGCTTCCGCCACTTCCTCAGCCTCGAATTCGGCGTCTCGATGCGCGATGTCACCGCCTTTGTGCTGGGCGGTCACGGCGACACGATGGTGCCGCTCGCCCGCTATTCCACGGTCGGCGGCATTCCCCTGCCCGATCTGGTGCAGATGGGCTGGACCACGCAGCCAAAACTTGATGCCATCATCCAGCGCACCCGTGACGGTGGCGCCGAAATCGTCGGCCTGCTGAAGACCGGCTCGGCCTTCTACGCCCCCGCCACCAGTGCGATCGAAATGGCCGAGGCATTCCTCAAGGATCAGAAACGCCTGCTGCCCTGTGCGGCTTACGTCAAGGGCGCGTTGGGGTTGAACGGGATGTATGTGGGCGTGCCCACGGTGATCGGCGCGGGCGGCATCGAACGGATCGTCGACATCAAGCTGACAAAGGACGAACAGGTGATGTTCGACAAATCCGTCGATGCGGTCAAAGGTCTGGTCGCTGCCTGCAAGGCCATCGACGCCTCGCTCGCCTGACAATCCGCGACCCGGATCGATGCCGCCCGTTCCGGCCGATGGTCCGTCAAAGGCCAATCGGCAAGACCGGCCTGACCATGGGCTTGCCGAACCGACCCCCGGCTTTCATCTTGGCGGGAAATATCCCACGGGTGGTCCGGAGGGTGTGAAACCCTCCGGGGGCCGGCCCCCGGAACCGCCATCGGAAAAGATGCCCGCCTCCCCCTACCTCGCGCCCGGTTTTTACGACGACGCCCTCGCCCGTGGCCGCCACCGCGACATCGTCGGCGGCCGCTGGGACGAGACGGGCCGCGCCCAGATGGCGATCTTGCGGGCGGCGGGATTGCAGCCGCACCATCATCTTCTCGACATCGGCTGCGGTGCGCTCCGGCTTGGCCATATGGCGGTACCGTTTCTCGACCCCGGGCATTACTGGGGCACCGATGCTTCGCTGGCGCTGATGCGGCGCGGCTATGATCTGGAACTTGCCGACAAATCCCGCCTGCCACCGTGCCAGCTTGTCGAAGATGCCGACTTCGCCCTGCCCGGTATTCCTGACCGGATCACCCATGCCATCGCCTTCGGCGTCTTCACCCATCTGCCGGGCCAGATGCTGCGCCCCGCACTTGCCAACCTCCGCGCGCGGCTGCCGAAGCTGACGTCGCTGCTGCTTACCGTGTTTGTTGCGCCTGACGGTCACCACGGCCCCCACCGCCAGCCCGATGGTGTCGTAACCCACCCCGACCGCCCGCCCTATCACCGCCCCGCCGCGGCCATCGCGGCAGACGCCCTCGCCGCCGGTTTCGCTCCGCATTGGCAAGACGCGCTTCTGCCGCGCGGCCAGAGGCTGTGTTGTCTGGTCCCCGCCGAAAGCTTTCCAAAAAGTTAACGGAATTTCGAATAATGTTACTAATCAATAGTTTATTGATTATAACACGCGTGTTATCACGCGCTTCACCTCCGGTTTCCCCCACCCCTCCCCCCCATTGACCGTCGCCGCCCAAGGCCCGACACTGCCCCCAACCAGAAGGAGCCTCCATGCGCGCCGCCCTCCTCGCCCTCGCTCTTCTCACCGGCCCCGCCCTCGCCGAACGCTCGCAAATTTCTGCCGAACTCGGCGCAACCGGCCTGAAGGCGACCGAGGCCCGCCTCGCCGCCCTGGCCGCCCCCGGCCATGAGGATCTCTTCGCCCTCGCCGGCATCCGGTTCCTGTCCGGCATCGAAACCGCCCTGCAGCTTCGCTGGCAGACCGGCCTGCGCGCCGACTGGTCCGAACTTCCGATCCTGCGGCTTCCGATCCCGGAAAACCCCGCCGCCCGCCCATTCAAGGCGCAGGATTTCGTCGACCTGATCACCGGTCTTGAAGACCGGATGCAGGCCTCCCGCGCCGCTCTTGCCCTGCTCGGCGACAAGCCTTTCGCCCTGGATATCGCCATGTCCGACCTCTGGTTCGACATCAACATGAACACGGTCCGCGACGCGGGCGAAGACGTCGCAACCGTGGCCGGCCTCACCCTCGGCGGGCTGGGCCGCATCGCCGCCATCGATGTCATCGACCCGGTGATCACCTTTGACACCGCCGACGCCGCCTGGCTGTCGGCCTATACCAACTTTCTTTCCGGCTTCACCAACCTGGCCCTCGCCTACGACCCCGAACCCGCCATCCAGCACGTTCTCGACAGCACCGACCAGATTTACGCCCTGTGGGGCGACACCCCGCCCCCCAACGCGCTGGACATGATGTTCGGCCGTCAAGCCGACCGCATCGCCATGGCGGTGCGCGCCCTAGCCCAGACTCCCGACCCGGCGCTGACCCGCAAGGCCCACGCGCATTTTCTTGCCATGATCACCGACAACCGCCGCTTCTGGGCCATGGTCAACCTTGAGCAGGACGATCAGGGCGAATGGGTCCCGAACGACCGTCAAACCTCAGCGCTTGGCATACTGATGCCCCCCGGCACCGCCGACCGCTGGCAAGCCGTCCTTGCCGATGGCGAGAAACTGCTGACCGGTGACCTTCTGATCCCGCACTGGCGTTTCGGGGCCGAGGCCGGGATCAATCTGAAAAAGCTGTTCGAAAACCCCGTCCCGGTAGACCTGATCACCTGGGTGCAGGGCGAGGGTCTGCTGCCCTTTGCCGAAAAAGGAACGCGCGCCAGCCCTTTTGCCTGGAACGAATTCAGCCGCCTCATGGAAGGCGACGCGATGCTGTTCGCCCTGTTCCTGAACTGATTCCGAATCAGCTATCGCCTACCGAACCGGTTGAAAAGTAAACACGTGATCACAGTTTTTAGAGTTGTGATCACAGTTTTGAAATTTGCGATCACAAATGAGCGTTTTAGGGCCTCTGGTCGCATATCGCGCCGAAAACGGGTTTGAACGCGCCCCTATCCGTGCCATTACCGTTGCGATTTCCGGAACCAGGGCGGCCCTCATGAACATTCACGAATACCAGGCCAAGGCGCTTTTGCGCAGCTATGGCATCCCGGTCTCGGACGGCCGCGTCGTGCTGCGCGCCGAAGAGGCAAAGACCGCGGCGGGCGAAATCGATGGCCCGCTCTGGGTGGTCAAGGCGCAGATCCACGCCGGGGGCCGGGGCAAGGGCAGGTTTAGGGAACCCGAGGCTGGCGAAAAGGGCGGCGTGCGTCTGGCCCGTTCGGTCGGTGAGGCGGCGGAATTTGCCCGTCAGATGCTCGGCCGCACGCTGATCACGATCCAGACCGGCCCGGCAGGCAAGCAGGTCAACCGCATCTACATCGAAGACGGCTCTGACATTGAACGCGAGCTGTATCTGGCGATCCTGATCGACCGAAAATCCAGCCGCATCTCGTTCGTCTGCTCCACCGAAGGCGGGATCAGCATCGAGGATGTGGCCCATGACACCCCGGAAAAGATCATCTCGTTCGACGTCGATCCGGCGACTGGCCTGTCGGATTTCCACGGCCGCCGTGTCGCCTTTGCGCTGGGGCTGTCTGGCGGTCAGGTCAAGCAATGCGTCGGCATCGTCAAAAACCTGTACCGGATGTTCGTCGAGAAAGACATGGACATGCTGGAGATCAACCCGTTTTGCGTGCTGAAGGACGGCACGCTGAAACTGCTTGATGCGAAGATGGCGTTTGACGGCAACGCGATCTACCGCCACACCGACATCGCCGCGCTGCGCGACGAATCCGAGGAAGACCCGAAGGAACTGGCGGCCTCCAAGTTCGACCTGAACTACATCGCGCTGGATGGCGAGATCGGCTGCATGGTCAACGGCGCGGGCCTTGCCATGGCCACGATGGACATCATCAAGCTTTACGGCGCGGAACCCGCCAACTTTCTTGACGTCGGCGGCGGTGCCACCAAGGAAAAGGTCACCGAGGCGTTCAAGATCATCACCTCCGACCCGCAGGTCAAAGGCATCCTCGTCAATATCTTCGGCGGCATCATGCGCTGCGATATCATCGCCGAAGGCGTGATCGCGGCGGTGAAGGAAGTGGGCCTGAAGGTGCCGCTGGTGGTGCGGCTGGAGGGCACGAACGTAGAGCTTGGCAAGGACATCATCCGCAAGTCGGGGCTGAATGTCATTGCGGCGGATGATCTGAAGGACGGCGCGGAAAAGATCGT
>JAYSYZ010000143.1:0-3982 GCA_043727195.1 Paracoccaceae bacterium
AATCGCCGCATGATTGCTGCGCGATACCGACATGTCGCCAAAATCAAGGCTGATCGTCTGATCCGTGCCACGACCAATCTGCGATACGCCTTGCATGAGTGGGAATGTCGCACCCCGGCCTGCGCCTTGCTTGATGATCAGCCAGCCCGTCGGAAACATGACCACACCTGCCCGTTCGGCAGCCTCGGCCTCATCCTCGACCCGGTTTGTATCAAACAGCGGCACCACATCGGCTTCCCGCGCCTCGAAGCCCAGCGTCCGGGTCTTGATCCGGCTGTGGTGCCGGCGAGCGTCGGGCTGGCTGCCTGGCAATGGCGCGGTCGCTGCGGCTGTGACCTCCGGTTGGCGGGTATCGACCGGGGGTTTCGGGCTTTTGATTGCCGGCGTCGGCTTGATGGCCCTGACCGGCACGCCTCTGGTTTTGGTGGTCAGCACCTGCGGCTTGCCACCAGCCGTTTCGGTCAGCTTTGGAAATCGGGCGCTGCTGCGGGAAAGCGTGTGGCCCGCTGCCGCAAGCGCGGCATCTGTCGGGCCTGCACCGTTATCCCGGGCGCGCGGCATCGGCACTTTTTTGGATTTGCGTCGCAGCAGCCAGCGGAAAAAGTTCATGCCGGACGTCCCCCGCAAAACGCAGAGCCGCCAGGTACGCCCACATTCGGCGCTTGACGATTGCAGGACTGCGCACCGCCCGCGCAACTAACGCCATGTCTTAACAAGGAGGCCATGCTCTGCACCCATCCGAAAGCGGCTATCCGAAAACAGTTCCCACATCTTGCCGCCGGTTCACCGCTATCTGAAAACCTTGGCCAAAAAGTGAAGCCATTGGGTTGTTTTCAGGAATCTTTGCGCCCCGGCGGCTCAGTTCAGCCTTGAAACCACGAAATCCGACAACTCCGACAGCATGTCGCGCAAGGGATGATCCGGCACGTCCACCAGCGCCCGGCGGGCTTTGGCGGACCAATTCAGCGCCTCGCGCCGGGCTTCGGCCATGGCACCATGCCGGTCCATGATTTGCCGCGCGTGGGCCAGATCGCCGTCGCGCTGGTCGCCCTTTTCGATCACCCGCACCCAGAAGGCGCGTTCTTCGGGGCTGGCTTTGGCCACGGCCTTGATCACCGGCAACGTCACCTTGCGTTCGCGGAAATCATCACCGGTGTTCTTGCCGATTGTGGCATCCGACCCGCCGTAGTCCAGAAGGTCATCGACAATCTGGAACGCCACGCCCAGCGCATCTCCATAATCGAACAATGCCCGCACCTGATCTGCCGACGCGCCCGCGATCACGCCGCCCACCTCGGTCGCCGCCGAAAACAGCGCTGCGGTCTTGCCGCGCACGACCTGCAGGTACACGCGTTCATCGGTGGCCAGATCCTGCGCCGCGGTCAGTTGCAGCACTTCGCCTTCGGCAATCGTCGCCGAGGCGTTGGCGAGGATATCCATCACCCGCAGGCTTCCCGTTTCGACCATCAGCTGGAAACTGCGGGAAAACAGGTAGTCGCCCACCAGCACCGACGACTTGTTGTCCCACAGCAGGTTCGCCGTCGGACGCCCGCGCCGCCGCTGGCTTTCGTCCACCACGTCGTCGTGCAGCAGAGTTGCGGTGTGAATGAACTCCACCGTTGCCGCCAGATGCACATGGTAAGGCCCGTCGTAGCCGCAGATCCGCGCCGCGGCGAGGGTCAGCAAGGGCCGCAACCGCTTGCCCCCCGCCTCCACCAGATGCGACGTCACCTCGGGGATGCGGGGCGCGTGTTGTGACGCCATCCGCGCACGAATCAGCACGTTGACCGCCGCCATATCCTCGGACAGCCAGTCGGACAGACGGTCCTGCGGCCCGGTCTTCGGCTTTTCCGGCGATCCGTCCATTGCGACCCCTTGATGCTGCCCTTGCCCCGGCAGGCGGGGCGGGGTTAACTCTGCGCCATGAAGGAACTTCTGCGCACGACAGACCCGACGGTCATCGCTTTCGCCACGGTCCTTCTTGAAGGCGAGGGTATAGCGGTGTTTCACTTCGACGTCCACATGAGCATCCTCGATGGCAGCATGGGCATCCTGCCGCAGCGTCTGATGGTTGCCGACCGGGATCTGTTCATGGCTCGGGCGGTCATGTCGGACAATGACATCGCGACGAGCCAGTGAATGTTCAGCGATGCTGAACTGTCGGAAGACAAGTTTCTCTGTGGCAAGTTGACCCTGTGGCAGCCGCGCAAAGGCTACCGCGCGGCCACTGATCCGGTGCTGCTGGCTGCCGCCTGCCCGGCCGAACCGGGACAATCGGTGCTTGATCTTGGCTGCGGTGCGGGGGCGGCAGCGCTTTGCCTTGGCCACCGCGTGCCGGGGCTGTCGTTGAGCGGGCTGGAACTGCAGCCCGCTTATGCCGATCTTGCCCACCGCAATGCCACCCGCAATCACATCGCACTGGAGGTGGTGGAGGGCGATCTGACCCGGATGCCCAGCGACCTTCAGCGCGAGTTTGACCATGTCATCGCCAATCCGCCCTATTACGCAGCCGGTAGCACAGCCTCGCCCGTGAAATCGCGTGCGGTGGCGATGCAGGTCGATACCCCACTTGGCGTCTGGGTCGAGGCGGCGTCCCGCAGGCTCAGACCCGGCGGCTGGCTGACCGTCATCGTCGGGGCGGGCGGGCTGCCGCAGGTGCTGGCCGCCCTTGCCCCCAAACTCGGCTCTGCGTCCGTCCTTCCCCTTGCACCGCGCGACGGCAGACCGGCGCTGCGCGTTCTGTTGCGGGCACGCAAGGGCGGCCGTGCCGCGTTCCGGCTTCTGGCCCCGTTGGTGATTCATGCCGGGGCCGCCCATGACGGCGACCGGGAAAGCTATACTCCTGCGGCCAACGCCGTCTTGCGTGACGGCACGGACCTGCTGGCGCTGTTCCGCTGAATTCTCCGGAACTTCTGCGGATCCGCCCGGATGAAGGCGTGACACGACTCACCCTTTGTGGTGCACTGATAGCGTGGGCAACCCAGGAGGACGAACATGACGATAGCTTCGCATTTGGTCGAACTGCGCAGGAAACACGACACACTTTCGGAAATGGTCGAACAAGCCCAGCGCAGCCCCGGTTCAGATGCCCTGAAGATCGCCGAGCTGAAAAAGCAGAAGCTACGCATCAAGGAAGAGATTACGCGCCTTAGCCAGCACTAGCGTTGCTGTGCGCTGGCGCGGGCCGCCAGCGCCGCCCCTCCGGTGATCAGAACTGCCGCGATGGCAATCGCGTATGACGGTCTTGTGATCCCGGCGGCCAAAAGTGCCAGTGTCGACAACAATGGCGCCGCATAGGATGCCACGCCCAAAAGCTGGATATCGCCCTTTTTCATCCCGACATCCCAAGTAAAAAACGCGGCCCCGACCGGCCCGATGCCGAGCGCCAGTACCGAAGCCCAGCCAAGTGGCCCCACCGGCCATACTGTTTCTTCCAGCGCCAGATGCGCCACGACAGACAGCACCGCCGTTGCCAGACAAAACACGGTGACGCTTTGCGTCGGCACCGTGCCCAGTTGCCGGGACAATACAGAATACCCCGCCCAGGTCAGCGCGCACAGAAACGCCAGCCCGAGGCCCAGCGCCGACCCCGCACCGTCCGGGTTCCGCGCCAGCACGATCAGCGCCGCCCCGGCAAAGGCGATCAGCGCGCCGAGGATATGCAGCGCCGTCAACCGCTCGCCTGGCAAAAGGCCGGATAGCAGCACGATAAACAACGGCCACAGATAGGCGATCAACCCGGTTTCAGCCGTTGGTGACAGCCGGAGTGCGGTGAAATACAGGACATGATAGCCGAAAAGGCCAATCGTGCCAAATGCATAGACCTTCCACGACACCGTCCTCAGTACCCCGAACCCCTGCCGCGCGGTCCAGATCAAACCGATCCCCCCACCGATGGCGAAGCAGATTGCATTCAGCATCAAGGGCGGCACCGGTGCGCTGCCGATGGTGAACAGCGCCAGAAGCGCCCACATCAGGATGG
>JAYSYZ010000144.1:0-31963 GCA_043727195.1 Paracoccaceae bacterium
CCACGGCGTGATGATCGCCACCGCACCCTAAAACTCGTGCCGGGTGAAAGAATGATAGTCGGCGCCTAGGTCGATCACCTCGCCGCCCATGGTGTTCACAAGGCCGGCCTAGAATTCGAAAGATTGGGCAGCGAGTTCGACCTCGTCCAGACAGGCGGCAAGCCGACGGCCGGTTTCGGCTTGGTCAATGCAGGCAAATCGGGCCGGGTTGACGCGCAGGCCCTGAGCGATTGCCGTCAACACTCGGCCCCGCCGGATTGGCCGCAGGTCGGCCCAGTCACGCTGCGCCGCTTTGGCGGAAGCTGCCGCATCTGCCGCATTGCCCCGGGTGATCTGATAGCCTTTAGCACCCGTGGCGGGGTCATACTCCTGCAAGAGCCCGCCCTCACCCGCACGGCTTTTGCCGTCGATCACATGGCCCCGAATCGTAGCATCTGTCGTTGCCGCCTCCTCTTAGCTGCGCCTCGAAGCGGCGCTAATCTGGCGGGCGCGGGCGATCACCGGAGCGTCGACCATGGCGCCGTCCAGTGCAAAAACCGCTCCCCCTTCTTCGACACTGGCCAAGACCTTTTCGGCCCACACCACCTCAGCATCGGTTGGTGCGAGGGTGGCGCGGATCACAGGCAGTTGTGCAGGATGGATGGCCGCCACCGCGCGCATGCCAAGGTCGCGGCCCTTTTCGATCTGGCTGGCGTACAGGTCAAGGTCGCGGAAATTGGCGATCGACCCTGGAAAGCCGATGGGCAGCAGGCCACGCGGGCAGGCTGCGATGGCCAGTTCGGCTGCCACCAGATCCAAGGCACCCTTGTTGGGGTTGACGCCAAGGGTGGCCGAATAATCCTCGGATCCCAGCATCAGGCCCTGAACCTCCGGCACCGCCGCGATCTCGCCTGATCGTCGCAGACCCAAGGGGCTTTCGATGAGGGCGATCAGAGCGACAAGTCCAGTCGTAAGTTCCGCCGCGTTGCGCAGACCGCGGGCGTCTTCAGATTTGGGCATGATCACGGCGCGCAGTTTGGCAAGATCGGCTGCAGTCAGGTCGTCGACCATCGCACGCAGCGAGCCGTTGACCCGCAGCGCGCAATCAATCCCTGCTTTGGCCAGTTCGGCTTGCGCCCGGCGCAGGGCGGCGCGGGCAGCAGGTTTCGCCTCGGGCGCCACAGCGTCCTCCAGATCAAGAATCACCGCATCCGGACGCAAACGAATGGCGCTGGCAAGGTGCTTTTCTGCGCCCACCGGAACGAACAGAAGCGCTTGCCAGACGAGAGGTTGTATCATGTCTGCGCCCGATCTGCGGTGAACTCGGTCCGCAGGGCATCGGTTTGCTGGCCCAAGGCCGGGACGGCACCGAAATCAGGGACATCTGCCCCGTGCCGCACGCCGCGCCCCATCATTTCCACCGGGCCGGTCGGGCTGTCGACGGTGATGAGACGGGCTTGCGGGTGCGCTTTCATATCCTCCATCGTTGATAGCCTGCCGCAGGCGATGCCGGCGGCAGTCAGCAAGACGACGGCCTCCTCTCGGCTCATAACGGCAAGGATCGGGGCGATAAGTGCTTCTATTTCGGCCATCTGAGCGACACGGTCTACGTTGCGGGCATAGCGGGCGTCGGTGGCGAGATCCGGTTGGCCCAGAACCTTTTCGGCGAAGGCCACCCATTCCCGGTCGCTTTGCACCGACAGCAACACTTGCCGCCCGTCACTGCAGGCAAAGGCCCCGTAGGGCGCAATCGAAGGATGCCGCAGCCCGACCCTTGCCGGTGCCTTGCCGCCATAGCGGGTCTGCAAATAGGGCACGTTCATCCAGTCGGCCATGGTGTGAAACAAGGACACCTCAATCACCCGACCCTGCCCCGTCCGACCCCTTGCGATCAAAGCCTGCAGAACGGCCGAAAAAGCGCTTTCCCCTGCCGCAATGTCACAGACCGAAATTCCCACCCTTGCGCTGCCCTCTGGCGTTCCGTTCACCGCCAAAAGCCCGCTTTCGCCCTGAATGAGCATGTCATAGGCCTTCTGCTCACGATACGGCCCGTCCTCGCCGTAGCCGGAAATCGAGACATAGATCAGCCCGGGATGCGCGGCCCGCATCGCATCTGGCCCGACACCCAATCGCGTGGCAGCACCAGGGGCAAGGTTTTGCACGAAAACATCGGCCTTGGCGATCATCCGCTTCAACAGGTCGAGATCAGGGGTCTGACGCAGATCAAGGCAGACGGATTCTTTGCCTCTGTTGATCCAGACGAAATACGCGCTTTCGCCATGCACCAGCCGGTCATAGCCGCGCGCAAAATCGCCCTCGGGCCGTTCGATCTTGATCACCCGCGCCCCGGCATCTGCCATCCGCGAAGTGGCAAGCGGAGCCGCCACGGCCTGCTCCAGCGACACCACCAGAATCCCGTCAAGATCCCCCATCGGCAGGCTCCTCTTCTTCCGTTAAGCGAAAGGTATCCAGCCGACAGTCCGATGAGTAATAGCGCTTTCCTTGACAGGCCAGAGGCTAGACGCCTAACTGACCTGATGGGTCACTGGAGCAGGCGATGGATATCCGGCATCTGAAGTATTTCATCGCAATTTCTGAAGAACCCTCGCTGTCCTCTGCAGCGCAACGTCTGCGGGTGGCACAACCGTCGCTGTCCCAGCATGTCATCAAGCTGGAGGAGGAGCTGGGCGTTTCCCTTGTGATCCGCTCGCCTCGCGGGATCAAACTGACCGAGGAAGGTCGTCTTCTGGCCCGTCACGCCCGCGTCATCGTCCGCAATTTGGACGAATGTGTTGAAGAGATGAAAGCCACCGGCAGTGTGGTGCGCGGGCCGGTCGCCTTCGGTATGCCGCCGTCCGTGTCGATGGTCATGTCCGTGCCGTTGGCCGAGACAGTCCGGGTGGAATATCCCCAGATGCGGCTGCAGGCCACCGAAGCGATGAGTGGGTTCCTCAAGACCTGGCTAGAGGATCACACTGTCGACATCGGCTTTCTGTATGATCTTGACGGCAAAGTGCATTTTCGGGCGACCCATATTCTGGACGAAGATCTGTACTTCTTTTCCGCCCCCGATGCCTGGCCGTTGGAGACGCCGCCCGGTGCGCCGGTACCGCTCGCGCGGGTTGCCGAGCTGGACCTGATCCTGCCCTCGCCCTCGCATGGGCTGCGCAAGTCGATCGAGCGTCACGCCGCAATTTATGGCATCCCGCTCAACGTGGTGATCGAGATGGACGCGATGACGCAGATCAAAGAACTGGTGGCGCGCGGCTCTGGCTATACAATATTCTCTCCGGCCGCGGCCTATGATTTTGTGGCACGGGGCGAGTTGGTGAAATCACTGATCACTGATCCGGTGATGTCGCGCCCGGTGCATCTGGTGAACAACCCCGCTCATCCGATGACCAATGCCTGCCGCGCAATCGAACGTATCACGCTGCAGGTCGCCCGCGATCTGGTTTGCCGCGGCATCTGGGAGGGGCGGCTTGCCCCCGGCATGGCAGAGGCCGTCCATTAGCGCGAAAAGCTCTGGCCGAGGGCGGTCCAGCAGCAATCTTGGTCTGAGCGATTTTATTGAACGGCGGTTGCCTTCATTGTGACAACACCGTCCGCACCGCGCACTCGCAACGCCAGACCATCGGGCGACGGACAAGCCTCGATGGCAACCAGACTGCCGCTGATCAAAGGGGACTGGCCCCTATAACGGAAAGTGGCGGGCAGGTGGCCGAAAAGGCTGGTCGCCAAATTAAGCATCCAGATCGCCTGCAAGGGTCCATGCACGACTAGCCCGGCATAGCCCTCGACCCCGGTGGCATATGGCAGGTCGTAGTGGATGCGGTGGCCGTTGAAGGTCAGCGCCGAATAGCGGTGCAGAAGCACTGGGTCGGGGGTGATCTGCCAAAGCGTGGCTTCCGGCCAGTCTTCGGCCCGGGCTGGAGAGGTGGTGGTCTGGCCGGGCTTGGGATCCTCGCGGTAGACGATATCCTGCCGCTCGGTGATGCGGGTCTGGCCTGCGACAGTGTAGAGGTTGCGCACGGTGACAAAGCCCAAGGGACCGGTGCTGCCGGTCTTAAAGCTGATATCGGCAATCGTGCTGCTTCGGGTTACAGTGTCACCTGGCTGCAATGGCGCGCCGAAGGCTAGTTCTCCACCCGCCCACATCCGGCGCGGCACTCCGGGTAAGTCAGGCATGAACATGCCGCGCTTCGGGTGACCGTCGCGGCCAAGGTCCTGCGAGTCCGCCAGATCGGGCACAAGGCACCAATGCAGACCCGGAGGCACCGCGCCGGGGGCCAAGGTTCCGGCAAGGGTCGCGCGCAGGCAGTCCACCTGGCGCTGCGTGATCGTCTCGGTTCGGCTTGTCTCTCGCCCGATCCAGTCGGAATGGTCGCTCATGCCGCCCGCAGCCCTTTGCCCAGGCCCGACGCCGTCCGGTTTTCAAGCTCCGCCACCGTTTGCCACAAGAGCGCGGCCTCGGCCCCCAAAAGTCCCTCGGCCTTGGTGCGCAGGCTGCTTTCCAGCACATCCGCCCCAATTCGGGCAGCAAGATCATGGGCGAACCGCAGGGTCGAACCGTCAGTCAGCGTGATCTCGCCCACCGCCTGCATATCCGTCACCGTGGCATCGCCGCTTACAGTGATCTTCTCTGCAATCCCCGCCAAGGCTGGGTCCGCCGCCAAGGCATCCGTATAAGTCCGGTCAGCCGAGGTCGGGATGCCTGACAGCACCATGCCCGCCAACCAGCTGTAGCTGAACTTCACCTCCAACCCGGTGCGCGGGGTCTTGATGTCACAGACCGACAGCCAGCGGGGGCTGGTGCGAAGGTGAATTTGGGCCACGCGGTCGGTGGTCAGGTTATGGCCGCGCTTAGCTGTCCCCAGCGCCTCGATCATCGCGTGGGTGCCGTGGCAGCAGGCGTGAAACTTGTATTTGATGTCCTCGAACAGGAATGTGCCGGGCGGTGGCGCGTCCCAGACCCCCGCATCTGAGGGTGCGTCGGAATGGGTCAACACGAAGCCCTGAGGCCCCATCACCCCATCATCTGCCGAGGTGAACCCCGCCCGCGCCAAGGCCGCACATTCCACCCCGTTCGATGCCGCTATTCCCGCGTTGTAGGGTTTGCCCATCGTGCCGAACTGTGACTTCAGGCCAGAGGCCCGCGTGGCGCACAACCCCAGCGCCACCCGCATCTGATCCCCGGTCAGCCCATAAAGCCGCCCCGATGCAATCGTCGCCCCAAAGGCGCCCGCCGTGGCAGTCTGGTGAAAACCCCGGTTGTAATGCACGGCCCCCAGCACCATGCCCACCCGGACCGACGCTTCTGCCCCGAGCAGGAAGGCATCCACCACCGCTTCTGCACTAGCCCCCATCTCCTCTCCCACCGCCAAAGCGGCAGGATAGATGCCAACCGAAGGATGGCCGACATGGCCAAAGTGGGTATCGTCGTAGTCCAGCGCATGGCTTGTGGCCCCGTTGACCAAAGCCGCTGCCCTCGCCGGAACTTGGCCCCCGCCAATGACGGAGGCGACCGGTCGTCCGCCCTCTGCGGACACGTAGCTGCGCAGAATACCCGCCAAGGGTTCGCCTACCCCGGCTCGGCCACACACCATCCAGTCAAACAGCGAAAACCGCGCCATTGTTCGAGCGCTGGCGGGAATGTCCGCCGCAGGCAGGGCGGCGAGATCAAGGAGGTGGGAAAGCGTCGTCATGCCTTCAGCTCTCCATAGGATTTCGGCAGGCCCAGTACCTGTTCGGCAATGTAGCAAAGGATCAAATTGGTCGAGATTGGGGCCACCTGATAGAGCCGCGCCTCGCGGAACTTGCGTTCGACATCGTATTCCTCGGCAAAGCCAAAGCCGCCATGGGTTTGCAGACATGCCTCTGCCGCCTCCCAACTGGCATCAGCGGCCAACATCTTGGCGGTGTTCGCCTCCACTCCCGGATTGAGCCCGGAGTCATACATCGCGGCGGCACGGTAAACGATCGCCTCGGCGGCAACCATATGTGCGTGGGCACGGGCGAGGGGAAACTGCACGCCCTGGTTTTTGCCGATCGGCGTGCCGAAGATTACCCGCTCTTTGGCGTAATCGGCGGCCTTCTTGATGAACCACTTGGCGTCGCCTATGCACTCGGCTGCGATCAGGATGCGTTCAGAATTCATTCCCGCCAGCACATAGCGAAAGCCCTTGCCCTCTTCGCCAATCAAAGCACTGGCTGGGATCCGCAGATTGTCGAAGAAAACCTCGGTCGTGGCATGGTTCATCATGGTGCGGATTGGGCGGATCGTAATGCTTTTACCGACATGTTCGCGCATGTCGACCAGGAAGACCGACAGCCCCTCTGTCTTGGTCTTGACCTGATCGCGCGGCGTGGTCCGGGCCAAAAGCACCATCAGATCAGAGTATTCAGCGCGAGAAGTCCAGATCTTCTGCCCATTGATGACATATTCATCGCCCTCGCGCCGCGCCGTGGTTTTCAATGCCAGCGTGTCAGTGCCAGAAGTGGGTTCGGTCACGCCAAAGGCCTGAAGGCGCAAGGACCCATCCGCAATCCCAGGCAGATACTGCTGTTTTTGGTCGGCATTTCCGTGCCGCAGCAAGGTGCCCATCGTGTACATCTGGGCATGACAGGCAGCGGCGTTGCAGCCACTGCGGTGGATTTCCTCAAGGATCACGGCTGAGGCGGACAGGTTCAGACCCGACCCGCCGTATTCTTCTGGGATCATCGCTGCCAGATAACCTTCACGGATCAGCGCGTTGACAAAATCCAGCGGGTAGGCGCGCCGTGCATCCAGATCGCGCCAATAGGCCCCCGGAAACTCGGCACAAACCCGTGCCACCCCTTCGCGGATCGCGGCATATTCGGCGGTAGGATCGAAACTTGTCATGGGCGGCATCCTTGGCTTGGTTACGCCCGAAACTGGCAGGGCCAGCGGCGCAATGGAAATATCAACGCGGTCTTGCCGCTAGCGCGGCGAGGTCTGGCAGACGCCTCACGCAACAGCCGCCAACGTGGCGCGAATCTCGGCAGCGCGGGCGAGGATATGGTCTTTCAGACCAACCGGAATGCGCCGCCCGCCCTCGCCGGGTTGCAGCAGCGCAATGGTGCGGATCATGTCCGGGTCGTCAATCAGGCGCAGATGAAATCGCCCCCTTGCGGCATCATCGCAAACGGAATGATAGGGCAGGATGGTCGCAAGACCGCTTCCGGGGCTATCGAGCATGGCTTTGACCGCGCCAAGACTGTCCAACTCCAGCGCAGGTATCAGGGTCAACCCGCGTGCCGCAGCCACGGTTTCAATGATACGGCGCAGTTGATGGATCTCGCTTGGCAGGATCAGTCTTTCGCGTAGGGCCTCGGCCAGGGCCACAGGTGCAGGATTTTCCACCGGGACAGATGTCACCAGAACCAAACGCTCTGTCAGAAGATCAATGGCGCGCTGCGTGGTTTCACCTGCCGGACGATAGCTGATCGCAAGATCGAGCCCGCCCGAGGCCATCAGGTTGCGCAGGTCGCCGGAATAGGCCTCGATCACCGTCAGGTCGATTTTTGTGCCGGTTTGTCGCAGGTTTTCGGTGACGCGGTCCAGAAACAATGGGGTGATCGACGGACAGATGCCCAGACTGACCCGTATCGGCCCATCCGCAAAATCGCGGCGGATGCGATCCACCAATTGATCCAGCCCCTCCAGATGCGGGCGGGCCTCGGCCAGCAGCGCTTGCCCGGCCTCGCTCGGCAAGGCGTTGCGGCCGTTGCGGGTAACAAGCTCGACACCCAGTTCCTGCTCCAGCAGTTGAATCTGCCGGGTCAGTGCTGGTTGTGCCACCCCGATCGCGACTGCGGCGCGCAAAAAGCCACCGTGATCGCAGACAGCCAGGAAATAGCGCAGCCTGCGAGTGTCGACGCCGGGTTTTTCAAGGTTGCCCATCGGTCAGCGTCCGGTCAAGCGGACAAGGCCAGCCGCGATCCAATCCGGCGCACGGCTCGGGTCAGCCGCACCGCCAAGGTCGATGTGGCGCAGGCCCTCCTCGGTTGTCATCCCCAGCTTCGAGCGGTTTGCCAACCACCATACCAAGGGCACACCGATCAGCCAGAACAGGATTTGCCAGACCCAAAGCGAGGGTAGGCCTAAAGCCGCGTCGCCTTTGGTAAAAATCGGTTGGCTGAAGAAAGTATTGCCAAGGATGGCCCCCGGACCGATGGCGAAGAATGCCCAGATCAGTGTCAAAGACCACTTGGCCCCCCGCGCCGCACTTCCGCCGAAATCGACAGCCCAGCGCAGGCCAAGTTCGTCATGCAGGCGGTCGCGGTGTTGCTGCTCCGCCCCGCCCCTGGCGAAGATCGACACCAGCAGCACGGCGGCGACGTTCAGGCCAAGCCCCCAGGCAGCGGAATGGACGGTCAAGGGCCAGCGACCCCAAGGCAGATCGACGAACAGGCCTTCGACGAGGATCAGGCCGAAAGCCTCGGTAAACACCACCACCAGGGTGGCAAGGATTAGGCCGGTCAAAATGGCGCTGCGGCTGATCCACCGCACAAAGCACAGACCCAAGATGGCTGGCAGTAATTGCACAGCCATTGGCAAGGCCAATGCGGCCAAGACGGCTGAAGACAGGGGTGCGAAGCTGGCAAACATGGCCACCAGCGCATACGTCACTGCAAGTGCAATCCGCGCCGTCACGCGTTGGGAGGTTGGTGACTGGCCGGGCAATATATAGGGCAGGATCAGTTCCTTCGTGACCAACAGTGCCCCGCTGTTCACGAACAAGCTGACTGACAATTGCGCCGATAGAACCGCCAGCAGGATCAAGCCGAGGCCGGCGAATGGCTCGACCGCTGTCATCGCCGCGGCGAGGCCCGGCAGGCCAGCGCCCATCCGCACGGCCAGAATCGGCGCGCCGATGACCAAGGCCGCCCCACCCAGCCCCGCCACAATCCAAACGGCGCCAAAGCCCAGATTGCGCCCGGCCCTTGCGGTCATTCCTAGGAACAGGAACCCCGGCGCCAGCACGACGCCAATCATTGCCAGCGCGGTAGATGCAATCCCGACGGCGGTGAAAATACCGCCTTGCGGCGTGCTTTTGCCCAGACCGGCAGAATACTGGATCACGCCGGGGATCCTGTCGGCCAATATCCCCTCAGCCACGGGCAAAGACAGCGCGGGGAGGCCTGCCCCCGGCAGCATGGTTTGCGCGAATAGGGTGCAGACCAGCATCAGAACGGCCAGCAGAACCGCTTGAATGGCCGCGACCAGAACCGTGCCACGCCATCCGCCGATCACCGCTGGCAGAAATAGAAAGAAGCCCATTACCCAGACGGCAACCGCCCGACCTATGGCACCACTGCTTGCAGCTTCGACCACCTCAGCCGCCTGCGACAGCAGGTTGGCGGCAAAAGGCAGCGCGAAAAGGACCGACAGGGTCAGCATCACGATCCTCAGCGTGACGCTCTGGTAATATCGTGAGAGCAATTCACCGGGAGAGCCAAGCCCGGTGATCCGGCTGGCCAGCCACAGGCGCTTTTGCACCAGAATGGCGGCCAGCGCGGCCAGCACGAGGCCAAGACCCAGATGGCTCGCCTGCAGGCCGAAACGCGCGGTCAAGGCCAGTTGATCACCAAGCCCCTGCCCAGCCACCGCCAAACCAGACCCGGCAAACATCACCGCCCAGCCCGGCAAATTCGCCCCACTGTCGAAGAACGCTGCAGGCGCAGGCCCACTACGCGACACCAACCCCGCCAGATAGACCGCAAAGGCGGCCATGAAGGCAAGGGACATGACCAGAAAAGGGGTCACTTGCGACCTCCGCGATGCGGCGGGCCCGAGGTACTGCGCAGGTTGTTGTTCCGGATGATGTCGAACTGACCGAAGGCCGCCCGTGCGCCTGAACGGGTCACCATGTAAAAGACCACTGCAGCAGCCAGCGCTGCCATCCCTCCGGCCACGGGCAGAAAGAAGGTCTCGGCAAAACCCGGTTGCAGCAGCACGGCCAGCACCAGCGCTACTCCGGCAGCAGCGTAGACCACCAGCGCAAGCGCCACCTCATAGCGGGAAAATGGCGCGGAAAGCACGGCGTTGGCGATGACATGTAAGGCATAGCCCGCCAGCACTGCCGCAAATCCCGCCAAGACCCACCACGGCCCGCCACCGGCAAAGCCATGGTGGAAAAGCCCAAGCGAAACATATCCAGTCGGCAACCAGACCGCGCTGATCAACGCATGCCGGTCCAAGACATCATCTTTCGAAGGCGCCTGCGGCATCACCAACCCCTACTCAATCATCGTCCTTGGCGGACTTTGCACCAGCAACCGGCGGGAAGTTGCGGAAGGACATGCCGCCAGCCGAACCGAGATTCTTTAGTGGCAGGCCGATTTCCTCCATCAACCCGTCCACGAAGGCAACTTGGGTGCGGTACTTCATGGCGGAATTCACCACCTGATCGGAAACATTGCCTGACCCGCCGCCGCCAGCACCCCCGGTTTCGGACGGACTGTTGAGGCCGGGAAGACCGTCGACCTGGAGGATCTTGATCGACTCGATGTTCTCCATCGGCTTGACCGTCTCGCGGATGATCTCGGGCAGGGTCTTGACGAGGTGTTCGTAGATCGCCGACCGACGGCTTTCGTCGTTGCGCATGTTCTCGGCGTCGTTGAGCTTGCGGTTGCCCTCGGCGTCGGTTTCGTAGCGCACTTCGGCGGCGCGAGATTCAGCGATTTCCGACAAGGCTCGCTGTTCGACGGCCAGCTTTTCAGCCTCGGCGCGTTTGACCACACGCAGCGTATCGCGCTCGGCGGCGGATTCGGCGGCGATGAGATCAATCTTCTTCGACCGGGTGGCGCCTTCCTCGGCGCGCACCGTCTCGACCTGTTCCTCCATTGCGGCCAGCGCCTTGCGGGCTTCGGCCTCGTTGGTGCGGGCCACTGCCTCCTCGATGGCCTTGTTGACGACCGTGATCAGGCGTTGCTTGTCGGCCAGTTCGATTTCCATGTCCTGTTCGATCACGAAGCGGTCGATGTACTTCGAGGCCGCAATCCGCAGTTCCTCAATCTCGCGGTTGGCGACTATGGCGGCGTCCTCGACTTTGCGCAGGGATTGCGTCTCGGCCAGCTTGATCTTTTGCTGATAGGCAATGCCCTGTTGGGCCACATCCTCGTCCTTCTTCAGACGCTCGATCTCAATCACATGACGCTTGACGATGGCAGCGCGTTCCTGCTCAGCCTCGGCGTGGGTGCTGGAAACGCGGATATCTTTGTCCCGTTCCACCGAAAGCAGTTCGATTTCCTTGGTCGTCGATATACGCCGCGCCTCAACGTCGCGATCACGTGACAAATGGGCCTGTTCGATTTCCGAACTGGACTTTGTGTCGTAAACCTCAAGCTCAAGTCGCGACTTGATTTCGGCTTCCTTGACCTGTCGTTCCCGTTCGATGCGCTCGCCCTCGACCTGCTGTCGGCTCTGGATGCGTTCGGTCTCCAGCTGGGCGCGCGAAGCGATTTCAGTCAGTTCGGTGTCTTTCTGACGTTCAATCTCAAGCGAACGGGTATCGTTCTGGGCGCGGATTCGTTCGGCATCAATTGCCTGATCCTTCGTGATGCGGATACGCTCACCTTCCCCTTCGGCCTGCACCTTGGATTGCGTGATGGAGATCTGGGATTTGGAGCGTTCTGCCTCGATCTCGGCAGCTTGCGTAGCTTTGCGGATTTCAATCGACCGCGCCTGATCAATGCGGGCATATTCCAGATCGCGATCAATCTCCAAGGCGCGCTGTTCGGCCTCGTAGTCCTTTTGCTTGATGTCGATGCGGGCTTCGTTCTCGATCCGGTTACGCAAGCGGCGGCGTTCTTCGATATGTTCCGTGAGCTGGGTCAACCCCTCGGCATCAAAGGCGTTCGAGGGATTGAAGATCGAAATGTCGGACTGGTTCAGCGCGGTCAGCGAGGCGTTTTCAAGCTCCAGCCCGTTGCCGCCAAGGCTTTTGCTCGCAAGCTCAGCCACGCGCTTGATATAGCCGATGCGATCCTGATGGATGTCCTCCATGGTCATCGAGGCAGCGACGGAGGCCATGGCATCGACGAACCGGCCCTGAATGATCTCTTTCAGCGCCATCGAGTCCTGCGTGCGAGCACCCAGAGTGCGGGCAGCGGTAGAAACCCCCTCTTTCGTCGCGATGACGCGGACGAAGAATTCCGCCACCAGATCGACCCGCATCTTGTTGCGGGTGATGAGGGAAGCTTCGCCCTGACGGCGAATTTCCAGAGGGATCGCATTCATGTTCACGACGGTGATGTCGTGAATGATCGGGATCACCAGTGCCCCACCCCCCATCACCACCCTTTCACCGCCGGACCCGGTGCGCACGAAGCTTTGGTCCTTGGACGAGTGGCGGTAAAGCCAGTGCAGAAGGTAGACCCCGACAGCAATCAGGATCGTAAGCAGGATGATGATGGCAATTGCGTCAGCGCCGGTCATGGTCTTGTCCTTTCGAAAGGCTTGGGGCCCTGCAAGGGGCGGCTCAGTAGCGTTCCTGGCCAGCGACGGCCAAGACGATGAGCGACGGGATGATGAGATTGATAAGGTCGAACAAGGTATAGAGTGCCACTACGCCGGGGGCTTGTCCGGTACCGATGACCAGATCGACAAAGTGCAGGATCGGGTAGATCGCCCAGCCGATAGTCAGGATCAGGCGTATCCAGAAATAGCCGAGGCGCACCGCGCGGCTGGATTTGCGGATAATGTCGGGCATCGCGCCGAAATACATCTCGCCGAGGATATAGAGCCAAAAGCCGATGGACAGCAACACGCCAAGCGTCGGGTTGAAGAACCCCGCATCGCCCAGATAGCGTGAGAAGACCATCAGCAGCGCCGCTACCGTCATCCGCCAGAACACGCCTGAGGGAACCTTTCCGATGGCATTGGCGAAGAAATAGACCGCCGCGATCTGCAAGGGATGCACGGTGAACCAAGCCGAAAAGCGGATGCCAGCGCTGGCTTTCTGTGCCGTCAGCCACAGCGCCGTGGCCCCCGTGTAGTCCACCGCCGAAGCAAGTGCCGCCACCCCAACCAACGCCAGGGGCACGCGCCACTTGTCATTCGTCCAGCTCAGGCCAAGAAAGCACAGCGCGGCGGTGGCGAAGGTGGCGAGCAGCGCACCCGCAAAGGCACTGCTGACAACATCCTGTGAGGTATACAAAGCTCCGAACATTCCTGTCCCCTTAGACCTGGGCTCTGATGTGCGGTGATCGGCCATAAAGCGCGACCATCGGCAGGATCAGAAGACCGAAGATGAATTGCTGCCATTCGTATTTCAGGCCGACCCCGATCAGGAACGAAGACAGGACTTGAAGCACAAGCACGCCGATGACGGTGAACCCATAGCCGCCGTACCCTCCCATGAGAGAGGTGCCTCCGATGACGACGGCCGCCAACGTGGTGAAAAGATAGGGGTCTCCGACCCCGATAAAGCCGCCACCTGACCAGCCCAGCAGCAAAGACCCGGTCAGTGCAGCGAAGACGCCCGAGAGGGTGTACGCGAGCGTCCAGTATTTCAGCTCTGAGACGCCAATCAGCTTTGCCGAACGACGGTTGCCACCCAAAGCGTAGACATAGCGCCCATAGGCCGAATATCGCAGCGCGATGATGACGAGGATGGCCAGAACGATCCAGATCAGGATGGTCGGCGGGAAAGCCAACCCGAAGGTCTCGCCATTCATCGCCGCAAGGTTCTGCAACCACTTCGGCACGGCGCCAAAGACGTTGCCCGAGAACGCCGACCCGATCGAGGTCAGAATCTGGGTCAGCCCCGCCACCGCAAAGCCCATGCCCAGCGTCAGGATCAGTGCCTGCCCCTGCAACTTGTAACTGAGAAGCCCATTCGACAGCCCGATCAATCCACCAAGGATCAGAATGAACCCCAGCGCCACGAAAGACGGCACCCCCAGCCCGATCAGGAAAAGAAGCCCAATGTTGGAAGCCCCGATGACAAAGGGGATCGAAAGATCGAGCCCTCCCATCAGCGCCACCAAGGTTTGGCCGATGCAGGCAATGCCCAGGAAAGACGCGAACAACAGGATCGCCTTGACGTTGGCTGCTGACAGGAAGCCATCGATCGTGAAAGACGAAATCACGATCAGCGCCAGAAGCACAATTATGCCGATAAAAGCCGATCGCCCGCTGGAGAAACGACCGGAGACCTTGAAGGCGAACAGCAGGATCGCCTCAAGCACCAGAAAGGCGATCAGATTGGTGACCGACCGGAAGGCGGGAACCGAGGCGGTAACGATCAGATAGGCGATCAGCAGGATCACCATGGCAATCACCATCACCCGGTTCGACCGCCAGACGGTGCGGCCCTGGCCCGGCCTGGCACTTGGCTCGGCGGCACGAGTCTCGAAGATCACCACGATGTAATTGAGCAACCAAAGCAGGACTGCCACGGAAACAACCGTCGACAGGATTACATATTGGGCGCTGATGCCCCCCGCAAAGCCAAGCCCAAAGCCAATCGCAGCGATGATCAGCGTGGCGGCAAGGTTGACCCAGATCATCACGCCAGACCGCGGGATTGGGATCAGTTGAGAGCGTGGTCCTGTATTCAAATTCGGAGGCAGATCGCTCATTACAGGACTCCTTTGAACAGGGTCAGATCGCTTTGGCCCGCCACGACAGCAAACAGAGCCAGCACCAGCACGGCGACGAAGAAGTAAAGGAACAGACCCATCCGGCGGACATTGGCCTCGGCATTGATCAGGCGGGCCGCAATGACGAGGATCACCACCGCCGTCGCCACAAGGAAAGCGACTTGCTGGATGGGCGACAAGCTGACACCCAGACTGGCAGCCTCGGCCGGGGTGGTTAGCAGATAACGGGTCATCAAGGGGCTTTGAGCGACTGTCAGAAGGGGGTCAGTGGGCAGATAAGTGGCAGATGTCGCAACCTGCAGCATGATCCCCAGAACCACCGCCGCCAGCACCACGAAAGCGCCCCAGGGCGAGATGAAGCTGATGTGCCGCCCGATCGCGGGCACCAGAAGCGTCAGCAGCAGCGACAGGACCAGGATGATCCCGTAGCTCATCTGCGTCACGAAGGCTTGAATGGCACCGAAGTTGAAGGTCGACAGCACATAGCCGATCAGCCAGAGGTTAATGGCGCCCAGCAGTGCTCCGGTCACGCCGCCGCGCCCGCCCGTCAGGCTGACGCCGCCCAGCACCAGCGCGGTCACAGCCGTCAGCGTCATGTTTGTGCCCTGCGTCGGGTCACCCGAGGAAATCAGCGCAGTATAGCAAATTGCGCCGAGCCCGGCGAATATCCCTGCGATGACGTGCGCCCCGATGCGGACGATGTTGATGCGCACGCCAGAGGTCCAGGCCGCCCGCTCGTCATAGCCCATCATGCGCAGGTTGGCGTAAAACGGCGTCAGGGTGAACAAAAGCCAGCCCCCCGTCGCCAGCAGGACGATCAGCAGGATGGGAGAGAAGATCGTGGTGCCAAGACCCCAGCTGCTCATGAACTCGGGTGCGGTACCGCCGGGGCGTTTGAGAATGACGAGGTTGATGCCAGACAGGGCCAGAAAGCCGGACAAAGCCACGATGATCGGCTGCACGCGGACCCAGATCACGATTGCAGCGAACAACAGTTGGTACAGGACGCCCAGACCAAGTGCGACAAAGAACACGCCAAACGGCCCGGTCACGATCCCCAGCATGTTTAACTTGACGATCGACACGTTGATGAATGCCAACAGCGGCCCCACCGCCAGGTCAACCGTGCCACGCCCCGCTACCGCCAAAGCCATCAGCGAAAAAGTCGCCATCGTCAGCGGGGCGGCCACGATGATGGCGCTTCCAAAACCGGACAGCGACACGAGGTTGGGGCCCCTGATCACCGCAATGCCCATCAGCACCGCGATCAGCAGGATCGGCACCAACAGATAGGTGCTTGTCGATGAGGATCGTTCCGACATGCGGGGCTACTTCGATTGGTGAAATAGGGGGATTCCCGGGCGCGGGGTGTCCAGCGCCCGGGCGTTACATCAAAGCTCGATCACGCGGCGCCCGGCAGGGCGGGCGTTCGAGGTTGAAGTGGCAGGTCCGGATATTGCACGGTTGCCGCCGCGCCGTTCCGGATCGTTCTGCACAATCTTCTTCAGCACCGGTGCCACGACTTCCTTGAATTTCGCCGGGTCTTCCGAGGTCGGGAAGTGCCCGCCCGAGAAGATGATGCATTCGGAACCCTTGACCTTTTCGGCCGTCCGCTCGGTCATTTCCGGCGTGCAGGCAAAGTCGTATTCGCCGGTCAGGAAATAGATCGGAACCCGGCCGGAAATCTTCGACACCTGATCGCGAAAATCGCTGTCGACGGAATAGAAGTAAAGATCGCCCTTGAAGATGCCCGGCCCGCCCTGCGCATAGAACCACCAGGTTTCCCAGCGGAATTCGTCGGGACTTTCGGGGCTCATCAGGCCGAAGGTCGAAGTGGCAACCGCTTCACCACCATGGATATGGGGGTGGTGCAGCGGGTGGATCCACCAGCCGGGAGAATAGTCGCAAGCCTCAAGTGCGATGAAGGCCGAGAATTCGCTTTCAAACTTCAGCGCCAGATGCAGGCAGATGTTGCCGCCCATCGACTGCCCCATGATCACCGGCTTTTTCAGGTCCAGGGCGCGGCAGAAGGCCACGATGAACTCGCCGTAAAAGCTGGTGGTCAGCTTGTATTCATCTTCCATCAGATACCAGTCGGATGGCGGATTCGACTTGCCATGCCACGGCATGTCAAAGGCGATCATGCGGAAGTTGGCCGCGATATCGGGGTCGCACATCTGGTGCCGGTACTGGCGCCCGTCAGTGCCTGCGGTGTGAAGGCAAACCATCGGAATGCCCTCGCCATGCTCTTCGTAATAGGTCCGGTAGGTCTTGCCCTGACAAGTGACATAGACATAGCGGCCGATGATCGGATCGTGCTGGTTCATATTCCTCCCTCCCGATCACACTTGCCGCATCAGGCTGAGCATCCGCGTCAGCGCGCGCATGTTCTGCCAGAAGGGAAGCTGGTTGCCGTCGATCACCAACTGCTTGTGCAGCGGGTGGGCCATTGCCCAGATGTCGTTGAACATCGGAGGCGGGATCTGCATGCTGAACTTGGCCCAGGCCGAAGACGGCGCACGCAGTGCGAAGTCAAAGCCTAGGTCATTTGGCGTCAGCCCGTCCGAGATACGGGCAATCTTGCCGCCGCGTACCTCGACCAGATATTCCACCTCGTCCACGCCAAGGACGAAGCGGTTGTTGAAGAACTTGCCGATCACCGGCAGGATCCTGTCTTCATTGACGCAGCGCGCCCAGCGTTCGATCCACTCCAGATCGAAGCTTTTCCTGCTGCCGTATTTGCTCATGCGGTCCTCCTCGTGGGTTCGGCAGATGTGTCAGACTGTGGCAAAGGTTTGCGTGCGGGGCCGTAGACGGCGGTGAAGGACGCCTGATCGATGGCGACCGGCAGGACCGCTGCCGCAAAGGTCGTAAGGTCGGCGTCGTGCGGCAACGACAAGCGAGGCGTTTTCAACGCGTAGAGCGTGAAGACATAGCGATGCTGTCGGTCCGGCGGCCAAGGTCCACCCCATCCGCGGCCAAAGCCAGGAATGTGGAAGGTGACGAAATCCGAATTGAGCTCAACCGCGCCGGAAGGCATGGCAAGGCTGCTGCTGGCACCCTCAGGCAACTCGCGGATATGGCCGGGGATGTCAAAGACAAGCCAATGAGAGAAGCTGCGAGGAAAGTTGAATTCAGCCGGCAGGTCAGGGTCGGTCACCGCCAAGGCAAAGCTTTGCGTGCCGGCCGGAACCTCTGTCCAGCGCAGCTGCGGCGAGATCCGGCTGTCCTCGACAAAACGGTCGGGCACCACAGCGCCTTGCGGAATGTCGGGAGCCGTCAAGAGGAAACCGGATTGGTTCATGAGGGCGTCCTTCACCTTGGTCGAAACGACACGGACAGGTCGCGCATTGGGGCGGCCATCCTCGGTTGTGCGGATAGAAAAGTCGTCAGGCGTCAGATGCGGGCTGGCATCCTCGGCGTGGCGATAGGGATGCGCCTCTTCCTCAGCCAGGGCCTCACCCGGCATGGGGGCTGCCGCGCGGCGGCCGAACATGGCGTTCAGGATGACATGGCCATCGAAGGGCGGGTCAAAGTCGGCGGAAACCGCGCCATTGCGGAAGACATGGACGCGCGAGCAGAGGTTCATGAACTCCTCAAGCTCGGACGACAGGAACACCACTGCATTGCCGCGCGCCGCAAAGTCGCGCAGGTTGCGGTACAGGTCCAGCTTGGCACCTATGTCGATACCGCGTGCGGGATCGTTTAGGACCAGAACCTTGGGCTTCTCGGCAAAGGCCCGCGCAATCAAGACCTTCTGCTGGTTGCCGCCCGACAGCGAGGTGATCAGATTGTCCGGCGCGCCCATCTTGATCGCAAGCTTCCCGGCTTCCCATTCAAAGACCGGGGTCATCTTGGCGCGGTTGAGCAGGTTGAGCCAACCCCCCGCTTTGTAAGAGCGGTAGACGGGCAGCATCATGTTTTCAAAGATGCCAAGGTTGGCGAAGATGCCTTCTTTCTTGCGGTCGCCCGACACGTAGCTGATACCGTTTTCCCGCGCTGATCGAAGTTCCGTCACCGCCTCCGCCACCTTGTCGCGAACGAACGAGACGCGGCCGGAGATCAGGGGTTGCACGCCCGCGATGGCGCGCACGAAATCGGCTTGGCCCTGACCATCAAGGCCGGTGATGCCCACGACTTCTCCGGGGAAGAGGGTGAAATCGAAAGGCGCGGCATCGGCCCAAACTTTCACATCCTGCATCCGCAGCAGAGGCACATCAGAAATGCGGGTCGCGGCCGATTGGCTGCTTTGCGCCTTTTCCCGCTCTGGCCCGGCGATCAGCGCCAGAATCCGCGCCTCGGTAATCTCTTCCTGCTCCAGAGTGCCCACCGTCTTGCCATCGCGCAGGACGGTGGCGCGGTCTGCTATGCGCACCAGTTCAGCGATGCGGTGGGTAACGATCATGATCGCACAGCCGCGCTTTTTCAGCGCCCGCATCTTGCGGAACAGGCGCTCTGTCGAGTCAAAGTCCAAGGCGGCAGAGGATTCATCCAGGATCAGCACCTTGGGATCGGTCAATATGGCGCGGGCAATGGTGATCCACTGCTTCAACGACAAAGGCAGTTCGCTGGCCGAGACGTTCAGATCAAGGTCAAAACCCAAAAGCTCTGCCATCAGCACCGAAGCGCGGGCATAGCGTTCTTCCTTGCTGATCGAAGACCCCAGCAGCCCGTCTGCCCCAAGGTAAAGGTTATCCAGCACCGAACATTCGTCGGCCACAAGAACCTCTTGAAAGACGTTGGAAATTCCCAGTTCGCGCGCTTCGTGCGGCGATGTCGCGACCTTGCCGAGGATGGAAACCTGCCCGGAGTCAGGGATCAGTACGCCGGACATCACCTTGGCCAGTGTGCTTTTGCCAGACCCGTTACCGCCGATGATGGCATGCACTTCGCCCTCATAGGCCCGCAGGCTGACACCGCTCAAAGCCACGGTCGGACCAAAGGTCTTGCGCACCTGAGAGATTTCCACGGCGACGGCGGGCATTTTGGGGATGTTCCGGGGAACGAGGGAAAGGTCACCGCCCATGACAGGCGGCGACTTGGATCCGTTCAGGGCTTCTTGTAGGAAGTGGGATCATACTTCTCCGGGTCCGCCGGACGCAGGAAGAAGTTGTCGAGGAACGAGGCCGGTGCCCATTTTTCGATGCCAGGGTGGTACCATTGGTCGCTGTCTTCCGAGCAGTCTTCGGGGATTGCCGCCATCATCTCTTCTTTGTTCATGCTGATCGGCTTGGCATGGATCGACTGGATCATCGGACCCTGACCTTGCAGCGTGCGCATCATGATGTTCCACAGCATCTCAAAGTCGTCGCCCGGTGGCCACGCATGGATCGCGCCAGACACATAATCCGGATTGTGCCGCCAATAGCACAAGGCCCCCAGTTCCGAACCGATGGTGATCGGAATCATGTCGCGGCCTGATTGCAGCAATGCGCGCAACGCGCCCAGTTCCGAAGCCGACTGGATAATAATACCGTCAAGTTCGCCCGGATTGGTCGCCAGCCATTTCTGGACTTCGGCCTGCGCCACCTGGTCTGTCCACATGCCGGCGATCTGCCCGACCACGGTCACATCCGGATGATTGGCCAGCGCCATCGCGATGCCGGAATTTTGGCTGTCCGACGCAGAGGTGCCGGGGATGCCTTCCACCACCAAGACATTGCCCTTGCCGCCGATCTCGTTGGCCATCCACTCGCCCATCATATTGCCACCGACCACAAAGTTGGCCGAAGCATTGACGGACAGCGGGCTGGTCAGATAGCCGGTCGAGGAAAAGACCGCAACGCCCTTGGAATGGGCATATTCAACTGTCTGGTTCAGCGCCGTCGGGTTCGAACAGCACACAATGATCGCATCGACGCCCTGGTCAACCAACTGGCGCATCTGCTGAATCTGAGTCGAGTCGTTCAGGTTCGACTGGGTGATGATCACTTCCGAAATCAGCCCCAACTTCTGCCATTTCGGGATCAGCACATTTTGCAACCGGTCCATGACCGCCGCCCGCCATGTGTTGCCCGCATAGGACGAGGCATAACCAATCTTCCAAGGCGGCGGATTCTTGGCGACGAAATCGCGGTAGGCGCTGTCACCGATCGGCTGGTTGGGGTCGAGCATCGCCGGATTGTAAAGACTGTCCTGAATATCCTTGGGGAGTTCGGTCACGTCAGCGACGGCCTGTCCTCCAACCACGACCGCAGCGCAAAGCACTACCGACCGCAGAAAAACTGCGTTCATGCGTTTCATGTTTCCTCCCTAGATGCCGAACTTCAGGTCGGCACTCTGCCCTCCTCCGGGCTGGGCAGAGGTTCGGGGTTCTTGCCCGGAAACAGAAATAGGATTTTCGTATATCGGCTATAACGTTTCGCGATATGCATCAGGGCCGCAATACATTGCGCTGGCTCAAGGTCAACGGTTCCGGGCGCCTTTACGACGTCTGCGTTCGATGATCTGCCACTCACAACCACCAGCGGCATCAGGGCCGTCTGCTCTCGCAGCCCAGACATCGGCGTTTGCCATGCGGGTTCGCGACGGATCACCTGACAAACAATCCGAAGGCGACCAAGAGCGACGAAGCACCATCAGTCGCTTCGCCATCGCATGTTGGCGGTCTCCAACTTACCTTGCCATCCAGCCCAAGCTCTCTGCGGTAGGACCCTTGGGCTTGTATTCTGCCCCTAACGGTGCGGCCCAGCCTGCATCGGCGATTGCATCAAAGATTGTGGTGAAGTCCAGCTCGCCGTGATCCGGCGGCCCGCGATCGGGGACGCTCGCGAACTGGACATGGCCGATGATCGGCAACAGGTTGCTGAAACGGGTGGTGATGTCGCCCTCGGTCCGCCCAACATGATAGCAGTCGAACATCAGTTTCAGGTTCGTTTCCCCAACCTCTGTGATGATGTCGCGCGCCTGGTCGGTGGTCTGAAGGAAGTATCCGGGCGCATCGTGGCGGTTGAGCGGTTCGATCAGGATTGTGATCCCAAGCTCCGCTGCCCGCTTTGCGGCATAGGACAGATTCGCGACAAAGACAGCCCATGCGTCCGCGCCAGTGGCGAAACCGGCCATGACATGGACCGTACCCGCGTCGATCCTCGCGGCGTATTCCAAGGCCTGATCGATGGCGGCGCGAGCTTCAATCTCGCGTCCGGGCAAGGCCGCAAGGCCGTTCTCGCCGGGCTTGCCGCGAACAGTGTTGATGCCCAGCATCCGCAGCCCGGCATCGCGCAAGGCACGGGCGGTGTCTTCTGCCGGGGTGTCGTAGGGCCAATGGCATTCCACTGCGATAAAACCGGCAGCCTTGGCTTCGGCTATTGCCATTGGCAGGGGCAGGTCAGCCCAAAGAAAACCCAGATTGGCGGAAAACTGCGTCAAACGTCCCACTCCACATCAAATTTCGTGACCAGCGCCTGCACCTGACTGGTCGTCAGCCCGCGCGCTCCGGTTTCGCGCAACAGAAGGGCAAGGCGGGCTGTGGCCTCCAGTTCCTCGATTGCATCGCAGGCGGCCTGCACATCCTTGCCGGCCACGACCGGCCCATGATTGGCCAGCATCACGGCGCTGCGCTTTCCGGTAAGCCCGCGCACCGCAGCACCCATGGCGGGATCGCCAGGCAGAAAAAAGGGCAACAGCTTTACTTTCCCCAGAAGCATGATCGCATAGGGCGTCAGTGGCGGCAGGAAATTGTCCTCATCGGCATCGGGCAGCATCGACAGGGCGACCGAATGACAGCAATGCAGGTGCACCACCGCCCCCGCCGTGCTGCGCGTGTCGTAAAAGGCGGTGTGCAACGGCATCTCCTTGGTCGGAGGATCGCCGTCGATCAGCCGCCCAGCCGCATCGAACCGTGACAGCCGGGCCGGGTCCAGCCGCCCGAAGCTGCTGCCGGTGGGGGAAACCAGAAGTCCGCCATCCGCCGTCCGGGCCGAAATGTTGCCGGTGCTGCCATGCGTCAATCCCCGGTCGAACATCGACAGGGCGAGACGGCAAATCTGCTCGCGCAGGGCGGTTTCAGGGGTCATAGCACCTCCAGCGCGGCAGAAAAGAACGAGGGAGCGCCAAAGTTGCCGGATTTCAGCGCAAGCCCCATGGGCTGACCGCCGCTTTCACAGTAGGTCCACGGCACGCCGGGGGTGATTTCGCGCCCGACCTGCAGCTGATCCACATCGAGGGCCGTGGTAACCGCGCCCGACGTCTCGCCACCGGCAACGATGATCCGGCGCGCGCCGGCATCGCGGGCAGTTATTGCGCAGGCTGCAAGCGCCGCTTCGACGATTTCGCCCGCTCGTTCTCGTCCCAACCGCTCTTGTACCCGGCGCACGCTTTCGGGTTCCGCCGTAGCGTAGACGAGGGGGGCGCGGTGTAAATCTTGCGCCAACAGCCAGTCAAGGACGGGCCCGATGCCGGTATCGGCCAAGATCATCGGATCAAGCCGCAGCGACGGCGCACCGGTGGCGACGTAGTGGGCAACTTGCGCGTTCGTCATGGCCGAACAACTGCCCGACAGGATGACGGCTGGGCGCGGCAGATCGGGCGTGTCCGGCCCGCTGGCGTCATAGGCAAGGCGGCCCATTGCGCGGTAGAGGGCGGGCAGAGGCATGGCCAGCGCGCTGCCGCCTGTGATCAGCGGCATGTCGCAGCAGGCCTTGGCGATCACCTCCAGATCGGCATTCGCGACCGCATCAACGATCACATGCATCGTTCCCTGTCCGGCAAGGCGCGCAAATTCGGCCTGTAGCGCCTCTGGTCCCTGCGCGACGGTCAACCTGTCAACCAGCCCGACGTCACCCTTAACCTGCGGTTGAAGAAGGCGCATCAGGTTGCTGTCGCGCATCGGTGTCAGCGGGTGGTCCTTCATCGGGCTCTCGGCCAGCGGCTGGCGACCGACAAAGAGGTTGCCCATAAAGATCGTGCGGCCGTTCTCGGGGAAAGCCGGGCAATAGATGGTCTGCGCGCAGCCCAGATCGGCCATCAGCGCCTCGGCCACCGGGCCAATGTTGCCTGTCGGCGTGGAATCAAAGGTAGAGCAGTATTTCCAGAAGAACCGCTTAGCCCCGGCGCGGCGCAGCCAGTCCAGCGCCGCCCGACATTCGGCAACGGCGATATCGACCGACGCTGTGCGGCATTTAAGGGCGATGACCTCGATGGCGGCGGCATCGGAGGGCGGCGCTTTGGGTACACCGATCCGCAACGAGACCGGCACGCCTGACCGCGCAAGCAAACCGGCAAGGTCGGTTGCCCCGGTGAAGTCGTCCGCGATACAGCCGAGGAAAGTCGGCATGACGTCAGCCCTCCGCCGCAGGGTCGCGCGTGCCCGGCAGCGTCAGCCCCACGTTGCGGGCGTAAACCTTGGCAATTGCCGCGTCATCCTCGGCCCCCAGGCCCATGCCCACCGCAACCATGTATTGCTGCAACGTTGCCGCTGTGATCGGCGCGGCGAAGCCCGCCGATTTCGCCACGTCCAGCACAATGCCAAGGTCCTTGGGCCAGATGTTGATCTGGCTGCGCGGCGTGTAATCCCCGTCTACGATATGCGGCGCACGGTTTTCCAGCATCCAACTGGTGCCCGCGCATTTGCTTATGACCTGGACGAACGTTCCGGGGTCGATGCCCTGCGTCATGCCGAAGGTCAGAGCCTCGGCCATGGCAGCGATATGCACCCCGGCCAGCAGCTGGTTGACGGCTTTCATCGCCGAGCCGGGGCCCGCTTCCGCCCCGAGTTCGAACACCGTTTGCGCGCAGGCGTCCAGCACCGGGCGCGCGGCGGCAAAGGCGGCCATCGTGCCCGCCGCCATGATCGACAACGCCCCCTGCGCCGCCTTTGCCGCGCCGCCCGAGATGGGGGCGTCAAGGTAATGAACGCCCACTGCCGCACAGCGCGCCTCCATCTCGCGGGCAAAAGCTGGGGGCACCGTGGCGCAGGCAATGACCACCGCGCCCGGCACAAGCGTCGCCACCACACCGTCCGCACCGAACAGCACGGCCTCGGTCTGAGCCGCGTTGAGGACGACGACAACGACTGCGTCAACTTGCGACGGCAACGCACCGGGTTGGCCGCCAATGGAGACGAACTTGCTGACAAGGTCAGGGTTGATGTCAGCGCCCCAGACCCGCTGCCCGGCCCTGAGGCAGGACAGCGCCATGCCATAGCCCATCGACCCCAGCCCGATCACGGCCGTCTTGTATTCCATTGTCATATGCGGGGTCCTTGGTTGCGCAGGCAAGTAGTGGCATCGCGTCGGGTAGTGCGCACACGCCAGACCGTGTCGGTGGCGGTGATGAACATGTCCGTTCCATCCGGCCCGCCAAAGCACAGGTTAGATGTTGGCGCGGGCAACAGGATCTTGCCCAGGCAGCAGCCCTCGGGCGACAGGCAGCGGATGCCGTCTTGGGCACTGGTCCAGACATTGCCGTCGTGATCGACGCGCAACCCGTCGGGCACACCTGGCTCGATCACAGCAAAAACCTTGCTGTTGCTCAGGGTGGTGCCCTCGACGTCGAGTGCGCGGATATGGTGGGGCAGGTTGTAGTCGATGCCGGGAAAACTCGCGCCGCGAATGGCCCCTGAATCTGCAACGTAAAGTCTGCGCTCATCCGGCGAAAAGGCCAGTCCGTTGGGTTTGTCGAAATCCGTGGCGACCGCGATCAAAGTGCCATCGGTCAAAGCGCAATAGACATGGCAGCCGCCAATCTCGCTTTCGGCCAGATAGCCTTCGACGTCAGAATTGATCCCATAGGGCGGGTCGGTGAACCAGATCGACCCATCTGATCGCACGACGACATCATTCGGCGAATTCAGCCGTTTGCCCTGATATCGGTCGGCAATGACTTTGACCGCCGCCGGGTTTTCGGGGTCAGATCGGCGGATGACACGCCTGCCGCCATGCTCGCATGAGATCATCCTGCCTGCACCGTCCAGCGTGTTGCCATTGGCAAACTCGCTGTTCTCCAACGCTGCCGAAAGCCCCGCGTCAGGCTGCCACTTCCACATCCGCTTTGCGGAAATGTCGTTGAAATACAAGGCACCTTGCCACCAGACCGGGCCTTCGGCCCAAGTGAAGCCTTGGGCCAAGACCTCGGGCATCGTCGTGGTATCAACGAAGTCGTGGAACAGGGGTTCATGAACCTCGAAGGATGGGGATATCACCGGTCGGCCCTCACTCATTCTCAAATCCGGCACAAAACAGGCTTGGGGCGGTCATTGGTCTTTTCCCTTGCCCCGACGCAAAAGCAGCATGGCAAGGATGATCAGCCCGAAAGTGATCTGCCGCACGGCCTCGGGCATCTGCAAGACTGACAGGATCGACGTCAGAAGGGTGATGAACAGCGCGCCTACCACGGTCCCGGCATAACTGCCCTGACCGCCAAGGATCGAGGTTCCCCCAAGCACCACCGCCGACAGGACAGGCATGAGGTAAGGATCGCCCATCCCCTGATAGGCCTGGTTGGCATAGCCGACCAGCAGCATTGAACCGACGGCGGTAAAAAGCCCGGCGAGCACGAAGGTCAGCAACGTCAAAAGCCGCACACGGATGCCCGACAGATAGACTGCCTTTTCCGAATTGCCTGCCGCCATGATGTATTGGCCATAGACCGTACGCCGCAGCAGCAGATGCATCAGCACGATGACCACGCACCAGAACCAGAAGGCATTGGGCACCCCGAGGCTGCGGCCAAGCGCAATGTCGATCGACAATTCGGGCGCCACGCCGCGCGGCTTGAACCCGCCAGTGAAAAAGACCACGGCGCCGACCAGCATCGAATTCACGGCCAGCGTCCAGACCATTGAGGGCAACCGGAAGAACGCAACACCAATCCCGTTGATCAGGCCAATCAGCGCCCCAGCCGCCAGTCCGGCCGCGATGCCAAGGGCTGCAACCAGGGGGTCTTCGACACCAGCCACGGTGGTCGACACCACGCCCACCGCCGTCAGCGCGGCCGGAACCGACAAGTCGATGTGACCCAGCAGAATCACCAGCGTCGCCCCAGCGGCGATAACGCCCAGATAGGCGGCGATCTGCAACTGTTGCAGCAGGTAGTCGGCGGTCAGGAAGTTCGACGACACGGCACTACCCATGGTCAGCAAGGCCACGCACCCTAGTGCTACCAGCGCGATGGCAGGGTCGATACCCCGGGGCCAGGAAAGGGAACGGATCATGTTGGCCCTCATTGCGAAAAAAGCTTTAGCCGGTTGCGCACCCGCACAAGGCCAAGCGACCCCAACACCACCGCCCCCGCCAGCACGAAGCCTTCGAAGAACGGCTGGGCCAGCGGCGGCAGGCCGCTAAAGAACATTACGGCGGCCACGGTCTTCAACAGCAGGGCACCGATCACGACCCCCCAGGCCTTGCCGACGCCTCCGGCCAGCGACACGCCGCCCAGAACAATCGCCGCGATCGAGTTCAGTGTGTAGGTCGGGCCCACCCCGGCATCGCCTGTCAAGGTGACCATCGCGAGGTAATAGCCGCACAGCGCCGCACACAACCCGCCCAACCCATGCGCGATGATCCGCACCCGGATCAGGGAAATCCCCGTCAGTGCCGCCGAGTGTTCCGACGAACCCACGCCCTGCGCCTCCAGCCCGTAGGCGGTGCGGCGCATGATCAGGCTGAACGTCAGCCCGGCCAACAGGATCAGGATCAGCGACGTCGGCACAGGCCCGACGGCATAGCTCAAGGCGTCCGACAGCCCCTCGTTCACCGCGCCGCCGGGCGTCGGACGCAGAGCCAATGCCACACCGGAGAACACAGCCCCCGTGGCCAAGGTGGCGATGATCGGCGGTATCCGCCCCAAGGTTACGACCAGACCGTTGATCAGCCCGCAGGCAAGCCCTGTTGCCAGAACTGCCAACGTGCCGAACACCAGCGAAATCCCTTCCCCAGCCAGAACGTAGGACGCGACGACGTTGCTCAGCGCCACCATGGCCCCGACCGACAGGTCGATCCCGCGAACCATGACGACGAAGAACTGCGCGAAAGCGGCGAAGACCAGAAGCACGCTCTGGTTCGACCAGATCGTCAGCACGCGGGTGGAAAAGCCTCGCGGATGGCTGGCGAAATAAACGACCAGCAGGATGGCCAGCGCCACCGCCGGGATCAACACCCGAAGGTCAATCCGCTTCATGCCACTTCTCCTGTGGTGTGATCCGAAGCAAGGCCCATGGCTGCGGAAATCAGCATCTCGGGCGTCAATGTGTCACCAGAAAGCTGCCGGGCAATCCGACCCTGGTAGAACACCGCCACCCGGTGGCACAGATGGACCAGTTCCTCGTAATCGGTTGATTGTAGCACGATGGCCATGCCCTCGGCCGCAAGCTCGGCCAAGAGGGTGTAGATCTGTGCCTTGGTCTTGACGTCGATCCCGCGCGTCGGGTCCAGAAGAAGCAGGCAGCGCGGCGAAAGGACCAGCCATTTCGCGAGCAGCACCTTCTGCTGATTGCCGCCAGACAGGGTCGCGACCGCGTCCTCCATCTTGCCGAAGGCCAGTTCCAGCCGGTCGAGGATGGCCGCGATCCGCGCCTGGTCGCCCGGATCGAGTTCGGGACCCAGTCTGCCGCCAAGGGCAGCAAGGCGCAGATTTTCCGAAATTGACAGCCCCGGTATCAGGCCTTCGGTCTTGCGATCCTCGGGGATGAAGGCCAGCCCGATCCCACGGGATTTCGACCGCGCGGGATTTCGACCGGTATAGACCTTTCCGTCGATCTTCACCTGACCGGACACGCGGGACAAAAGGCCGAAGACTGCCTCAAGCACACGTTGCTGTCCCTGTCCATCAAGCCCGCCCAGACCAAAGATCTCACCGCGCCGGACATCAAAGCTGACGTCATGCAGTTCATTTTCCCATCCGACCTGCGACAGACTCAGGAGTGGGGCCAAGTCAGACGCGGGCACAGGCGGAAGCGGCGGGAAAAGCCGCTCAAGCGACTGGCCGATCATCAGCGACACGATGTCCCCGTGATCCAGCGTGCCGGCTGGAAAGGTCCGGACATGTGCCCCGTTGCGAAAGACCGAAATGACATCCGCCAGCGCATGAACTTCGTGGAAACGGTGCGAGATGAAAAGGATGCCGCAACCTTCAGCGCGCAGTTGGCGGATCACGGCAAAGACACGCTCGACCGCATCGGCACCAAGGGCCGATGTCGCCTCGTCAAGAATAAGAAGGCGCGGCTTCTGATATAGCGCCTTGGCAATCTCGACCAACTGGCGTTCGGCCAGGGTGAGTTCTGACACGGCCCGGTCAAGCGCGATGTGGCCTGCCCCGATCCTGTTTAGGCAGGCACGCGCCTCGTCATAGGCGGCGCGTTGCATCACCCCCATCCGGGTCTGCGGCCGGGCCAGCACGATGTTGTCGCCCACGCTCAGCGCTGGCATCAGTGACAGTTCCTGAAAGATGCAGACAATGCCGCGACGTGACGCATCACGCGTGCCCCGCAAAGCGACGGTCTGCCCGTCCACGGCCACCGCGCCGCTCGTGGGGCGAATGACTCCGGACAGAAGTTTCATCATCGTCGATTTCCCGGCGCCGTTTTCGCCCAGGATGGCGTGGATCTCCCCCGCTTTGCAGGTCAGCGTCACCGAGCGCAGCGCCTGCACCGGCCCATAGAATTTCGACGCGTCGCGCAATTCGACGATGGGCAGGCTCTGCATTGTATTCTTCCCGATGATGGGGTGGCCCGAAGGCCACCCCGCAAGATCGAAGGGATCAGAGGTTGTCCGGCGACTGGCCAAGCAGTTCGTCGGGTGTAAAGACCGGGAAGCAGTTCGGGTAGCCTGTGGTGGTGTAGAACGTGTCGGGCAGTTCGGGAAAATAATCGGTCCCCTCGACCAGATCCGCGTTGGCCTTTTGCGGGATCGGCAGATACACCATCTGCGGCAGAGCGTTCCCCTCCAGCAGCGCGACAGCGGCCTCAAGTGCCACAGCTGACATCACAGGCGCCTGCGCTGCCGTGACCCCCGGATACCCCCCTTCGGCGATCATCTTGCGCGCGCCGTTACCTGCATCGCCGCCGACCGGAACCACCGGATGACCGGCATTCTTCATCGCATTTAGCGCGCCGATCGTGCCTTCCTGCACCATCACACCATCAAAGTTGCCATGCGTCGCAATCGCATCGGCGACGACTTTCTGAACGGTCCCGGCGTCCCAGTTGCCCACGACCTGCACGACCTCGAGACCGAGGTGGGCATCAAGGACCGAACGCATGCCCAGATGGTTGTCGCGGTCCGTTGCGTTACCAGGCAAGCCCGAGACTTCCAGCACCTTGCCAGTCGCAGCGCCCTTGGCCGCGATAATCGCATCAACCACGGCCTGTGCCTTCAGGCGGCCAAGCTCGAACTGGTTCTCGTTGACCTGCACGATCGCATCGGTGTCCAGCACGTTGTCGAAAGGCACCAGAACCGTTCCGGCATCTTCGGCTCGCTTGATGACCGAATTGAACGCGGTAGGGTTTACAGCAATGATGACGATGGCGTCATAACCGGCGGCAATATAGTTATCAATCGCGGCGATCTGGGCCGCACTGTCGTTGCCGACCGACACCACAGTGAATTCGGCCAGCTTGCCGACGTTCTCGGGACGTGCGGCCCAAGCCTTGGCGCCCTGGATCGCCGTCACCCGCCAGTCATTGCCGGCAAAGCCGTTCACGAAGGCCACGCGGTAGGGTCCTTCGCGCTTTTCGTACTGGATTACTTTGGAAACATCGGGGGCCGCCGAAAAGCATTCCGGACGGTAGGTGTCCTGCGCTAGCGCCGGACCGGGCAGCGTCGAGAGTGCAAGAAGACTTACGGCCAGCGCGCGGCTGGCAGCGGATACAAGCATTGATTTCTCCTCCCAGAAGGCGCGCCGGCTCTGATGACAGCGCTACCATTAGCATGACTTGCACAAGACCTATTCAAAGGCAAGCATTTTGTGGTAGCGCTGTCACAGTGATGTTGGCCTTGGGTCGACGGTTGGAAGGAACGAAACGGTGAACGCAAATGCGACCTTGGCCGACGTGGCAAGACTTGCCGGGGTCAGCGAGATCACAGTGTCGCGGGTGGTCCGGAACCTTGGTCCGATCTCCGAAAACACCCGCCAGAAAGTCAACTCGGCGATCGCCAAACTCGACTATGTGCCGAACAGGGCAGCAGGAATGCTGGCTTCGGCCGAGTCGAACCTCGTCGCGGTCTTGCTGCCCTCGCTGTCCAACATCGTGTTCCCCGAAGTGATGCGCGGCATCACGGAGGGGCTTCGGGGGACCGGCCATCAGCCCCTCATCGGCGTGACCGACTACGATCCGAAGCAGGAAGAGGCCCTGCTGACCTCGTTCATGTCCTGGCGTCCTGCGGCCGTCATCACGACGGGATTCGAACATACCGAAACCACGCGCCGGATTCTTTCAAGCGGCAGATTCCGGGTGGCAGAACTGATGGATATCGATTCGGAGCCCATCGACCTTGCGGTCGGGCTGTCGCACCGCAACGCAGGCCAGGTCTCCGCGCGGCACCTGTCGGACCTTGGCTACCGCCGCTTCGGTTATGTCGGGCACGATTGGACTGCCGACCGGCGCGCGCGCCTCCGCTACGAAGGGCTCGTGAAGGGGCTTGCAGAGCGGGGCCTCACCATCGTGGCCGAAACGTTAAGTCCCGGCCCCAGCTCGACAGAAGCGGGCAAGACGGCGCTCGCGACCTTGCTTGCCAAAGGAGCCACGCCGGATGTGGTGGTCTTCTCGAACGACGACATGGCAGTCGGGGGCTATTTTCACTGCCTTGCAGCAGGCATCGAGGTGAAGCGCGACCTGGCACTCTTTGGCTTCAACGGCCTGGAACTCGGACAATGCATGCCTGCCCCTCTATCGACCCTGCGGTCAAACCGGTTTCTGATCGGCAAGCAGGCGGTCGAGGTTTTGTTGTCGTCATCCAGCCGACCGGCAACAACGCAGATCATTGACACCGGCTTTGAGATCATTGTCGGCAAGACCGCTTGAGGCCATCAGAACACGTCGCCAGACAAATCGATTGAGCCGCCGCGTCCGAGCGGGCGCACCGAACGCTCGCCCAGTCTACGTTCAAGATGGCACTGGGGTTGACCCTTCGTCCGGAAGCGGAAATTCGACAATGTCCCCTCGAGCGGCATTTAACTGTTCAGCCACGCCATCTGGTGGATCGGTTATAGGATGTATCTTTCTGGCTCTGAGGTCCAGACTTTGCAGATGTATTCGCATTGGGTGAGGCCGCCGAGGGTCTTTAGCCTGCGCCCGAAGACTGAGGTGCCCCTAAATTTGTAGCTGCTTTGCTTGGTAATTTTGAACCAGGGAGAGACACGAGATGGGCAAGCAAGATCGGTTTACGGATGAGTTCGAGCAGGACGCTGTGGCGCAGGT
>JAYSYZ010000145.1:0-3968 GCA_043727195.1 Paracoccaceae bacterium
GGATCGGGGGCGAAAAGATGGTCTTCGCGCCGGATACCGACCACGATGGCGCGCAGGGTGGAGAACAGTTCGTTCAACTGGCGCAACGGCGTGTTGAGCACGGGGCAATCGTCGGACAACTGGATGCCCAGAAGCTGCGCGCGGCCGCCCATGAAAATCTCGGTGTCGAAGGTGGCGGGGGCGGCGAGGCGCTGCAAGGCGGCCTCGGCCACTTCGCGTTCAGGGCTGATCACCACGTCGATGGCCAGCCGGTCGTGGTGCATCAGATCGCCGTAAAGCGGCTGCAAGTAGTTCTGCGCCCGGATGCGGGCGATCTTGCGGGTGATGTTGAACACGGTCTGCGCCACCTGACAGGTGACCATGTTCACCTCGTCGGAGTGGGTGGCCGCGATGATCATGTCGGCGTCGCGCGCGCCGGCCTTTTCCAGCACATCCGGATGGCTGGCAAAACCGACCACGCCCTGCACATCCAGCGTCTCGGTCGCGCGGCGGACGAGGTCGGCGTTCATGTCGACCACCGTGACATCGTTCTTTTCGCCCGAAAGATGCCGGGCGATCTGCCAGCCGACCTGACCCGCGCCGCAGATGATGACTTTCATCGAAGACCTTTGGACCCGCCCTGCCCGGCTTGAATGTCAGATCGGGGGGGGCGGGTCAACCGGTGGGGTCTGCGGGGCGATCCGGTCGGGAGGTGACACCGCAACCGAACGGATGATTTGCAGGGCGGAAGTCCAAAAAGACAGGTAGGGATGATTTGACCTGGCGGTCAATCGCCGCCCGGGCGGATGGCGCGGTTGAGCCGTTTGCGGTTTTTATCCCCGTCCTGTTCGTGCCCGGAACAAGGCGCGGCAGGCGCTGCCCTGTGTTCCGAACGATGGCTTCGTCCCGTATAATGGACGGGCCACCGACGCCCGTGCCCCCATCACTGTGAGGCAAGACACCGCAGGAGCCCCTGCCCTATTCCTCGAAATCGGCAAAGACCGGGCGGCCGTTGCCCTTGGCGTTGCCGACCACGCCCAATGATTTCAGTTTGCGGTGCAGGGCCGAACGTTCCATGCCGACAAAGCTGGCGGTGCGGCTGATGTTGCCGCCGAAGCGGTTGATCTGGGTCAGCAGATACTCGCGTTCGAACAACTCGCGCGCTTCGCGCAGGGGCAGCGTCGCAATGGTGCCGGACAGCGAGATCACACTGTCGGTTTCCGGTTTGGGGTCGGTGCCGGGCAGTTCGCGCGGCTCGATCGGGCCGGAACTGTCGCCGAGGATCAGCACCCGCTCGATCACGTTGCGCAACTGGCGCACGTTGCCGGGCCAGGGCATGGTCTGCAGCATTGCTTCGGCCTCGCCAGACAGTTGCCGGGCGGGCAGCCCTTGCGTGCGGTGCAGCCAGTCGACGAAATGGCGGGTCAGTTCGGGGATATCCTCGCGCCGTTCGGCCAGCGCTGGCACCGGGATCGGCACCACGTTCAGCCGGTCATAAAGCTCTTGCCGAAAACGGCCCATGCCGATCTCGGCCCGCAGATCGCGGGTGGTGGAGGAGATGACGCGCAGATCGACGCGAACCTTGTCGGCCCCGCCGACGCGGGTGAACTGCTGTTCGGTCAGCACCCGCAGAATCTTGCCTTGCGTGACCAAGGGCATGTCGGCGACTTCGTCAAAATAGACGACGCCGCCATGCGCCTGTTCCAGCAGGCCCGGTTCGACGCCGCGTTCAGCGGTTTCGCGGCCGAACAGAACCTCTTCCATCCGATCCGGTTCAATCGTGGCGGATGAGACGGTGACGAACGGGGCCGAGGCGCGGTTGGAATTCAGATGGACGTAACGCGCGGCCATTTCCTTGCCCGATCCCGGCTGGCCGGTCAGCAGCACCCGGCCATTGGATTTGGTGACCTTTTCAAGATTGGCTTTCAGCGCCTTGAACGCGGTGGACGAGCCGATCATTTCCGACGAGGTCACGTCCTTGCGGCGCAGTTCCTGATTCTCGCGGCGCAGGCGCGAGGTTTCCATCGCGCGGGCCACCACGACCATCAGCTGGTCGATGTTGAAGGGCTTTTCAATGAAGTCGTAAGCGCCCTGCTTGATCGCGGCAACGGCGATTTCGATGTTGCCGTGACCAGAGATAATGACCACCGGAACGTCAGGATTGTCGCGTTTTACGGTTTTAAGGATGTCGATACCGTCCATCCGGCTGTCTTTCAGCCAGATGTCGAGGATCATCAGCGCCGGGGGTTCGGCGTTGATTTCGGCCATGCAGTCGTCGGAATTTCCCGCCAGCCGCACGGTGAAGCCTTCGTCGCGCAGGATATCGCCGATCAGTTCGCGGATATCCTGTTCATCGTCAACGATCAGAATGCTCATCACTCAACCTCCTTGCCCGGACGATTTGTCGTGCAGGCTTTGTGATTTGGCCCGGCGGCGGGCGAGCCGGGGCAGACGGATCTCTGCCATGGCACCCGCATGGGCGTTGCCGTCGAAAACGGGTGCATCGAGTAGCGCCAGTGTGCCGCCATGTTCCTCGATGATCTTCTTGACGATGGGCAGGCCAAGGCCGGTGCCCTTGTCGCGGGTGGTGACGTAGGGTTCGAACAGGCGGGCACGGTCGGCAGGAAGGCCGGTGCCATTGTCGCTGATGCGGATCACGGCTTCGCATTCATCGGATTGCAGAAAGACGCGGATTTCGGGCGCGTAACCGTGCGGTGCGCCCTTTTCTGTCAATGTTTCAATCGCTTCGCCAGCGTTCTTGATCAGGTTTATCAGCGCCTGCCCGATCATCGTCGCGTCCAGTTCCATCGGCAAAGGGTCTGCCGGAATGTGCTTTACGAATTGCACGCCGGGCTGGCCGTTTTCCTGCAGCAGCACGGCACCGCGCACCAGTTCGGCCAGATCGCAGTCGCGCCGGTCTGGCTCCGGCATCCGGGCGAATTTGGAAAATTCATCGACAATGCGGCGCAGGTCACCGGTCTGGCGGATGATCACATCGGTATATTGTTCCAGATCCTCGGGGTCTTTTACCTGGGCCGCGAACTTGCGCTTGATGCGTTCGGCCGACAGCTGGATCGGGGTCAGCGGGTTCTTGATCTCATGCGCGATGCGGCGGGCGACATCGCCCCAGGCGGCCATCCTTTGCGCCGACACAAGGTCGGTCACATCGTCAAAGGCGACAACGTAGCCTTCCAGCCGCCCGGCATCGTTGCGGCGCACCGACATGCGGACCAGCAGGCTTTCCAGCTTGCCCTTGCGGGTCAGGCGGATTTCTTCCTGCACGGCGGATCCGGTCCCTTCGCGCAAGCGGTCGAACAGGGAGGCGAATTCGGGCACCGCAGCGGCCAAGGGCGTGTCGGCGTTGCCATCGGGGATATCCAGCAGCCGTTCGGCGGCGCGGTTGACGAAATCGATGCGGCCTTCGCCGTCGAGGCCGATCACCCCGGCGGTGACGTTCGACAGCACCGAATCGAACAGGCGGCGGCGGCGTTCGGTCTGACGGTGGCCGTCCATCAACGCCTCGCGCTGGCCTTTCAGCTGGCGGGTCATCTGGTTGAACAGGCGCCCCAGCATGGCGATTTCGTCATCGCCCTCCTCTTCGGTGACCTGCACGTCAAGATCGCCACCGCCCACCCGCTGCGCCGCCCCCGCCAGCCGCCCGACCGGGCGCGACAGGCGTTCGGCGAACCACAGGCCCAGCCAGATCGCGGCCAGGATCAGGATCAGCGCGAAGCCGAGGTAGATCAGCCCGAAGTTGAACAAAAGGCGGCCTCGTTCGCTTTCCAACTGGTTATAGAGCTGCACGGTTTCCTGGGTTTCGTCCAAAAGCGACAGGATCGAGCCGTCGACCGTGCGGCTGACGTACAAGTAGCGGTCGGCGTAGGCGTCAAGAAAGACCAGCGCGCGGAATTCATTGTTGGCCCAATCGGGGATCAGCACGGTATTGCCGGCGCGGGCCTGGTCCAGCGCGGTCTGCGACAAGGATTCGA
>JAYSYZ010000146.1:0-3952 GCA_043727195.1 Paracoccaceae bacterium
GGTGACCGGCTGGCAGGGCGGCGGGTCGCCCGACAGGCTGGACGCGCTGGTCTGGGCGCTGACCGAGTTGATGGTCGATCCGGCGGGACATGTCGGGCGGCCGATGGTGCGGAGTTTGTAGACGGGGGGTGCGTGCGAGCACGCACCCTGCGCGAAACCGGCTGATGTTTGTTCCTCGCCCCGACGTGGGAGCCTCCGGCGGGGATATTTAGAGACAGATGATGCCCTTGAGGGGGTGAGTGCTGTGGTCCGTCAGGGCCGGGGCTGGGCGGGCATTTGCCTGAGGATCAAGGAGCGGCGAGATGGTGTTTGATTTTCTGCGGAAGGCCGGGCCAGTGACCGCTGTGCCCGAACACAAGGCCTCGGCGACGGGGCGGGTGGTGGCCTGGGGATCCAGCGGGCGCGTTGCCTGGAGCCCGCGCGATGCGGTTTCATTGGCGCGAAGCGGATTTCAGGGCAACCCGATCGGATTTCGTGCGGTCAGGTTGATTGCCGAGGCGGCGGCGGCGCTGCCCCTGGTCTGTCAGGATGCCGAGCGGCGCTATGATCAGCATCCGGTGCTGAGCCTGATCAGCCGGCCGAACGGGGCGCAGGGGCGGGCGGAACTGCTGGAAGCGGTGTATGGCTATCTGCTTTTGGCGGGCAATGCGTATATCGAGGCGGTGCCGGGGGCGGCGGCACTGCCGGGCGAGTTGCATGTGCTGCGCGCTGATCGGATGAGCCTTGTGCCGGGGGCGGATGGCTGGCCGGTGGCCTATGACTACACCGTCAGCGGGCGGACGCACCGGTTTGATGTGACCGGCCCGGTAAGCCCGATCTGTCACATCCGCAGTTTCCATCCGCAGGACGACCATTACGGGTTTTCACCGCTGCAGGCGGCGGCGGTGGCGATCGATGTTCACAACAGCGCCAGCGCCTGGTCGAAATCGCTGCTCGACAACGCGGCGCGGCCATCGGGGGCGATTGTGTACAAGGGGGCGGATGGGCAGTCGAGCCTGTCAAGTGATCAGTATGACCGGTTGGTGAGCGAGATGGAGAGCCATCATCAAGGCGCACGCAATGCCGGGCGCCCGATGCTGCTGGAAGGTGGTCTTGACTGGAAGCCGATGGGATTCAGCCCGTCGGATATGGAATTTCAGAAGACCAAGGAGGCGGCAGCGCGCGAAATCGCCATCGCCTTTGGGGTGCCGCCGATGCTGATGGGCATTCCGGGTGACGCGACCTATGCGAATTACCAGGAGGCGAACCGGGCGTTCTATCGCCTGACGGTTCTGCCGCTGGTCGGCCGGGTGATGGGATCGTTATCACACTGGCTGTCTGCGTTTGCAGGCGAGTTGGTGGAGTTGCGCGCCGATCTTGACCAGATCCCGGCGCTGGCGGCGGAGCGGGACCAGCAATGGGCGCGGGTGGGGGCGGCGGATTTCCTGACGCCGGCGGAAAAGCGGATGATCCTTGGCCTGCCGAAGCTGGCGGAGGGGGAATGACGACCGCAGGGTCGGGCCGCAAGACGGAAGGCGGTTCGCGGTTTGTCTACGACAGTTTCGATGCGGCGGCGGCGCGGATCGAGGCGAACGAGCGGGTGGCAGAGGAACGCTGGGCGGCACTCGACTATCGGCTGGGGCTGATCGACGACGCGCTGGATCGGTTGGAAAAGCGCATCTGGCTGGGTGTTTACGGGGTGGCGGCGTTTCTTCTGACCCAGATGGCCGAGACAGTGATCAATGCGGCAACAAGGTGAAGCGATGACAGGTGACATGGGCGTTGGAGACTGGGGCGCGCCGGAGCGGAAATTCACTCGCCCCGACGCGCGGCTGACGGTGACGGACGGGCAGGTGGTTGCGGGATATGCCTCGCTGTTTGGCAAAAAGGATCAGGGCGGCGATGTGGTGTTGCAGGGGGCCTATGCGGCCAGCCTGATGCGCCTCGCCGCGAGCGGGGGCCGGGTCAAGATGCTGTGGCAGCATGATCCGGCCCAGCCGATCGGGGTGTGGGACGAGGTGCGAGAGGACGCCGTCGGCCTGTGGGTCAAGGGTCGCATCCTGACCGAGGTGGCGAAGGGACGTGAGGCGGCGGCCCTTCTGGAGGCCGGGGCGATTGATGGCTTGTCCATCGGCTATCGCACGGTGAAGGCGGAACGCGACGGCAAGGGGCGGCGCCTGTTGTCGGAGCTGGAGCTTTGGGAAGTGTCGCTGGTGACCTTTCCGATGCTTCCCGAGGCGCGGGTGGCGGCCAAGGCCGGTTTCCTGGATGAAGAATGGCGCGAAATGGCGCGGGTGTTTGACGACGCGCGCCGGATGTTGGCCAAGCGCTGAGCGCGAGCGGCCCTTTTCACAAAGCGAAGGAAACGACGATGACCGAGAGAGAGGCTCGGGCCGAGGCAGGTCTGCCCACGGCCCAGAATGCGGCTGCGGAAGCGAAGGCTGCGATATCCGGATTTCTGCAGGAATTCAATGCCATGAACGACGAAGTGAAATCAACCTTGAAACAGCAGGAAGAGCGACTGACCATGTTGAACGCAAAGACGATGAGCTATGGCCGTCCGGCCCTTTCGGCGCAGGCTGACGCGGCCGTGCCGCACCAGAAGGCATTCGACGCCTATCTGCGGTCGGGGGATGATGACGGCCTGCGTGGCCTGGTGCTGGAAGGCAAGGCGATGAGCACCGCCGTGGCAGCGGATGGAGGCTATCTGGTCGATCCGCAGACGGCAGACCGGATCCGCTCGATGCTGATGGCGACCTCTTCGCTGCGATCGGTGGCCAATGTGGTGCAGGTGGAGGCGACGTCATTCGACGTTTTGGTCGACCGCAGCGAAGTGGGATCGGGCTGGGCTACCGAAGCGGTGGCGACGGCCGAGACCGCGACCCCCATCATCGAGCGCATCTCGATCAGGTTGCACGAACTGAGCGCGATGCCGAAGGCAAGTCAGCGCCTGCTGGACGACAGTGCCTTTGACGTGGAGGGCTGGCTGGCCGAAAAGATCGCCACGCGGTTCATCCGCGCCGAAGCTGCGGCATTCATCAACGGCGACGGGATCGACAAGCCGAAAGGCATCATGCTGCCCGCCAAGGTGGCGAATGCGACCTGGAGCTGGGGGTCGCTTGGCTATATCCCCACGGGGGCGGCGGCGGATTTTGCGGCGACCAACGCCGCCGATTGCATCATCAACCTGGTCTATGCGCTGGGTGCCGACTACCGTGCCAATGCCACCTTCGTGATGAACTCCAAGACCACCGGCGCGGTACGCAAGATGAAGGATGCCGACGGCCGCTTCTTGTGGCTGGACGGTCTGCAGCAAGGCGAACCCGCGCGGCTGATGGGGTATCCGGTTCTGATCTGCGAGGACATGCCGGATATAGCGGCCAACGCCCATGCCATCGCCTTTGGCGATTTCCGGTCGGCCTACACGGTGGCGGAGCGTCCGGACCTGCGCATTCTGCGGGATCCGTTCTCGGCCAAGCCGAACGTGTTGTTCTATGCCAACAAGCGCGTCGGCGGCGACATCACCGACTATGCGGCGATCAAGCTGCTGAAAATCGCGGTGTCCTGACCGGCATCCTGACACCCCGGCCCGGAAACGGGCCGGGCCGTGGACGCGCGCCTTGACCCCCTCGTGCTGTCCAGCTGCTCCCCCTTCCGTTCGAGCGGTACGGGGCGCGCGCGTCCATTTTCGTCAAAGATCCAAGGGGACGGAGTGCAGACCATGATGTTGACGGAAGAGACGCCGGTGCCCGGTGCGGCACTGCCGGTACAGGAAGTGAAAGACCATCTGCGCCTGGGCAGCGGTTTTGCCGACGACGCTTTGCAGAACGGGCTGATCGAAAGCTATCTGCGTGCCGCAATGGCGGCAATCGAAGCACGGATCGGCAAGATGTTGATCGCGCGACGGTTTCGCTGGATCGTTGACTGCTGGCGCGATGGCGAAGAGCAGGCACTGCCAGTGGCGCCGGTTGGC
>JAYSYZ010000147.1:0-3947 GCA_043727195.1 Paracoccaceae bacterium
GTGCGCTTTCCACGCCAGACGACACGTCCACCTGCCGCGCGCCCGTCAGGCGCACCGCCTCGGCCACGTTGTCGGCCGTCAGCCCGCCGGCCAACATCCACGGACGCAGCCATTTGCGACCGACCAACAGCCGCCAGTCAAAGGCCAGCCCGTTGCCGCCCGGCAAGGCGGCATCTTTCGGCGGCTTGGCATCGATGAGCAGCTGATCGGCAGCCAGGCTCATCTCCATCAACCCCGCCAGATCACTCTCATCGGCCACACCCATCGCCTTCATCACCGGCAAGCCATAGCGCGCGCGCACCTGCGCCACCCGCTGGGGTGTTTCACGCCCGTGCAATTGCAACATGTCCAGCGGCACTGCCGCCACCAGCGCGTCAAGCTCTGCATCCGTGGCGTCCACCACCAGCGCCACCTTGGCCAGACCCACGGGTGCTGCCAATGCCAGCAAATGCGCCGCCGCCAGCGTCAGATGGCGTGGACTGCGCTCAAAGAAGACAAACCCTGCATAGGCCGCCCCCGCCGCCGCCACGGCCACCACGTCGGCCACCGTGCGGAGCCCGCAGATCTTGACCCGCGTCTGCCCCATCACCGTGCCTTGGGCTGGTCCAGCAATGCCAGCACATCATCCTGTGGCACCGAAGTGGTGTCGCGCAGCGCCGCCAGTTCGCGTTCCAGCCGCGCCACCTCGCGCGATTTCGCACTGGCGGTCGAGCGATGCTTCATCTCGCGGAACCATTCCCAGACGAACCCGATCAGCACCCCGGCGATAATCCCGCCAAAGATCACCAGAAACAGCGGCAGTTCCGCCGCCCAGGTCAGCCCGGTGAGCGCCGCCAGATCCTCCGGCAACAGCCGCACCGACACCGGCGCGCGGTTGGCCAGCGCCGCGGCAAGCAGGACAAGCGCAAGTGCAGCCAGAAAAAAATAGCGGGTATATCGGATCATCGGCAGCGGCTCCCCATCGGCACCCCGGCAATATCGGCCCGATCCGGCCCGGGCGCAAGCATGCCGGCGGTCACTTGCCGTTCAGGCGATCCCTGAGAAGCTTGCCGGTCTTGAAGAACGGCACCTTCTTGTCATCGACCTTCACCGCCTCGCCGGTGCGCGGATTGCGTCCCACCCGGGCATCCCGGGCCTTGACCGAGAAGGCACCAAAGCCGCGCAGTTCCACCCGGTCGCCCTTGGCCAGTGCGTCAATGATTTCCTCGAACACCGTGTTGACGATCCGCTCCACATGGCGCTGCGTCAAATGCGGGTTTTCATCCGCGATCTTCTGGATCAATTCCGAACGGATCATCCGTAAGTCCCCCCTGTGGTTCGGCCCTTCGGCAGTGACCGCCACGATGTTCTTGTCCGGCGACTATAGGCAATATTTGGCATCGCACAAACGAAAACAGGGGCGTGGTCAGACAAGACAAAGGGCCCTGCCAACCGGCAAGGCCCTCTTTTCGTTACAGTCGTGCCGGATGACCCGGAGTTACGCCTTGTCGCCGCTCTTCAGCGCCGCGCCAAGGATGTCGCCCAGCGACGCGCCCGAATCGGAAGAACCGTACTGTTCCACCGCCTCTTTCTCTTCGGCGATCTCGCGTGCCTTGATCGACAGGCCAAGCTTGCGGGTCTTGGGGTCGATATTGGTCACGCGCACGTCGATGTGGTCGCCCACCTGAAACCGCTCGGGGCGCTGGTCGGCGCGGTCACGGCTCAGGTCGCTGCGGCGGATGAACGACTTGGCGCCGTTATACTCCACCTCGATGCCACCCTCTTCGATCGCGGTCACGGTGACGGTGATGATCCCGCCCCGCTTCACGCCATCGACCGCGTCGGTGAAGTTGTCTTCACCAAGCGCCTTGATCGACAGGCTGATGCGTTCCTTCTCCACATCCACTTCGGTGACAGCGGCGGTAACCGTGTCGCCCTTGCGGTAATTCTGGATCGCCTCTTCGCCACGCTGGTCCCACGACAGGTCCGACAGGTGCACCATGCCGTCGATATCGTTGTCGAGGCCGACGAACAGGCCGAATTCGGTGATGTTCTTGACCTCGCCTTCGATGTTCGTGCCGACGGGATGGGTTTCCGCAAAGACTTCCCACGGGTTACGCTGCGTCTGCTTCAGGCCAAGGCTGACCCGGCGCTTGGCAGAATCGATCTCCAGCACCATGACGTCCACTTCCTGCGAGGTGGACACGATCTTGCCGGGGTGGACGTTCTTCTTGGTCCAGGACATCTCGCTGACGTGCACCAGACCTTCGACACCGGCCTCAAGCTCCACAAAGGCGCCGTAATCGGTGATGTTGGTGACTCGGCCCTTGTGCACGGTGCCCAGCGCATACAGCTTCTCAACCGCATCCCATGGATCGGATTGCAATTGCTTCATGCCCAGCGAAATCCGGTGGGTTTCCTTGTTGATCTTGATGACCTGCACTTTGACAGTCTCACCAATGGCAAGGATTTCCGACGGATGATTGACCCGACGCCACGCCATGTCGGTGACATGGAGCAGGCCGTCAACGCCGCCCAGATCGACGAACGCACCGTATTCGGTGATGTTCTTGACCACGCCGTCAACCGTCTGGCCTTCGGTCAGGTTGCCGATGACCTCGGCACGCTGTTCGGCGCGCGACTCTTCAAGGATCGCCCGGCGCGACACAACGATGTTGCCACGGCGACGGTCCATTTTCAGAATCTGGAACGGCTGCTTCATGCCCATCAGCGGGCCTGCATCCCGCACCGGGCGCACGTCAACCTGCGAACCGGGCAGGAAGGCCACAGCGCCACCAAGATCGACCGTGAAGCCACCCTTGACGCGGCCAAAGATCGCGCCATCGACGCGGGTCTCGGTCGCATAGGCTTTTTCAAGCCGGTCCCAGGCCTCTTCGCGGCGGGCCTTTTCACGGCTGATCTGGGCTTCGCCGCGGCTGTTCTCCACGCGGTCCAGATACACCTCGACTTCATCGCCGACATTGATGTCGGGTGTCTGCTCGCCGGGGTTTGCGAATTCCTTGAGATCGATGCGGCCTTCCATCTTGTAGCCGACATCGATGATGGCCTGACCCGCCTCGATGGCGATCACGCGGCCTTTGACAACGGTTCCCTCTTCGGGCGTGTCAATCTCGAAGCTTTCCTTCAACAGGGCTTCGAAGTCTTCCATGGTTGATTTGGCGTTCATACAGATCAGTTTCCTTTTCTCGTCTTTTCACTGGCCACGCGGTTGGCTCCGCCGGTCTTTGCAAAGGTCACCGACATGAAACACCGGACCAGCCCGATAAATCGGGCCGACCGGGACTTCTGTCAGGATGCGCGGCCTATAGCGGCAACCGCTCCAAAGGGCAAGCAAAAGCAGGCAGAACGGGCCTACCTTGGCGCGGCCGCCAGCCCCAGCCGGTCCGGCGGAAAACCCGCCGCTGCAAAGATTTCAAGGATACGTCCGGGCAGTGCGGCATCGTCCAGCCACAGGCACTGCCCGAAATACCAAAAGAGGAAGGCCGCGTAATCCCTTGGCCGCGCCATCGCCCGCGCCAGCGCACCCGAAAACGCCTCCGCCCGCGCCACCGTCTCTACCGCGGCATGAAAGTCCGACCGCCCGAACAGGATCGCCGGGGTTCCGTGCAGCATCCCCTCGATTGCCACTGCCGAGTTTACCGACACCGACACCACCGCCGCCGCGACCAGATCATGCACATTGGCCTGAACCACCCGGATCGCCAGCCCCTCCGCCTGCAGCCGCGCGATAAGCGCATCGCCCTCGTCCAGCTTCAACGGATGCGGCTTGACCCAGACCGGACGCCCGCCGCAACCCGCGACCGCCGCCCGGATCATCGCATCCGCGTCCAGAAAGGCCTGGCGCCGCAGATAGGGTTCCGGCCCCTGCAGCAAGACCGCGATCCCGCCCGGCTCCAGCACCGTACGTGCGGTCATCTGGCCATAGCGCGACCGGCGTGGCACCACGA
>JAYSYZ010000148.1:0-10429 GCA_043727195.1 Paracoccaceae bacterium
CGCAGATCGAAGCGGTCGTGCACCCGCTGGTCGCTGCCGATCGTGACGCTTTCCTGCACGACGCCATCGCTGACATCGTTGTTCTCGATATCCCGCTTCTGTTCGAAAAGAACATGGAGACTAATCTTGACGCCGCGCTTCTGGTCACCGCACCCCCGGCCCTGCAACGCAGCCGCGTCCTCGCCCGTCCCGGCATGACCGAGGCGCAGTTCCGGATGATCCTGTCCCGCCAGTTGCCCGACGCCGAAAAGCGCGCCCGTGCCACCCACATCCTTGAAACCCTCAGCACAGATTGCGCCCGGCTTTACGTCCGTGCGCTGATCGCCTACATCCGGGCGCGCCATGCGTGAAATCGTCCTCGACACTGAAACCACCGGGTTCGAGCCTGCAGAAGGCCACCGAATCGTCGAAATCGGTGCGGTAGAGCTGTTCAATCACCTGCCTACGGGACGGACCTATCATCAATACATCAACCCGCAGCGGATGATGCCGAAAGAAGCGTTCGAAGTGCACGGCCTCGGCGATGATCACTTGCGCGACAAACCGGTCTTTGCCGCTGTTGCGCAGGCCTTCCTCGATTTCATCGCCGATGCGCAGCTGGTGATCCACAACGCCAGCTTCGATATGAAATTCCTCAATTTCGAACTGGAAAAGGCAGGCCTTCCCGCCCTGCCACATGGGCGTGCCACCGATACCCTTCTGATTGCGCGGCAGAAATTTCCCGGCTCCCCCGCCTCGCTTGACGCGCTATGCCGTCGCTTTGGGGTGGACAATTCCATGCGCGAAAAGCACGGCGCGCTGCTTGACAGTGAAATTCTGGCCGAGGTCTATCTGGAACTGGTCGGCGGCCGGCAGCCGGATTTCGCGCTCAGCACCGCCGCCCAGTCGCAATCCCGCGACGATGCGGCCAACGGTACCGGCTGGCGTCCCCGCCCCCGCCCCGCCCCGCTGCCCCCGCGCATCACCGCCGTGGAGGCTGCGGCACACCACGCCTTCATCACGAAACTTGGTGATTCCGCGATCTGGAACAAACGCAATCCCGTTGGAAATTCGTCGCAAGGGTGACGAATAGCCAGGTTGTGGAAAGGGCGTTCAACCGGATGCGCTGCGGGTGGCCTGCCCGTGATGGCTGGTGAATCTGGCAATCGCAGTGGCAAGCGGGCCGTGCACCTCACGCTGCCCGTCCTGAGGCAGGTGGGCCAGCAGCCCGTTGGGGCACAGCCGGTCGTTGTCCCACCCCGGGTGGTTGGCGATGGGATACAGACAGATACCTTCCACTTCCACACCCCGCCGTCGCGCGCGGGCGGTTTCGCTGGCGACATAGGTAAACCACTCGGCACGGCGCAGGCCTTCGGCGCCGGTCTCCGCGATAAGCATCGGGCGGCCATAGCGGGCATAGGTTTCAAACAGCAAGTCCGACAGCGGGCGGTACAGCGGATGGCCGATGTCGATGGGCGGGCCGCCGTCAACCCATTGGTTGTTGGAGTAATAATTTACCCCGACCACATCAAGAAACGCCGGATTGCCGCCGAGCTGCGGCCACGCTCGGCCCGATAGCAAGTCGAAGGCCTGAAATTGCGCCTGATGCCAGCCTTCTGCCTCCCACCGGGGGCGGTTGGTTGCGGGGTCGTGATGGATGCTGATCAGCGGTTCGCAATGCACAAAGCGGGCGCGCGGATCAACCTCGCGCAGGGCATGCATCGCAGCAATGCTGGCGCGCGCAAGCTGCACCTTCAACTCGTAGCCCCGCCCGGCAGCGAAGGGGTTAAGATATTGCGCGTCGCCACCGCCCCAGGCGAAGAACGAAATCTCGTTGACCGGGCACCAGAATGGCACGGCGGCAGAATGGTCTTTTACGGTCTGCGCCGCCGCGCGGGCAAAACCGGCAAACCGGTCAACAAAGGCCGGTGTCCAGATGTCGATGTCATCGGGCCAGCCGTAATGCATCAGATCCCAGATCACCTGGGTCTGCGTGGCGTCTGCCGCCTGCAACATCGGCAGAAAGCTCGTGAAATCATACCGGTTGGGGCTGGGTTCGATCAGATGCCAGCGCAGGCCGTCGCGAACGGTGCGCAAGCCGAGGCTGCCAAGCTGCGCATAATCCTGCGCAGCATGGCTGTCATGCCCCGTGGCCGCGATCACATCCAGCCGTTTGCCTGACCGCAATCGGTGGGTCGAACATTCAAAACCGCCCTGAACGAAGCTTTGAAACAGCGTGGGTGCCTTTGCCGGGGTGCCCGACAAAACTTCGGCAAACAGCGCCTCCCACTGACGCGCCACCACCGGGGTGGCATAGGTGCGCCTGACGTGGGAATGCAGGGCCTGACCCAGCATGCGTCGCAGATCCGCCGAGGCGATCAGCCGGGCCATGGCGACTGCCACGGAAGCGGGCGCGTCGTGGGGGACGAACAAGCCGGTCTGGCCGTCGATAATCTGTTCGACCACGCCATTGTCGGCCGTGGCGATGACGGGCAGGCCCGCTGCGCCTGCTTCGGCGATCACATGCGGCATGCCTTCACCGCGCGACAGCCAGACAAATATGTCCATCGCCATCATCAGATCCGGCACATCGGCACGGTCGCCCATAAAAAGCATCCGCCCGGTCAGGCCCAGCGCAGCCGCCTGCGCATGCAGTTCGGCCTCGTATTCGGGCATGAAGGCATCTGGCCCGCCGACGACCACAAAACAGGCGCGCGGATCAGCGACGAGGGCGGCCGCTGCGATAAAATCCTCAACCCGTTTTTTGCGATCCAGCCGCCCCACCCAGCCGATCAGGATGGCGTCATCGGCCAGCCCGAGTGCGGTGCGCACCGGCTGACGACGCTCGGGCAAATACTCGGACAGATCGACCATCGAAGGAATGACGCGGGCATGCTGCGGGCGGTCGGCCATCTGGCTTGCCGCTGCATCGCGGATACTTTCGCACACGCCGACATAGCGGGTGGTGAAATGCTTCGGCCCGGCAAGCGCTTCGGACACCAGGCCGCCATGTTCGATCAGCGGCGGCCGGTGGCACATTCTTTCCAGCGCCGGATAAATGTCGGCGACGTTCTGGCACGAGACCACGATGTCAAAGCCTGCCATCCGCCGTTCCAGATACTTGACCGTATCGTCGAACGACATTTCATAGGCGGCGCAGTCAACGATGACTCCCGCTTGCTCCAGTTGCCGGTGCGTCAGGTCGGGCATGCCAGGCATATGAAAACAGGGCAAAACCTCGATCGTATAGCGGGCAGGGTCCAGCGTGCGTGCCAGCAGCCGCACTTCGGTTTCCTCACCGCCCACGACCAGCCAGGCCATCACGAACAAGATTCGTACCGGCGGTTCGGTGACACCGCCTTCAACCCACGGGCGGGGCTGGACGTTCAAGACGGCAACCGGAACACGATTTGCAGAAATTCGGGTCGGTCGGCCACCAGGTGCGATAGAAAGGCTGGCGCTTCGTCGAATGGCACGACATGGGTGATCATCGCATCGCGTACGGCGCGCCCGTGGGTTTTCAACAGGCGCAGCGTCTGTTCCGACAGCTGCCTGCGGTTCCAGGTGTCGGACAGACCGGCGGGCACGCGGCCAATCTGCGCTGCGATCAGGCTAAGGCCGTTGTGATGGAATTCCTCGCCAAGCCGCGCCTCGGGGATGCCGCCTTGATAAAACGCAAGGTCGATGACTGCACCCTGGGGGCGCAGCGCGCGCAGCGCCAGATGCAGACTATGCCCATGCGCCCGGGTCTGGAACACCAGATCCGCGCCGCGGTCGCCACTTTCACCCCAGCTTTTGGCGCGCTGCCATGCGGCGTCTTCGGTTTCTGCCGCAAACCCCAGCTTGCCCGCGACATGGCGGCGGAATTCCGACGGTTCGGCCACCACTACCTCGGCGGCACCGGCATCGCGGGCGAACAGCGCGGTCATCAGTCCGACCGTGCCACCGCCCCAGACCAGCACGCGCCGCCCCGCGACCCCCGCGCCAAAGGCCACCGGGGTGCGGCCATGCGAAAAGGCGTCGGCATACAGAATGGCATTGGCGGCAATCGGGCCCATCTGGCCGACGAACACACCCAGAACCGGATCAAGATCGTCCGGCATCGCCACCAGCAGATCACGCGCTGGATCGGCGGTATGTCCTGACTTGTGGCCCCAGGTGCCTGCAACAAGCTGCCCGACGGCAAAGCCATCGGCATTTGAGCCGATGATCCGTCCGGTTTCCATATACCCGAGGAACGGCACCGGATAGCGCATGGCAGGCGCGCCTTCGCGAAAGACACCGGCGTCGTTGTCCCACGAGGCAAAAAGGTAGGGGTTGGTATTTTTCAGAAACGTCAGCTCGGTGCCCGCCGACAGCCCGGAGTATGTGGTGTCGATGCGCACTTGGCCGGGGCCTGCGGGCGCTTCGTCATAATCGAAAAACCCGGCACGGTGCGGGGCGTCGATACCAAGCGACCGGATGCGGCGATGCTGATCCGGGGCTGCCGGTTCGTTGCGCAACATTTCACCCGGCGGGCGCGGCGCGGCGGCGGCGGGGGCAAGGTGCACGATCTTGCCAGACTGGGCAGAATGCGACACCGCAAGTGCGATGCGGTGGGTTTCCAGCGCGTCGGCATAGCTGGTGCGGATCCGGTTCGGCCCGCCGCGCACCGCGTCGATGAAATCGCGGTCTTCACGCCAGACGGGATCGCCCTCGGCTTGGGTGGGATGCCGGCCATTGCCGGTGTCGATCATCACCTCGTGGTCGGAAAGCTCGATGGCAAGGCCGTCGGCAAAGATGTGCACGCCGGTTCGGTGGCTCCAGTTCAACAGGCAGGTGGCCGACAAGGTCGCGACAGCGCCTGAGTCAAAGGTCAGCGTTGCGATACTGGCGGTGGCCACATCAAGCTCGGGGTGGCTGCTGCGGGGCAGATGATTGCCTGCCCCGTGCACCGTCTGCACTCCTCCTGCCAGAAAGCGCGCGGTATCGATCAGGTGGGTCACCTGCTCGACCATCTGGCCGCCAGACAGGTTTTGCACCCCCCACCAGCCGGGCGGTGGCGTGCTGTCGTGCCAATGGCCGACGATCAGTTGCGCGGGCCGGTCTGCCAGCGCGCGGCGGGCGCAGTCAACCGTATCCAGATAGCGCCAATGATAGCCGACAGCAGTGATCAGATTGGCGGCAGAGATCTCGGCTGACAGTGCTTCGGCCAGATCAAGGTCAACCGTGATCGGCTTTTCCACAAAGAAGGGAAGTCCGGCCGCAATCGCCGCGCGTTCGGCGGGACCATGCACAAAGGGCGGCACGCAAATGAACAGCGCGTCCAGCCCGCCCGCCGCCAGCATTGCTGTGGGACTGTCAAAGGCCTGTGCCGCGTATTCTGCGGCCATGGCGTCGGCGCGGGCAGGGTCGATATCGGTGATGGCCGCGATACGGACGTCAGACATGCGGCGCAGCACGTCCAGATGGCGGCCCGCAATGCCACCTGCACCGATGAAGCCCACGTTCGTCACGGTCTGCATGCCGATTATCCTGCTTTTCGGTTGTGTAACGCGGCGGTAAAGCGCGCCGGTTTCCTGTGCCATGCGGGCGGCGGTGAACCGCGACCGATAGCGGGCCGCCTGACGATCCGCCTCGTCGCGCGTGCCGGCCGGATCACCCAGCCGCGCAGCCATCGCCCTTTCCAGCGCAGCAGGATCGCCCGGGGGCACCAGATAGGGATAGGCCGCGCCAAGCGCATTGGTGATGCCACCGATCCGGCTCGCCACGATGGGCAGCCCCATTGCCATCGCCTCAAGCAACACCAGCGGCAGGCCTTCGAACAGTGAGGGAAGCACCAGAAGATCTGCCGCAGCCATCAGATCGGCCACATCGTCGCGCGGATCGCTCAGCGTGGCCGGCAGGCCTAACGCTGCAACCTGAGCGGCAATCGCCGGTCGCAGTTCACCCGTGCCGATCATCAGCAAATGCGCCGTCGGGTGGCGTTCAACCAGCGTCGCAAAGGCGTCGATCAACGTGGAATGAGCCTTTTGTTCGGTAAAGCGCCCGATATGCAGGATCATCGGCGCCGTGTCTGACAGCCCCAGAGCGGCGCGCACGCTGGTTCGCGGCTTGCGCGGTGCCATCGGCCCGATGCCGTTGGCGATCACGCTGACCGGTACCGTTGCACCGACGTGCGCCAGGCCGTGCGCCCAACTCTCGCCTGCAGATGGCGACACCGCTATCAGCCCGTCGAGGCTGGCCAGCATTGCGGCATGGTCCTGCCGCTGGCGCGGATCGGTGATCAGATGCGGCAGATGTTCGGTGCGGACCACATTCCAGCCCGCCGCCTTGCCAGCGGCAACCAGGGCCAGCCCTTCCCACCCGATGCCGGCGTGGACATGCAACAGGCCCGGCGGACCCGTGAACAACATGGCCCAGTCATCAACCGCGCTGGCCAGCACGCCCTGCGAGCGGGCCTTGTCGATGAAGCCGCTTGCGGTCCTACCCGGGGCAAACGCCAGGCGCGGGGCGAAGTCGGGGCCAAGATGGGCTGCCAGTGTGATCATGTGATGGCCGACACCCGAGGGATCGGCACTGTCGGTGGCCAGAACGACCGGCAGCGCGGTCGCGGCGCGGGGGCGGTCCTGTCTCATGCCGCGACCTCGGCAGGGCGGCGGCGGACAAGGTCGATCAGCGCCGACAGGCGCGCAGCGGAGTGGGGCCACGCCCAGTTGGCAAGAACGGTCTCGCGCGGCGAAAACGGTCTGGGGTCGGCCAGCATGGCGGCGATGGCCGAAGCGAAGTCACCAGCCGCTGCCGCGCGGCCGGTTTCGGGGCGAATATACTGCAGGCCGCAGCGCAGCGCCGCATTGGCCAGCACCGGCAGACCGGCCAGCATGTATTCGGTCAGGATGGCCGGGGCACCGTCATCAACCCCGCAGACAACCCCGATGCGGGCGCGGTTCATCAGGCGGTTGACCTCGTCATGCGATACGCCGGGCGGGCCCACGAATTCGACGTTCAGCCCCAGCTCTGCGGCGCGTTGGCGCAAATCACCCGCCTGTTCGCCATAGCCGAACACGCACAAGGCGCGGATGTGCCGGGGCAGGGCAACCAGCGCATCGAACAGGACGTCGTGCCGTTTGTAGGGCTGCGCTGCGGCCACGTAGATCACGTCGATGTCCTTTGGCGTGCCCAGCGGGCGGAAGGTATCGGGTGCGGCGAACTCGGGCCCGATGGGCAGCATGTCGACAATCGCGTCGGGATGGCGGGCCTGCACCTCGGCGGTCTGTGCGGCGGAACCAGTCAGAAAGATGTCGAAACGACCGCTGATTTCAGGCGCTATGCGCAGGCCGGCAACGTCGATCGAGTTGTAGATCTTGATCGAAGCACTGCACAGATCAAGGGTTTCTGCCGTGATGCCCAGACCCCAGACACACAGAATATCCGGTGCCCCATGGCGCAGGATATGTTGGCGCATCTGGGCCGAGCCATAGGGGGCCGCGTGCGCATCGGCGCGGAACCGGCGTTCCCATATGCCGCTGGCTGACGCCGACAGACCGCAGGCATGGCCGTCAGCACCGGCAAAGCTCCAGATTTCGGCGGTATCGGCAAGGCCCGCCTGCACGGCAGCAAGGGGCAGACGTTCCAGATACCCGCCGCGGACCCCCGGCGCACCCGGCAATAAGGCCGGGGCGGGATCATCGCCCGAACCAGCGCCGGGCTGAGGGGGCACCTGTGTGCAAAAGTCCGAAACCGCCACGATCCGTCGCATGTTCACTCCGCCGGACGGGCGTAGGCGGTGGGCGCGCGCTGTGCATCGATGCGGGCAAACATTGCCAGCGCCTGACCCACCACCTGATCCATGTTCAGATACTGATAGGCCCCCAGTCGCCCCACGAACCACACATCGTTCAGACGTTCGGATGCGGCTTTGTAGCGGCGGTAAAGCTCTTGGTTTTCGGGGCGCGGGATCGGGTAATAGGGATCGCCCGTATCGCAGGGGTATTCATAGCTGAGGCTGGTCTTGCGGTGGGTCTGCCCGGTCAGATGCTTGTACTCGGTGATGCGGGTAAACTGCTCGGTTTGCGGAAAATTGATCACGGCAACCGGCTGCGCCCACTCCACCTCGCGGGTCTCATGCACGAATTGCAACGAACGGTACGGCAGTCTGCCAAAGCGGTACTCGAAATATTCGTCAATCGGGCCGGTGAAAACCACCCGCCGCGCAAGGTTGAAGTTGCTCACGTCTTTCCACGCTGTCGACAGGCGCACCTCGATCAGCGGATGATCCAGCATCCGCGCGAACATGGTGGTATAGCCTTCGGCGGGCATCGCCTGAAACGTGTCGGTGAAATAGCGGTCGTCGCGGTTGGTCCGGGTCGGAATGCGTGCCGTCACCTGACGCGACAATTGCGACGGATCAAGGCCCCACTGCTTGCGCGTGTAGCCACGAAAGAATTTCTCGTACAACTCGCGCCCGACGGTCGAGACGACCACATCTTCCGATGTCACGATCTCGGCCACCGATTCCTTGCGGGCGGCAAGAAAGGCTTCCATGCCATCGCTGTCCAGATCAAGGCCGTAAAGCCGGTTGATCGTGTCAAGGTTGATGGGGATCGGCACCCGCTGGCCGTCAACTTCAGCCAGAACACGGTGTTCATAGGGGCGCCAGCCGGTGAACTGCGAAAGGTAGCTCACCACTTCGTCCGAGTTGGTGTGAAAGATATGGGGCCCATACCGGTGCACCATGATGCCCGCCTCATCGAGGTGGTCATAAGCGTTGCCCGCGATGTGGCTGCGCTTGTCGATCACCAGCACCGTTTCGCCGCGTTGGGTGGCGATACGTTCGGCCAGCACGGCGCCTGCAAAGCCCGCGCCGACGATCAGCCAGTCATGTGTATTCATGATGCCACCCGGACGGGCTGCTTTGCATCCATCTTCTGGCTCATCGCGGCCCAGGTGCGATCCCACGACAGGCTCGCCAACCGAGCGGCAACCTTGTCACGCCAGTCTGCGGCGGGCCGTGAAAGACTGGCGCGCAATGCTGCGGAAATGTTTGACGCATCGGCAATGCGGACCAGCCCGGCATTGCCCCAATCGGCCACCACATCGGGCACCGCAGTCGATGTGACCGGCAGACCCGCCGCCAGAAACTCGGGTGTCTTTGTCGGGCTGATGTAACGGGTCGACTCGTTCAGCGCAAAAGGCATCCACGCGGCATGCCAGTTCGCCATGTACGCCGGCAGATCGGCATAGTCCTTGCGGCCCAGCCAGTGCAGGTTTGCCGCCACCGGCAACGCCGCCGGATCGACCTTGACCACCGGGCCCAGCATCACGAACTGCACAACCGGCAATTCAGTCGCAGCACGCGCGACAAGATCAAGATCCATCCGCTCGTCGATCACGCCGAAATAACCGATGCGTGGATTTGCAATACCTGCCTGATCCGCCGGATCGGCGATGACACCGCGTGCACTGGCAAAGTGGTCGACATCCACGCTGCTGGGAAAACAGCTGACATCACGGTGCAATCCGGACTTTGCCGCAAACAGGCTTGCGCCGCCGGTAAACACCAGATCGGACCGGGCCAGCAGCCTGCGCTCCATCTCTCCCAGATCGGCCGGGGCAAAGCGAAAGGCCGACAATTCATCCATGCAATCATAGACGGTAAGGTCGGCGGGCAGGTCAGCCACAAACCGTTGCGCCATCGGGGTGTAGTACCATTGCACGATGCGGGAAGGCCGCAGCGTATTGGCCAGACCCGCCAACAATTCGCTTTGTTCACGCAGCGTGTCGCCGTGCGGTGAGACGACAGGTGTCAGGACGGTGACGCCAGACGGTTGGCACTGCATCTGAAAGTGCGGCTTGCCATCGGAGTGAACCGGCTCTTCGATATAGAAAACCTTGTGGGTGCGTGCTGCGCGGGTCATCAAATGCTGCGGGCGCTGGAAAACAAAGTTCCACCGAAGGTGGGAAAAGCAAAATAATACTGGCAAAGCCTGTTCCGCATTGCGCCAATCAATGCCCGCAATTCTATTCATGCCAATAGCCCCCAATGCATGAAGGCACCACAAGCTTGGTGCGTTGTTGAATTGACGCCTTCATCTGGAAATTCGTGAATTTACGCAAAAGCGCAAAGCAACGGAGCATGCGAAGCGGCATGGGCGGTATCCTGTGAAGAGGTGCAATCGTTTTCAAATCGTCAACGCACGTGCTGCTTGTCGGTTCCAACTGGCCCTCTGCGGCCAGACTGTCGCGGCCGCGCGGTCAGCTTCGGTTGCTCAGTCCTTGCATTGACTCATGCCGAAATGAGTCGCCATAGTTTCGCGCTGTGCCGCACACTGGCGCTCTGTATTGATGGATATGAATGTGAGCGATGCGCACCAAAATTCTCGCTGGGGCGAGGACGCTCTGCAACGAGCTGTCGACGCGGCGGGCATCGCGCTCTGGTCGTGGAATGTTGATGATGATCAGTTCAAAATGG
>JAYSYZ010000149.1:0-3920 GCA_043727195.1 Paracoccaceae bacterium
CGGTCCATCGCCTCGCGGAACAGCTTGCGATCTTCTGCCATCTCGATGGCTTCGCGCTTGGCCCCGATCAGTTCGACATTGAAGCGGTCCAGCACGCCCATGTCGGCCAACGCCAACGAGGTGTTGAGGCCGGTTTGCCCGCCCATGGTGGGCAAAAGCGCGTCGGGGCGTTCCTTTTCGATGATCTTGGCAACGACTTCGGGGGTGATCGGTTCGATATAGGTCGCATCGGCCAGTCCGGGATCGGTCATGATCGTGGCCGGGTTGGAGTTGACGAGGATGACGCGGTAGCCTTCCTCGCGCAGCGCCTTGCAGGCCTGGGCGCCGGAATAGTCGAACTCGCAGGCCTGGCCGATGACGATGGGGCCCGCGCCGATGATCATGATCGACTTGATATCGGTCCGCTTTGGCATCGAAGCCCCCACCTATAGCGCAAAACTTTGCGGGTTATAGCCATGCGGGGCCGGGGTGCAAGGGACGAATGCGGTCCCGGGGCCATAGATCCTTGGGCCAAAGAAAAGGCCGGGGTTGCCCCCGGCCTTCCTCGATCCCGGCCTTCCTGGATAAGGCCGGCCTTCCTGGATAAGGATTGACGGATCAGCCCCTTTCGCCGACCGCGGCCTCGGCTGCCGCGATCACCGTCTTGCGTGCGGCAATGCGGTCACCAGTTGGCGGACCTTCGAAGCGGCGGTTTTCGACCGCGACCCACAGCACCAGCGCCAGCGCGATAAAGCCGAGGACGACCCAGAGCACGCGCTCGTTCGGGGGGGCCACCGCGATAAACAGGATCACCGCCATACTGATGACGGCCAGAACCGTGACCAGTTTGTAGACACCCGCCGACATCGCCCAGGGGCCGGGATGCGGCCATTTGGCGGTGCCGTAGGCGAACAGGCCAGCGACAAGCGGAATGGTGAAGCTGAGGAACAGGAACACCAGTGTCGAATTCACCACGATCACGTAAATCGACGTGCCCGCGATCTTGATCGACATCGCCAGCACCACATAGAGGATGCACAGCACTGTCGAGGTCCAGATTGCGGTGACAGGGGTCCGGTACCTGGGCGACACAGAGGCCAGAGCCTTGGACCCGACCGGCATGCCGTCATCGCGCGAGAAGGCAAAGAGCATCCGGCTGGCCGAGGTGACGGTGGCCAGACCGCAGAGGAATTGCGCGATCAGGATGAAGAAGTAGAGCGCGGTTTTCAGCCCGGCAGGCAGGATCGCGTCCATGGTGGCAAAGAACATGCCCCAGCCTTGACCGGCGGCCACGGCCATATCCGGGATGGCCAATGTGATGGCGCAGATCATGATCCAGCCAACAATGCTGGACCAGAACACCGCCATCACAATGCCTTTCGGAACCGACACCGCCGCGTTCTTTGTCTCTTCGGAGGTGTGTGCCGACGCGTCGTAGCCGGTGATCGTGTAGACCGGCAGCAACAGGCACAAGAGGAACAGGTAACCCAGATTGTCCGACTGCGGGAAGACGTTGCCGCCAGCCTCGCCCGAGTAGTTGGTAAAGGTCCAGAGCCGTGAAATATCGATGGAGGGGGCGAAGTACAGGCATGCCAGCACCAGCGCAGCGGTGGTTGCAAAGATGATGTAGCCCGAAATGTCGGTCAAGAGCGTGGTGACCTTGATGCCGAGATGATTGAACAACGCCTGCACAATGGTGATCGCAGCCACGAAGGTGACGATCTGAATGTCGGTGCCGGTAAAGCCGAACATCGCCCCGAAGGTGCCGGTGAAAAAGTAAGCGGTGCCGATGTTGATGGCCCCCAGCACGGTGATGAGGCCAAGAAGGTTGAGCCAGGCCGTCAGCCAGCCCCAGAACCGGTTCCCCAGGATGGAAGCCCAGTGGTAAAGCCCGCCCGCTGTCGGGAAGGCCGAGGCGATCTGCGCCATGGCCAGGGCAAACATGCCTGACAACAGGCAACCCACGATCCAGCCGATGCCGGCGCCGGCGCCGCCTACCGACGAGATGGCCTGCGCAAAGGAATTGATGCCCCCGGACAGGATGCAGATGATCGAGAACGAGATTGCGAAGTTGGAGAATTTCGACATGGAGCGCGACAGTTCCTGCGCGTAGCCCATGCCGTGGAGGACCTTCATATCCTCGTGCTTGTCCGTGTCGGTATAGTCGTCGGTTGCCATGGCTGTGTTCCCTCTGGACCGTTGCTGGGTCGTTCTTGTTGTTCTGGAAGCGAGGCCCACGATATGTGGTGTGCCGCACCTGCCGACAGGGAAGCGCGAATTTGATCATCTGGCAAGCTCAGAATGTGTTTCTTGACCATCTAGACAGGAAATGATGCGCTGCCGCTGTCGTTTCCGGCGGAAAAAGCGGGTGGAAAACGGCTGGCGCGGGGGGTGGGAACGCCCTATCTCGAACCAGCGATGGGTGGGGCGCAAGCAGTGATCCTGGTTGAACATGGACCTTCGGGGGACCCGGCGCTGTTTCAGCGGCCGCGCGAGGTGATTGTCGCACAGCGCGCGGGCGAGGTCGGGCGCGCCTTGTCTCGGGCCGAACGTGCACGCGCTGCTGGGGCCTGGCTGGCGGGCTATGTCGCCTATGAGGCAGGGTATGCGCTGGAACCGAAGCTTCGCCCGCTGATGCCGAGGCGTCGGCCGGGGCCGCTGGTGATGTTGGGGGTCTTTGCCGGGCCCGAGGCGGCGGGCGGGATCCTGGACCGGGCGGCGGAATTGGGGCGCGACAGCCGGATGTCGCCGCCGGACCCCCGGATCAGCCGGGCGGTCTATGACCGGGCGATGGCATGCGTGCAGGGCTATATCGCGGCGGGCGACTGCTATCAGGTGAACCTGACCTTTCCGATGACGGCACGGCTGTTGTCGGGCAGCGCGCTGGGGCTTTACGGCGCGTTGCGGCGAACCGGGGCGGTGGGGCATGCGGCCTACGTTGATCTTGGGGTGGGTCCGGTGGTGGTGTCACGGTCGCCGGAGTTGTTCTTCAAGCTGGAGGCGGGCGGGCGGATCGTCACGCGACCGATGAAGGGCACGGCACCGCGTGATCCTGACCCGGTGCGCGATGCGGCGATTGCGGCGGCCTTGCAGACCTCGGTGAAGGACCGGGCGGAGAACCTGATGATTGTTGACCTGCTGCGCAACGATATCTCGCGGTTGGCCAAAGTGGGGTCGGTCAGGGTGCCTGCGCTGTTCGCCATGGAGCGGTATTCGACGGTGCACCAGATGACCTCGACCATCGAGGGCGCACTGGCGGAACCGGCGACCTTGCCGTCACTGATGGCCGCGCTGTTTCCTTGCGGGTCGGTCACCGGTGCGCCGAAAATCCGCGCGATGCAGATCATCCGCGAGGTGGAGCCTTTCCCGCGCGGGGTGTATTGCGGCGCGGTGGGCTGGATGGCACCGGACGGGACGGCGGATTTCTCGGTCGCGATCCGGACGCTGTCGGTCAAAGGGCAGGACATCGTGATGAATGTTGGCGGCGGGGTGGTGCACGGCTCGACCGCCGAAGGGGAATGGGAGGAGGCGTTGTGGAAGGCGCGCTTCGTGAAGGCGGCGGTTCGGGGGTAAGGCTGATCGAGACGATGCTGTGGGATGGCGCAGGATTTCCGCGCGGGCGTCTGCATCTGGCACGGTTGGCGCGCGGCGCCGAGGCGCTGGGCTGGACTGCACCTGCGGTCGACCTCGCAGATCTGCGGCCCGAGGGCCCGGCGCGGGTGCGGCTGACACTGGGTGCGGCGGGGGATGTGGCGGTGGAAGTGGGGATATTGCCGGCGTCAAAGCCGGAATGGCGGATCGGCCTTGCCGGGGTGCGGCTGGCATCATCAGACCCCTGGCTGGCGGTAAAATCGACGCGGCGCGCGGCTTATGACGCGGCGCGGGCAGCGTTGCCTGCCGGGCTGGACGAAGTGATCTTTGCGAACGAACGCGGCGAGGTT
>JAYSYZ010000150.1:0-10411 GCA_043727195.1 Paracoccaceae bacterium
CAGCTGACCCGTCAACGCCTCAAGCTGTTTCATCGCCATGTAGAACACCAGTGTGGTGCCCGGACGGGCGATGTCAGCAATATCAGACGGGGCGTCGCCCGGGTGGCAGGTGGCGGTGGCCAGAACGACGCGGTCGGTGATCCCACGTTCGGTCAAGGGCGCGCAGAGGCTGGCGGCAGCGGCGGATGCGGCCGTGACGCCGGGAATGATGTCAACCGCGATCCCGTGGGATTTCGCCGCGGCGATCTCCTCGGCGGCGCGGCCAAAGATCGAGGGGTCGCCCGATTTGAGCCGAACCACGCGCAAGCCTGTCAATGCGGCGGCTGTGATGGCCGCGTCGATGCGCGCCTGTGGCCAGCTATGTGCCCCCACCTCTTTGCCGACGAAAACCTTTCGCGCGCCGGGGCGGGCGTATTGCAGCGCTTCGGGGTCGACCAGCCGGTCGAAGAACACGATATCCGCTTCGGCGAGGCAGCGGACGGCGCGCAGGGTCAGCAGATCGGCGGCGCCGGGGCCTGCGCCGACAAGGCTGATGCGGCCTTTCCGGTTGTCGTGGCATGTCGGGAAACGTGCGGCCTGATTGCCAAGAATGCTCATTCTGCGGCCTCGCGGAGATTTTGACGGGCAATCAGTGCGGCTAGTTCCGGGCGGCATGAGCCGCAGTTGGTGCCCGCGCCGAGGATCCGGCCTATCGCGTCGACCGATATCAGCGCGTTGTCCGCAATGGTGCGCCTGATGGTGTTCACCCCGATATTCAGGCAGGCGCAGACGGTCGGGCCGGGATCGGGCTGGTGCGCGCCGGGGTGGCCGGCAAGTACGGCGGCCCCGTTGCCACCTAGCTGGCTGGCCACATGGCCGCGTGAGACCAGAACAGGGTTCCGGGAGATAAACAGCGCGGCCGCCAGGGCGCCATTTTCGACAAAGGCCAGGCGGTGAATGCCGCGCGCCGGATCCGACAGTTGCGCCGATGGCGCACCGGTTCTGAACAGGCCCGAGGCCCAGGCGGCCCAATCGTCCGGCGCGAACCTGCCAGCCAGTTCCATCTGCACGCCGCCTGTGACCGGGGCCTTGGCCCAGTATTCGCAATCGGGGTGCAAGGCGCGGCAGGCAACGGCAAAGCCGTACCAGCGGGGGGCAAAGGGCCGGATCGCCACGATGGTGGATTTGCTGGCAGGTTGGCCAGAGACCGGGTCGGCGAGCCCGTCCACCAGCGCATCAATGCGGCCGGAGGGTGCGGTTTGCCCGGTCCAGTGCATTGGTGCGAAGGGGTGGCCGCGCGCAACGCGGTCACTGACCATGACCCGCAGGATGGCCTTGCCATGTGGGCTTGTCACTTCGGCCAGCGTGGCGGGAGAAAGGCCAAGCGATGCTGCGTCGGCGGGATGGATTTCCAGAAACGGTTCGCCCAGATGCTGCGAAAGGCGCGGGACCATCGCGGTGCGCGTCATGGTGTGCCACTGGTCGCGGATGCGCCCGGTGTTCAGGCGGAACGGGTGGTCAGGTGTCACGGCTGCGGGCAATCTGGCGGTTACGGGCACCAGCCGCGCCTTGCCGCCCGGGGTATGGAACTGCCCGTCGGCAAAGAACCGGCCGGCTTTCCGGGATGACTGCGGCCAGACGACCGGCGCAAGAGTGTTGTAATCCGCCCCCTCAAGCCCCGAGATGTCGAAATCGCCGCCGAGCCGGCCTGCGACACCGGAGAGGCGGGCGTATTCGGCAAAGATGGCGGCGGGGCCGGCCCAGTCAAAACCGTGAAAGCCCATCCTTTGCGCCACTTGCGCCAATTGCCACCAGTCGGCGCGGGCCTGACCGGGGCGGGGCAGAAAGGCGCGCTGGCGGCTGATGCAGCGTTCGGAATTCGTGGTGGTGCCATGTTTTTCGCCCCAGCCGGCGGCGGGCAGCAGAACATCTGCAAGCCGTGCGGTATCGGTATGCGCCCACAGGTCGCTGACGGCGACAAAGTCACAGCCAGCGATGGCCCGGGCGACGCGGGATGCTTCGGGCATCGTCACCGCGGGATTCGTGTGCAAAATCCAGAGCGCCTTGATCTGTCCAGCCTCGACCGCGCGAAACATGTCGATGGCCTTCAGGCCGGGCGTGTCGGCGATACGGGGCGAGGCCCAGAAGCGCTGCACGGCGGCGCGATGGGCGGGATTTTCAATCTCGAGATGACAGGCCAGCATGTTGGACAATCCGCCAACCTCGCGCCCGCCCATGGCATTGGGCTGGCCTGTCACGCTGAAGGGACCCATCCCCGGCTTGCCGATGCGGCCCGTAACGAGGTGGCAGTTCAGGATGGCGTTCACCTTGTCGGTGCCAGTGTCGGATTGGTTGATGCCTTGGGAATAGACGGTGACGACCTTTTCGCTGGCCGCCCAAAGCGCCAGAAAGCGGGCGAGATCATCTTGCGGAAGACCGGTATCCTGACCCGTGCTGGCGCGCGCGGCGGCAAGGGCGGCGTCAAGGCCCGTGACATGGCGCAGAAAGTCTGCGTTCAGGTGGCCCAGATCGGCAAGGTGGCAAAAGAGCAGGTTGAACAGATGCCCATCCGCGCCGGGGGCCAGGGCAAGGTGCAGGTCTGCCCCTTCGCAGGTGGCGGTGCGGCGGGGGTCGATGACCACGATCTGCAGGGCGGGGCGGGCCGCCTTGGCCGCCATCAGCCGTTGATGGAGGACCGGGTGGCACCACGCGAGGTTCGAACCCACCAGCACCACCAGATCGGCCAGTTCAAGGTCTTCGTACTGGCCGGGGACGGTATCGGAGCCAAAGGCGCGGCGATGGCCGGACACGCTGGACGCCATGCACAGACGGGAATTGGTGTCGATATTGGCGCTGCCGATGAACCCTTTCATCAGTTTGTTGGCGACGTAGTAATCCTCGGTCAGCAACTGGCCCGAAACATACAGCGCCACCGCGTTCGGCCCATGAGTGGCGATGGTTTCGGAAAACCGGGTGGCGATCAGATCAAGCGCGCTGTCCCAGGACACCGCTGCGCCCGCGATGCGTGGGGTGATCAGGCGGCCCGCCGTCGACAGGGTTTCCCCCAAAGCGGCGCCCTTGACGCAGAGCCTGCCCCGGTTGGCGGGATGGTCGGGGTCGCCCTTGATCTGGACCCCACCCTTGCCGTCGGGTGTGGCCAGCACGCCGCAGCCCACCCCGCAATAGGGGCAAGTGGTGCGGATCGGCACGGTCATGCCGCACTGCGCCGGGCGAGTGTCCTGGCATCCAGCAGGATGCGGCCATCGATGCACCGCACGGCATAGGTGGCGACCGACCCGTCATCCGCCGCCTGCGTCAGTCCGGTCGTCATGTCGAAGACCCAGCCGTGCAACGGGCAGGTGACAAAGGTGCCGTGCACGATACCTTCGGACAAGGGCCCCCTCTTGTGCGGGCAGCGATCCTGCAGGGCAAAGACCTGATCGTCAGCGGTGCGGAACACTGCGATGCAGCCAAAGGTGGTCTTGACCACCCGTGCGCCTTGACGGGGGATATCATCCAGGGCTGCGATGTCGATCATGGAGGTCATTCTGCTGCCCTCAGCGTCAGGTCGGCCACAGGGGCCCATTCGGCAGGTCTGGCCGCGTGTTTGGCCCATGGATCGGTCTGGTAGACCGACTGGCTGAGCATGAAGCGGTCATGAAGCGCGCGGCGTTCTGCCGGATCTTCGATCTGCGTCCTGCACCAGTCCAGCCCGACGCGTGCCACCCATTTGTAGATCCGGTGCAGATAGCGCGCGTTTTCGCGGTAAAGCTGGATGAAGGCGGCGATCACCTCCATCACTTCGGCCTCCGTGGCCACGGTGATCAGGGCTTCGGTTTCCTTCACATCCATCCCGGCAGCGCCCGCGACGCTGATCTGGTAGCCGCTGTCGACACAGACGACCCCGATATCCTTGCAGGTCGCCTCGGCGCAGTTGCGGGGGCAGCCGGAAACACCGAGTTTGACCTTGGCGGGCGTCCACGACCCCCAGAGCAGTTTTTCCAATCTGATCCCGAGACCGGTGGAATCCTGGGTGCCAAAGCGGCAGAATTCGGTTCCGACGCAGGTCTTTACCGTGCGCAGGCCTTTGGCATAGGCATGGCCCGACACCATTCCGGCGGCGTTGAAATCAGACCAGATGGCGGGCAGGTCTTCTTTCCTGACGCCCAAAAGGTCAATCCGCTGGCCCCCGGTCACCTTGATCATCGGCACGGCGTATCTGTCGGCGGCGTCGGCTATCGCGCGAAGTTCGGCCGGCGTGGTGACGCCGCCCCACATGCGCGGGACCACGGAATAGGTGCCGTCCTTCTGGATATTCGCGTGGTTGCGTTCGTTGACGAAGCGCGACTGGCGATCATTGACATAGTCCAGCGGCCAATCGGCGATCAGATAGTAGTTCAGCGCCGGACGGCAGGTGGCGCAGCCGCCAACGGTGTTCCAGCCCAATTCCTGCATCACGGCGGGAATGGATTTCAAACCGATGGATTTGATCAGACGGCGGATGTCTTCATGCGTGTGGTCGGTGCATTTGCACATCGCGGGATTGGCATTGGCGGTGAAGCCATCCCCCAGCGTCAGGGCCATGAGCTGTTCCACGAGCCCGGTGCAGGTGCCGCAACTGGCGCTGGCCTTCGTGGTGGTGCGAACCGCATCCAGCGTGCTGGCACCCCCGGCAATCGCTTGCACGATCTTGCCCTTGCAGACGCCGTTGCAGCCACAGATTTCCGCGCTAGGCGGCAAGGCTGCAACGGCTGCCAGAGGGTCCGCCGGGGACCCTCCTGCCGAAAAGGCGGGGCCGAAGATCAGCGTTTCGCGCAGCGCGCTGACATCCTCGCCGGCCTTTACCTTGTCAAAGAACCAGGCCCCATCGGCGGTATCGCCGTACAGGACCGCGCCAACCAGACGCTCGTCCTCAAGCACCAGCCGCTTGTAGACGCCGCGCCCCGGATCGCGAAAGACGATGTCTTCGCGCCCCGGCCCATCGGCGAAATCGCCTACAGAAAACAGATCTACGCCGGTGACCTTCAGCTTGGTCGCGGTCTGCACCGGGCGGAATGCGGCGTCCTGGCCCAGAAGCGTTCCCGCCAGCACCCGTGCCTGATCGTAAAGCGGGGCGACAAGGCCGAACAGCTGCTTTTCATGTTCCACGCATTCGCCCAACGCAAAGATCGCGGGGTCGGATGTGCGCAACTGGCTGTCGACTTCGATGCCGCGCCCGACAACCAGATGCGCGTCATTGGCAAGGCGCACCTCTGGGCGGATGCCGACGGCCATGCAGACCAGATCGGCGGGATAGACGGTGCCGTCTTCCAGCAGAACCGCCTCGACCCGGTCGGTGCCCAGAATTGCCTTGGTCGCCCCCTTGCAATGGATGCGGATGCCGCGGCGTTCGAGGTCTTTTTGCAGCAGATAGCCGGCGGCGGGGTCAAGCTGGCGTTCCATCAGATGGCCCATCAGATGGATTACCGTCACTTCGGCCCCGCGCGCCGCCATGCCGGCGGCGGCCTCCAGCCCCAAAAGGCCGCCGCCGATGACCACCGCCTTCGCCCCGGGTATGCTGGCGGTAATCATCGCTTCGGTGTCTTCGAGGTCGCGGTAGGTGCAGACGCCCGTCAGGTCCTTGCCCGGAACCGGAACGATGAAGGGGGCCGATCCGGTCGCAATCACCAGCGCGTCGTACGGCACGCCGCCCGCGTTGGAATAGACGACGCGGTTTTCGCGGTCGATCCTGACCACCGGCTCGCCAAAGCGGCAGGTGACGCCCTTTGCGGCATACCAGTTCGCATCATGGGTCACGATCTCGGTATAGGTTTTTTCGCCCGATAAAACGGGTGAGAGCATCAGCCGGTTATAGTTGCCACGCAGTTCGGCGTTGAACAGGGTGACATCGTATGCTTGCCCACTTGCCTCGAAGAGATGCTCCAACATCCGGCCCGAGGCCATGCCGGCACCGATTACCACTAGTTTCTGGTTCATCATGGTCACTCCGCCGCTTCGACAATGCGGTGACGTTCATAAAGGAAGCGCAGCACGGCTTCGCGGGCGCGGATGTAGTCGGGGTGGCTGGCCAGCGCGATCCGGTCGCGCGGACGGGGCAGGTTGACGGACAGCACCTCGCCTATGGAGGCGGCGGGACCATTGGTCATCATCACGATGCGGTCGGCCAGCAGAACGGCCTCGTCGACATCATGGGTGATCATGATCATCGTGTTTTTCAGACGGGCGTGGATATCCATCACTGCCTCTTGCAGATGCGCGCGTGTCAGGGCATCGAGCGCGCCAAATGGTTCGTCCAGCAACAGGATCTTCGGTTCCATCGCCAGCGCCCGGGCGATGCCGACGCGCTGCTTCATCCCGCCCGAGATTTCACCAGGGCGCTTGTCGGCCGCATGCGACATCTGCACGAGGTCAAGATTTGCCATGATCCAGTCATGCCGTTCCGCCCGTGTCTTGGTGGCGCGAAAAACCTTTTGCACACCCATCTTGACGTTGTCATAGACGGACAGCCACGGCAGCAGGCTGTGGTTCTGGAACACGATGGCGCGGTCGGGGCCGGGGGCGTTCACCTCGCGGCCTTCAAGCTTGATGACCCCGGTCGTGACCTGCGTCAGCCCGCCGATCAGGTTCAGCAGCGTGGATTTGCCGCAACCGGAATGGCCGATAATCGAAACGAACTCGCCCTTCTCGATGTTCAGGCGAATGTCGTTCAGCACCACCGCCTCACGCGATCCGGCCATGGGGAAGGATTTCACGATGCGGTCGATCTTGAGATAGCTCATTGAATTTCCCTTCTAAACCATGGTGCCACGGCTGACGACGCGACCGAGGAAGGCCACCAGACGGTCAAGTACAAAGCCGGTGACGCCGATGTAGAGCAGCGCCACGAAGATGTCGGTCAACAGCGATGAGTTCCACGAATCCCAGATGAAGAAGCCGATGCCAACGCCGCCGGTCAGCATCTCGGCGGCGACAATGGCGAGCCATGCAAGACCCACCCCGATCCGCAGACCGGAAAAGATGTAGGGGGCGGCGGACGGCAGCATGATCTTGCTGAAGAATTCGAACTGGTTCAGGCGCAAGACGGCGGCGACGTTGCGGTAGTCTTGCGGAATGGCCCGCACACCGGCTGTGGTATTGATGATGATCGGCCAGATCGCGGTTATGAAGATCACGAAGATCGCACTCGGCCTGCTGTCCATGAACGCCGCAAGGCTGATCGGCAACCACGCCAGCGGCGGCACGGTGCGGAGCACCTGAAACAGCGGGTCCACGCCGCGCATCAACCACACCGACTGGCCGATCACGGCACCGATCGCGACACCCACGATGGCGGCCAGACCAAAGCCGACGCCCACCCGTTCCAGCGACGTCAAGACCCGCCAGCCCAGCCCCATATCCTGCGACCCCGAGACATAGAACGGTTGCAGGATCAGATCCCCGCTTTGTTGCCAGATTTCCAGCGGCGAGGGCAGAGCCGCCCCCCCGCCGGAAAGCGCCAGTTGCCAAAGGCTCAACAATGCCACGATCACGACGACGGGGGGCACGACAGTGTTCACGAGTATTTTCTGCAGATTTCCCAGCCATCTGGAAGGCTGCACCGGAGCCGGCAGAGCAAGCACTTTTGCTGCGGCAAGTGCGACGCCAGGCACCGCGTTCGGGGCCGGTTTTGGTTTCAGTGCGGTGACGGTCATCTGGACGCCCCCTAGGACATTGCTTTGATCGACAGGCTGTCGAGATAGGCATCGGGATCGGCTGGATCGAAGCTTTTGCCATCGAAGAAGGTCTCGACGCCGCGGCTGTCGGTGAATGCCGCAGTGTCGATCCCCAGGTCTTTGGCAGCCTGCAACCACAGGTCAGACCGATTGGTCTGGTTGACCAGCGCCGCCGTGTCGAGGTTGCCGGGCAGGGTGCCCCAACGCTTGTTCTCGGTCACGAACCACGTATCGAGCGATTTCCACGGATAGGAAGCGGAACCGTTTTCGCCCCAGAAGCGCATGGCGAGATCGGGGCGGCTTTCGGTTCTGCCATTGCCGTAATTGATCTCGCCCTTGATGCGGGCGGCAATATCTTTGACCGGTACCTTGTACCATTGCCGGCCCGAGACGATTCCAGCCATCTCGTCCTTGTTGGCGGCGTCTTCGCACCACATCTGCGCCTCCATCACCGCCATCAGGATGGCTTTGGTGGCGTTTGGATGGGCATCGACCCAGTCGGCCCGCATGCCAAGAACCTTTTCGGGATGCTTGCCCCAGATCTCGCCCGTCGTGCAGGCGGTAAAGCCGACGCCCTGATTGACCAGCTGTTCATTCCACGGCTCGCCGACGCAGAAAGCCTCCATGTTGCCGACCTTCATGTTGGCCACCATCTGCGGTGGCGGCACGACGATAAGGTCAACGTCCTTTATGGGGTCGATCCCGCCAGCGGCCAGCCAGTAGCGCATCCACAGATCGTGGGTGCCACCGGGGAATGTGATGGCGACCGGAACCTCGGCCCCGGCTGCTCGTCTGGCGGCAAAAATGTCCTTGAGCGGGGCGCTGTCCAGCCCGACGCCGCTGTCGGCATAGGCCTGGGTCACCGATATTCCCTGACACTGTTCGTTCAGGCTGAGCAGGGTATAGATCGGCAAAGGCACATTGTTCTGCATCACCTTGCCGGTTGCATAAAGATGCGTCTTGGGGCGCAGGATATGGCCGCCGTCAATGCCGCCACCGGCACTGCCAAGGGCCATGTTGTCGCGCGTGGCGCCCCAGCTTGCCTGCTTTTCGATCAGCATTTCGGTCATGCCGTGCTTGGCAAAGAACCCTTTTTCCTGCGCAATAATCAACGGCGCGCTGTCCGTCAGAGCGATGTATCCCAGTTTGGCCCCTGCCACTTCGGGGGTGGCGGTCGCGGCCCAGGCGCCGCCGGGCAGCAGCGTTCGGGCGGCGATTGCGGTTGCGGCGAGGCTGGCCGCAGATTTCAGAAGGGTCCGGCGGGTGGGCATCAGGACGGTCATTCTGCTGTTCCTTGGAATTGGCGGCAGTGGGCGGCACCGCATGGGCTGGGGCAAACGTCACCGCATCATCCCCGGATACGGGAATGAAGATCGGGCGGCGTCGTTGCCTGCGATTGTTCGGGATACCGCATCCTTGCGGTGGGAAAGCCGGAGCGCCGTTGCTTCGTCCTTCGCTTCAGGGTGCTGCAGATGCCCCGCCTGATCAAGCCTCGCCGCGTTCAATTCGGGAGTGCAGCACGATCTTTCTGCGGCGCGGCAATCCAGCGCCCGTTTTTTCAGCCATCGGTGAACGAGGGCTCGAAGGTGCTGCCGTCAAAGAACGCATCGGGGCCGAGAATCATTTGCCCCTTTTCGGAAGCGACTGCCGTTGGATGGGCCATCGCGCCCTCGATCCGCGCCGATGCACCGGGCAAATGGGCGCCCGCGCTGCGCAGATGTTGGCGGTATAGGTCGGTGCGATAACAAGCGGTCGCCGCCGCCGTGGCGGGGCCTGGATCAAGGTTGTGCATCCCGGCGATGCCGTGCGCGTAAAATGCGGCAAGACTGCGCCACGGAAAGTTCGTGCCACCATCATGAAATCGGATGAAATCGCGATACTGCCTGACCTCGCCCTTCGCGTTGATGTGAAGGCGGCCAAGCAGACCTCGTTCCGACAGTTCCGGCGGCAGGTTCAGATAATCGGGTCGCGAGACGATTTCTGCTGCCGTGCTCCGGTTATCAACACGGTCCAACCACCGACAGGCCCGCCAGACCGCACGCATCAAGCGACCGGTCAGTTCGGCGCGGCGCTCGGCGAAGTCAGTGGTCAGGACCAGACCTTTTTCGGGAGGCGCGCCCCAGATCGCACGACCCGCTAGCAGCAGTGCGCCGGAGGCGGTTTCGACTGCGTAAGAGGCCCAAGGCTCGCCCACACAAAAGGCATCGACTTCGCCGGTCGCAAGGGCCTGTGCCATCATCGGCGGAGGTACGGTGTGGATCGTCAGACCCGCTGCCAGCGATGAGGCGGCCAGCCAGTGGCGCACCAGGACGGCATGGGTTGAAAACGGGAAGGGCACGCCGACCCGCAAGCTGCCGCCGGTGACAGTTGCCAGCGCGTTGCGGGCCGCGACCGGATCATCGAACGCAAAGCCATGTCTGATATCGCGCAACGCGCGTTCGAGGGCAGGGCTGACCGCTATTGCCTGACCGCCCTGCGACAGAAACATCACCAGATCGAAGCGCGGATACGCCGGGCCGAGGCCAAGTGCCTGAGCAATCGGCATCGGCGCCAGCATGTGCGCAGCATCGATCACCCCGGTGCCCAGCACGTCGCGACTTTGCGCCCAGCTTTGCAGACGGACCAGATCGAAGGTCAGCCCTTCTTCGGCGGCAAAGCCGATTTCTTGCGCGATGATCAGCGGGGCTGCGTCGATCAGTGGCAGATAGCCAAGGCGAAGA
>JAYSYZ010000151.1:0-3917 GCA_043727195.1 Paracoccaceae bacterium
TGCCCGTCGGACGTGGCCGAAGTTGACGTGTGTTTGACCGCCAGACCGGACGCCGCCCGCGCGACCCTCCTTCAAGCGGATTTCACGGCACAACCCGACGCAGCCCTCCCAGCCACGCCAGAGACCAATACGTCCGACGCGCCCCTCGCAACGGATATCTCTGCGCCCGACAAGGTCGCCCATCCGGACAATGCCGGCATGTCGGGTGAACATGCAGCGCTGCTGGCGCTGGTGCCGCGGTTGCACGCCACCGATGTTGCAGTTGCGGGCGGAAGATGGTTTGCGCCGCAAACCTGGTCTCGCGGTCAGGTTCCGGCGGATGGCGCGCGCGTGTTGATCCCCGAAGGCATCGCGGTCGTTTATGACGGCCAGAGCGACGCCCGCCTTTTCACCCTGCGCATCGACGGCAAGCTGAACTTCGCCACTGAAAACGACACCCGTATCATCATCGATACGCTTGTCGTCGCCCCCTCGGGCAGCCTCGAAATCGGCACCGCCTTGCACCCGGTGGCCCCGGATGTGCGGGCCGAGGTTCTGGTCAGCGGACACGGCGACATTGATCTGGTCTGGGACCCAAAGCTGCTGTCACGCGGCGTCATCTCGCATGGCAAGACCCAGATCCACGGGGCCGCGAAAACCGCCTTCCTCAAGGTCGGTACTGCGCCAAAGCGCGGCGACCGGGAACTGCTACTTGCCTCATCCCCTGATGGATGGCGGATCGGCGACCGGCTGATCGTTTCGGGCACGCTGAAACAGGGCTGGGCCTGGAACAATGACGCGGGTGCCACCATCCACCACGAAAGCCAGGACGAGGTGGTGACGATTACCGCAATCGATGGTGCCCGGCTGACGATCGACCGGTCACTGCGGTATAATCATTATGCGCCGCGCAAGGACCTTGCCGCCTATGTCGCCAACACGACGCGAAACATCGTCTTTGCAAGCCTGGATGGCGATGCGACACCCCTGTCGCAGCGGGGCCACTTCATGTTGATGCACAGCGATGCCGTTGATGTCCGTTACGCCGCCTTCGATCACCTTGGCCGTACCGACAAGTCGGCTGAGGCGTCGGATCTTTCGGCGCTTGCGCAGGTTACACCGACCAGCAACATCAAGGGGCGCTACCCTCTGCATCTGCACAAGACCGGCATGGCTTCGCCCGAGGCCCCGGCGATGGTTGTCGGCAATTCTGTCTTCGATTCTCCGGGCTGGGGATACGCGCAACACTCGTCAAACGCGGATTTCATCGACAACGTGGCATTTGACGTGTTCGGCGCCGCCTTCGCCGCCGAAGATGGTGACGAAACCGGGATCTGGCTGCGCAACATCGCCATCCGTGCCGAAGGGTTTGACTGGGGGGATGTTCCCGCCAAATCCGGCCTTGATCGGCACGACAACGGTCGGACGGGCGACGGCTTCTTCTTTGCCGGACGTCTGGTCGAAGCGGCGGAGAATGTTGCGATCAACACCACGCACGGATTTGTCTGGATGCATCGCTCGGCCCCAAGCGGCCCCCTGTCCGACACCATCGACCACCCCGAGATCGCCTACGGAATCCCCCGGATGGAACCTGACGACGTCCCGATCCAGGGGTTTCGCGACAACGAAGCCTTCGGCACCGAGATAGGTCTGATGGTGATCAAGCAGAATTCGTCACAAGGCAGCGATGTCCGTTCGGTCATGGACGGATTTCTGAACTGGGAAACCCGAAGAGGCGTCGATATCAGCTACACCGGCCACTATACCTTTCTCGATCTCGATCTTGTGGCTACGGCCGGAAAGGCAGACTTCTCGCCGGACACGGGTTTCAACTTCAGCTCAAATGCCTTTGACATCGTGGTCAACCGCATAAAGATCGCGGGCTTTCCTGTCGGGATCAACCTGAAGCAAGATTTTACCTTCCCGGTCCCGGACAGCGATGTTGGTTATGTGGTGATCGACGCTCAGATGACAAACGTCGCCGAGGAATTTCACGGCTATACCCCATCCCGGCATCGCATCATCACCAGTGCTGATCTGCAAGGCGGCGGCATTCAGATTGTTCAGCAGCCATCCAGCATACGTTCGAACGAGGATTTGCCATTTGCGGCGGAAAAGCGTGACTCCCTCGGCCTTTCCCCCCGCCAGAAAGCCGGTGATCCGCAGACGATCCCGCGGTGGAATGTGCCTTACCTCTTAAAATCAATAGGTTACGTCACAACGTCAGACGGCCAGAAACTGGCACTTGTTCCGGACTTGGTCGCTGACCGCGCAACGGGAGCGTTGCTGAAACACAGCTTCGTCGTCAAGTTGGACATCTCGGAACAGGAGTTGCAGTCCTGGGGTGCCACCGACCTCGGGGACTATGATCCAACGAATACCGGCCCCGTCACCGGTGCCGACACTTTCCGAACCTTGGTAAATGAACCGGTTCTGATTGATGTTCTGCAAAACGACACGGATCCCGATGCAGACCCGCTGTCGGTGCAAGGCTTCACCGATCCGGCGCATGGTGATGTCATCCTGCATGCCGATGGCCGTTTGCTGTATCGCCCGAACTTGCATTACGCGGGAGAGGATCAGTTCAGCTACTGGGCGGCGGACGGTGCAGGAAACTACAGCCTTGCAACCGTCGCAGTGATGGTCGCAGATCCATGACTGTGCTGGCCCTTATCCCTTCGCCCGAAGGTTCCCAGTCGAACTCGCAGCCCGTCGTTTCTGCGCAACCCGCACTACTCTGCCTTTCTTTTGACGCCCGGGACAGGCATGCTGCGCCTCCACCCCACGGAGCTGCGACGTGATAGAAGTCTACCGCAAGATATTTTCTCTCTTTGATGCACAGGAACGTCGGCAATTCTGGCTGCTGACCGGTGTCATGGTGCTTGTGGCGTTCTTTGAAATCGTCGGTATTTCCGCAGTGATGCTGCTGTTGAATGTGCTGTCGCATGATACGTCGATCCACACCAACCCGGCCCTTGCGTTCTTCTTTACCCGGCTTGGGTTCACCGATGATTTCAGCTTCGAAGTCGCCCTGTCCATTGTCGTCATGGTTGTGGTGATGGCTGGGCTGGCGATCAAGGCTGGCGGCAGCTATGCCGCGATCCGCTTCGGCACCATGCGCGGCTACACGATATCCAGCCGTCTGCTCGGATCGTATCTGAACCAGCCGTACGCCTGGTTTCTGGAAAGGCACAGTTCCGAAATCGGCAAGAACGTCCTGAACGAAGTGGATGGCATCGTCAGCCGTGTCATTTCTCCGGCCCTGCGACTGATTGCCAGCACACTGATGGTCGCGGCGATTCTGGGTCTGTTGATGTTCGTCGACCCCCTCGTCACCATCTTTGCCTCTGCATTGCTTGGCTGCAGCTATGCCATCATTTACCTGAAATTGCGCGAACGGCTGCGGCGTCTTGGCGAAGACATGATGCATGCCTACGGCGAACGCTTCCGCGTCGCGCAAGAGGCGACAGGTGGCATCAAGGACGTCAAGCTCCTCGGTCTCGAAGACAGCTACACCGGTGCATACAAGGTTGCAGCCCGCCGTGCGGCCCGATCCAGTGCCTCGCTGGGGGTGATCTCTGAACTACCGCGCTTCGCGCTTGAGGCGATCACGTTCGGAACGCTGCTTGCCGTTATCCTTCTGCTCTTGCTGCGCAGTGGCGGCAATATTGCCGACATTGTTCCGATCCTTGGCGTTTTCGCCTTTTCCGTGATGCGGCTGTTGCCGGCGTTGCAGCAGATCTACGGCGCGCTGGCGACAATCCGGGGTGCGCGCGCGATCCTTGACACCATTACCACCGATTATGTGTCGTCCGGACCAAAGCCCGACATCCGCCAGACCACGGCCACGCCGCTTCGGCTGGAACGCCACCTCGAACTGAAAAAGATCGGCTTTTCCTACGCCACCGCCGGTCGCCCGGCGCTGCGTGGGCTGGATC
>JAYSYZ010000152.1:0-10387 GCA_043727195.1 Paracoccaceae bacterium
ACCAGCGCGTTGTCGGCGGTGATCGCGTCCTGTGTCGCATTCGGCAACTGGCGTTCCAGCACCGATACCTTGTGCGCGATCCGGTCCAGAAACGGCACCACGAAATTCAGCCCCGGCCCCAGCACCGACCGCAATTGCCCGAACCGCTCCACCACATGCTTTTCGCTTTGCGGCACGATACGAACGCCCAGAAAGATGCACACGATGACAAAGGCCGCAATCGCCAGGAACACCGCGTTGCCGCCAAGAAACTGCTCCATATCCCTCAATTCCCTCTTGAAATGCCGCCCTCACGGGTCTGTGAGCCTTGTTTGGCCTCTTAACCGCCCGCGCGCAAGGGCCGCGTTCCCGGCAACACCGCACCCGGTGCGCTACACTCGCGCGCGACCCTGCAGGAGCCTGGAATGCCCGACCGCCTGATCGAAATTCCCCTCGGCCAGATCCGCGCCGATGCCCTGCCGCGCGACCGCACCGCCGAAAACCCCGCCGCGATGGAGGAACTGACCCTCGCCATCGCCACCGCCGGTCTGCGCCAACCGGTCGAGGTTTGGGCACTGACCACGCCCAAGCCGCCGCACCTTTATGGCCTGATCGCAGGTTACCGCCGCCTTACCGCCTGTCGTGCCCTTGGCCGGCCGACGATTTCGGCCTTCCTGCGCCACCCCGCCTCGCTGGCAGATGCGGTGCAGGCCATGGTGTCCGAAAACGAACTCCGCAGCGACCTTTCCCCCTATGAACGCGCCCGCATCCTCGTCGCCTCGGTGGGGGAGGGTATCTTCACCACCCTCGATCAGGCCATTGCCGCCCTGCACCCACAGGCAAATCCGATGAAACGCACCCGGCTCAGGGCCATGGCTGATGTGGTCGAAGAACTGGGGGCCGTCCTGCGCAGCCCTGAAATCCTGTCGCAACGCCATATCCTCCGCCTCGCCGCCGCGCTGCACAACGGCTACGCGCCCGTCCTGTTCGCCGCCCTCACCGAACACGGCGACGTCACGCCAGAGGCACAACTGCGCCGCATCGAAACCACCCTGACCGAGGCCGAAGCCGAGGCCCGCACCCCAACCACCACACCCCTCTCCTCCGGTCGCCCGAAACGCCTTGTCCGCCCCCGCCCCGGGCTTGTCGTCCGGCGCGAAAAGACGGATCGGGGCTGGCGCCTGCATTTCACCGGGCCAGAGGCGCACGGGATGATGATCGAGGATGTGATGGACGAGATCGAGCAGAAATTCGGGCCGGGATGAACCGATGCCAATCCGCCTCGCCGCCCAGCAGGGGCAATCCCTCTTTAATCCACCGCCACCAGGCCCTGAAATATGCGCGCATGGCTTAACGCGCGGGGCGGCCGCAGATAGCCCAGCGCACGGACATCCTGCATCCACTGCCCGAACGGGCTGGATTTCGAAAGGCTGGACCCGCCAAGTGCATGACTGAGACCCGCCAATGCCTTTTCAGCAAGATCGGCTATCGCCAGCTTGCCATGCAGCACGTCCGGCCCCGCCGTATCCGAACCGAGGGATCGTGACATCCCTTCAAAGGCCTGTTGCGCCAGCCAAATCTGGGTATCGGCCTCGATCCAGCTTGATTGTTCGAACGCCGACAGCCGCGCTGCCCGCCTTCCAAGGCTGATTTTCGCCTCTGCGGCAGCCGCGTCAAGAATGCCCATGATCACTGCCGAAAACATGAATCCGATGACCGGCGCAATCGTTGGAAACAGGTCAAGAACCGCGCCCTGCAACCCGTGTCGTTTCACCTCGACATCGTCAAAGCGGAATGCATGGCTTTGCGTCGCTGCCATCCCGATCCCATCCCAGGCCCGCACCATCTTCAGGCCCTGAGATCCGTCCCAGGCAAGACCGCGCATATCCAGCAGAAAGATGTCCGGTCGGTCTTCGCCGTCCGGGCATGCAATCGTCATCATGCAAGAGGTGACGCCCGACCCGCTGCCCATGAACTTGTCGCCACTCATCCGCCAGCTTCCGTCCGGCTGCCTGCTGGCCGTCGCGCGGGTTGCGAACAGGTCGCCGCCGATGCCCGGCTCGGACGCGATCGTGCCAAACCAGTGACCGGCTTTCGCATCCTCAAACACGCTGTCGCGCTGTTCCTTCCAACCGGCTGGCTCTGCATCTTTCGACCCCACCAGCCAAAGCAGCAGGACGGACGGATGCATCGACGTAACCAGGGCCAGCGAAGGGTCCACGACGGCCAGCTTGCGCAACATCCTTGCGACCTGTGCCGCAGAATGCGCCGCATCCAGCCACAAACCGCCGTGACTGACCGGCACCCCGGTCAGCGTCAGGCCAGCCGCAGCCAGATCATCGAAATCGGTTTTTTCAAGCGCCACCCGTGCCAGCCGCGCCGGGCGATCCGGCGACCAAAGCGCAATCAAAGCATCCAGATTGGTTTCGAGTGTTTGGAAATCCACTGCACAAACTCCTTTATCTGAAAATCGCGTTGTCATGCCTGCATCGACTGCTGCTTCGCTCAACATCGCAAAAAGCATGCGCCCTCCGCGATATTCAGGCAAGTACGCCGACATTCGGCGGTCGTGGATTTTCTCCGCACGGGGGTAAGGCGGAACAGACGCGACCCGCCGGATAACCCGAGCACGAGACCAGCATTTCCACCCCCAACTTGGTTACCGAAACCTGAACAAAATTCGTGATATTGCTTCTTTTCAATTGCTTACCTCTCATAACACGCGTGTTATCACACCCATCTTCCCCCCAAACCCAATCCCGGATACCTTGCCGCCCGACCTCACCGGAACGGAGCGACCCATGACCCAGCGCCTGCACCTCGTCTTCGGCGGCGAACTGGTGGACCCGCAAACCAACGTCTTCCGTGACGTCGCATCCCTGCACATCGTCGGCATGTTTCCCGATTACCAGTCCGCCTTCCTCGCCTGGAAAGCCCAGGCGCAGCAAACCGTCGATGACGCCCACATGCGCTACTTCATCGCCCATATCCACCGCCTGCGCGACGAGGCAAAGCCCGGCTCCGCAACCGAGGAACTCGGGCGCTGATCCATGGTGCCCTCGCTCGGCCTCACGCTCTACAATCTCGGGCAGCGCCGCGATCCGGATGCGGGTCCCGCGCGCCCGCCCCGCCCCGGCGGACGGCTCGCCTGGCTGCACGCCCCCTCGGTCGATGCCAGCCGCTCGATCATGGCGCTGGCCCGGCGGCTGGGCGACGAAGACGGGATCAGCACCGTTGTCACCTGCCCCGCCGACATCGCCCCCCGCGACGGTATCGTGATCCAGCGCCCCCCCACCGACACGCCGGTCGAAGTGCGCCGGTTCCTCGATCACTGGCGGCCCGAGATCGCGATCTTCGGTGAAGGCGAGATCCGTCCCGCCGCCCTGCACGAGGCGGCCCAGCGAAAGCTGCCGGTCCTTCTGGTTGACGCAAGCCGCCCTTCGCTGCCGCACGAACGGGACGGCTGGTATCCCGGTCTGATGCGGTCGGCCCTTGCCGGGTTCCGCCACATCAGCGCGGTCGACGAAGCGGCGGCCCGCGCCTTCCGCAAGGCCGGTGCGCCGCTATCGGCGGTGGCGGTGACCGGCCGGATGGAAGACGAAAGCGCCGTCCTGCCGTGTCTGGAGGCGGAACGCGCCGCACTGGCGCGACTGTTCGCCGCCCGGCCGGTCTGGTTCGCCGTCAGCCTGCCCGAGGCGGAAGAGGCTGCAGTTCTGCATGCCCACCGGATGGCGCTGCAACAGGCGCACCGCCTGTTGCTGATCGTGCTGCCAGCCGACCCCGCCCGCGCCGAACCGCTGGCCCGGCGGATCGAAGCCGACGACGGCTGGGCCGTCGCCCATCGCGCGCTGGATCAGGAGCCTGACCCCGAGACCGAGGTCTTCATCGTCGACAACCCGGCGGAATACGGGCTGTGGTATCGCCTGGCTCCCATCTGCTTTCTGGGCGGCAGCCTGGAAGGCACCGGTGCCATCCGCGATCCGATGGAGGCTGCCGCCCTCGGCTCGGCCATCCTGCACGGGCCACGGGCAGGGCGCCACGGCACGATCATCGGTCGGCTGGGCGCGGCCCGCGCGACCCGCGCCATCACCTCGGCCCATGATCTGGGCGAGGCGTTGGGCGACATGCTGGCCCCTGACCGCACGGCACGGCTGGCACAGGCCGCCTGGGCGGTGGCAACCGACGGGGCCGAGGTGACGGAAAACGCCTTGCAGCTTATTCGCAGCTTGATGGACGGCGCGGACTGAGGCCCTCTTTCGCAGATTGTCCGGCTAAGATAATCCTCCCACAGGGTCATGGACGGGGCCATCATGTCACCAGCATCACGAAAGCAAGGCTGATGCGCGCGCCGGGGTTCTGGTTCACGCCACCTGACCGGCCAGCGCTGGCCGCGCGTTTGCTGGCACCGCTGGGCCGGCTTTACGCAGCGGCGACGGCACGCAGGCGGCTTCGGCCCGGCTATGAGCCGCAAGTGCCGGTGATCTGTATCGGCAACCTGAATATCGGGGGCACCGGCAAGACCCCGACCGCCATCGCGCTTATTGACCGGCTGACAGCGCGCGGCCTCGCGGTGCAGGTGGTCAGCCGTGGCTATGGCGGCAGGCTGACCGGGCCGGTTCAGGTTAATCCTTCCCGGCATGGCGCGGACGCGGTGGGGGATGAACCCCTGCTCATGTCCGCATTCGCGCCGGTCTGGGTGGCGCGCGACCGTGCCGCAGCAGTACGCGCTGCCGAAGCCGCGGGGGCGCAGGTGGTCGTAATGGATGACGGGTTCCAGAATCCGTCCGTCAAGCCCGCACTGTCGCTGATCGTGGTCGATGCGGCGCGCGGCTTTGGCAATGGGCGCTGCCTGCCGGCAGGGCCGCTGCGCGAGCCGGTCGCCGTCGGCCTTAAGCGGGCCGATCTGGTGTTGTCTATCGGCGGCGAGTTGGCGCAGGCCCGGTTCCTCGAGCAATGGGGCAGCGCAATCCGCCTGCCGCATGTGTCCGGCCACCTTGCGCCTTTGAAAATGGGCATGGACTGGCAGGGTCAACGCGTCGTTGCCTTTGCAGGCATCGCGGATCCGGAGCGTTTCTTTGCCACGCTCCGCGCCGAAGGGGCAGTGGTGCTGCGCGGCGAAGCGCTGGCAGATCATCAGCCACTGTCGGCTACATTGCTGCACAGGCTTCAGACTGAATCGCGCGGCCTGAACGCCCAGTTAGTGACCACCGAAAAGGATGCAGCCCGCCTGCCGCCGGAGTTCAGGGCCAGCGTTCTGACGTTTGTCGTGCGGCTGAGGATTGATGATTGGTCGGCGTTGGATCTTGCGTTGGACCGGCTGGGATTGTGAACGCTGCTACCGCCGCTCCGGGGTGACGAGCAACCCTACCTTTTCGCCAGAACCTCGGCCTGATGCTGGCCCAGCCTGGGCGCAGGGCGTTCAAGCGCCAGTTCGGCACCGGAAAACGTCATCGGGCTGCGCATACCCGGCAGGCCACCTGGGGCGATCTGCATCCCGCGCGCCTGCACTTGCGGATCGGCGAACACCTCTGCCAGATTATTGATCGGCCCGGCGGGCACGCCTTCGGCCTCGCAGGCGGCCAGAAGGTCGATGCTAGTCCATGTTTTCGTCGCTGCGGTCATCCGAGCGGTCAGCGCAGCGCGGTTGGCAATGCGGTCAGCATTCGTGCGAAACTCAGCCGCGTCCGCCATGTCCTGCAGTCCCAGAATCCGGCACAGCCGTTGATATTGCCCATCATTCCCGGCGGCAAGGATCAGCCAGCCATCGGCGCAATCGAACACCGCGTATGGGGCAAGGTTCGGATGGGCATTCCCCATCAGGCCCGGAGCCTTGCCCGACACAAGGTAGTTCATTGCCTGATTGGCCATGATCCCTGTCGCCACATCCATCAATGCCATGTCGATCTGCTGGCCGACCCCTGTACGCCCTCGCTGCACAAGGGCGGCAAGGATCGCCGTGGCGGCATAGACGCCGGTGAAGATATCGGTCACCGCGACGCCCACCTTCTGCGGCTGGCCGTCCGGCGCGCCGGTGACCGACATCAGCCCGGCCATACCCTGAATAATGACGTCATACCCCGCGCGGTGAGCGTAAGGCCCGGTCTGCCCGAAGCCGGTAATCGAACAATAAATCAGCCGGGGGTTCACGTGGCGCAAATTTTCCCAGTCCAGCCCGTATTTCGCCAGGCCGCCGACCTTGAAATTCTCGATCACCACATCGGCATCTGCGACCAGACGGCGGACAATCTCTTGCCCCTCGGGTTGGCTGAAATCGCAGACAACCGACCGTTTGCCGCGGTTTGTCGCGTGGAAATAGGCAGCCGACAACTCGCCGCCGTTGTCGATGAATGGCGGGCCCCAGCGGCGGGTATCATCCCCTTCGGGCGCCTCGACCTTGATCACGTCGGCGCCAAGGTCGGCCAGGGTCTGGCCTGCCCAGGGCCCAGCCAGGATCCGCGCCAGTTCGATGACGCGAATACCCTCAAGCGGGGCCGACACCTTACTTGGCCAGTTCGGCGTCGAGGATGTCCTTCAGATCGGCGTAGCTCATGTTGCCGTATCTGGTGCCGTTCACAAAGATCGTGGGGGTGCCTTCGACCTGATCGGCGGCCATGTTGGTTTCGAAACGCTTGATCAGCGCCTCGGCGTTGGCCTGATCATTCAGACAGGCATCGACGTCCGCAGCCTCCATCCCGGCGGAAACCGCGATGGTTTTCAGCTTGTCCACCACAACCGCCGGATCGTCGGACCCCGCCCAATCCTGCTGGGTCGCGAACAGGATGTCGTGGATACCGAAGTAACGCATGTCACCGCCGCACCGTGCCACCATCGCCGCCCACAGGCCGTAGCGGTCAAAATACACCTCACGCAGAGTGAATTGCACCTTACCAGTGTCGATGTAATCCCTCTTCAGATCCTTGAAGACGGCCGCATGGAAATTCGCGCAATGCGGACAAGTGAATGACGCGTATTCGACGATCTTCACCTTGGCATCCGGGCTGCCCATCGAGAAATCGACCGGCTCCGCAGCGGGCGCTGCCGGTGTGGATTCCGGCGCGGTTTCCTGAGCAAAGGCCGGACTTGTGGCCATCGCGGCGGCAAGGGCGATCAGCGCCCGGCGGTTCAGCTTCAACATGGGTCAGCGTCCTTTTTCATGCGCGACGAGTTAAGATGTTTTGTGCAAGCACTTCAAGAGCGGCGCGCAGCGTTGGGTCTTCAACGCCGCCTGCGGCCTCGGCGGCGCGTGCCACGATGGCGGTGTCGGGAGTTGCGGGCAATTTGGCGGCCGGGGTAAACTCGGCTTGCCCCTCGGCAAAGCCGGTGGCGGCGGTCTGGGTCAGATGGATGCGGGCAATCGCCGCATAACCGTAGACCGCGTTCACCCGCTCTTTCAACGCAGGCAAGCCCATTTGCACCATCGGCGCCTCGGCGGGTTTCACCAGCAGGGTCAGCGTGGCACCCATGCCTTCGCGGCCATAACCGATCTTCACCGGCCGGGTCTTGCCCGCCAGATCAGCGCCCGCAACCTCGGCCCAATGGGTCAGCAACCGTGCCACCGCAAAGCCCCGCGCCTCGCCCGCAGCACGGATCGGATCTTTTACCAGACCGGCTGCAGCCTCAAACCCCCGCATCCGGCGGGTTGGACTTGGGGCGGGCGTCGGTTTGCGGGTCATCCTATCCTGCCTTGTTGGATAACGCACCTTAACGCAGCCCGAGCGCGCCACCAGTGGGTCGAGCGGGTACCGGTCATAAAGATTGCGTGACAGCCTGCGGCAACGCGGCACACTGCCGGCGAGGGCGAGCGGCGATGCAACCACCGCCTTGCGTCGCCCAACCGCCCAACTCCCATCATTTATTGCAACCTTCCACGGTCGGTGACGTTTCTCGTGTGAAACATACTGGTTCCTGCCGGCCTCTGAGTCCTTGGGCCAAGGCTGCCCAAACTCTGCCACCCAATCCTTTTGGTGCTTATCGTTCGTAGTCCATCGACCGTATCATACCAACTGAATGGACCGCGGTCTGCACTATAGGCACCGCCTGGCCCGCCGCGCGGTGGCCCACCCCACCACCGAAACCCTTGCATGACGACACAACTTCTTGCCCGGATTCAGGTTATGGAGAGAAATCCAGAAATAGTCTTCCCAGTCCTCCGCGCAATAATCTGGTACATCAGTATGACAGCGCTCTCGATTCCGACTGCGCGCCAGACGGCTGCCGGAATGAACTCCCCAATCGGGTCAGTGAACACCATCGGGCTCAAACTCATACACACTCGCCCCGTCCACCAGCCCCAGCGGGTCGGCCTGCAGATACCTCCCGGTCGTTGGATCGTAGTCGCGCATCCAGTTCTGGTGTAGGACTGACTCAGACTGGAACCGTTGGCCGGGGAACCTTGCGGTGGGCAGGGTGCCGGTGGAGGTGTGGACGCCGCCGAAGGGGGTGTAGGTGGCGGTCCAGACTTTCACTCCGGTGGCGTTCGTCGCAAAGACCGGGCGGCCGATGTGGTCGGCGCGGACGTAGGCGACCACGCCGCCCTCGATCACCGCGACGGGCCCCCAGCCGTTCCAGACGTATTCCCGGATCAGCGCGCCGGAGGTCTTGTTGTACTCGGCGATTCGGCGACGGTCCGAATCTAAGACCGAGTGGATGGTTACCGGGGTCGGCGAGGTGAGGATGGAGAAGCGGTCGGAGCCGGGGCCGAGAGGGGCCGTCCGCTGCGCCCTCCGGGACCGGAGGGGAGGGGGCCCGCGGCGTGTTATCAAGGTTGATAATGCGGGTAAGGCTTTGATCATGCAGGATTTCGTGAATTTCATTAGGGTGTTGTTGACCATGATCTGACGGTCAAAGGGTCAGATAAGAGTCGGGGTGAACCCCGACCTACGGCTCGCTGCGCACGAAAGCTCCTCGCCATCCTCAATGCCATCGTCAGAAACGGCCAAGACTACGTCCGAAAGTCAGCCTGAAAGACAGTTGCTACGCTTGCTTGGGCGGCCACGTTAAGGCTCGCTGATCAGCTACCGGCGGGTTTCGCCGCTCTCCGCGACTTCTTTCGCTTATAGAACTCGTCTGCCGTAACTAGGTCTTCATAGACAACCTTATCCTTGCGAGTTCCGATTCCGTAGTAAAAGCATCGAGCAACTTCGTAAATAGCATCTCTATCTCCAAAGGTCATTGCGTGGAGATAGCATCGGAATGCCCCACGAAGGTCCTGATCTACGATTTCCCCAGTCTCAAGCGCATTTCCCAAGTCGAAAAGCGCTGCCGGATGCATCTCAAGCGCTGCGGCGCGCAGGTATTTCAATGCCAACTCTGGTTCGGGAGCGACATACTTTCCGTGCAGAAATAGTGTTCCCAGTGCGTAGTCTGCATCGGCAGAGCCCTCTCCAGAGGCAGCCTTGAGGAGAGCCAAAACATCAGATGGCTCTCCTCCTTCCCGTTCGAGCTTCAACGCACTGCGATAATTTCTGTTAACTCTGCGTGACATGGAATATCCGTTACTTACCTTTAGGAGGCCATGGTCCTTTGTATCCAGGTGGTGGCTTTCTTGGTGGATCCCGCGCTTGATCACCTTTTTCGCCACCACGATCCTTGTCCCTCCGCGCTTCCCCTTCTTCGTGTCGAGGTTTTGTAGAGGGCCTGGCACCCTTCGTGTGTTCTGCGGCCATCGCATTGCATTGATCGTTGCATGTACCATCCGATAGCTGGTTTGGCCATACCAGCGCCAATGGCAGGGCGATCTTCGAAACACACCATCCGACTATTTCCCCAAGGGCAGCTGCACCACCAATACTAGGCTTGGGGAACGAAATAGAAGGCCCAGGAAGCGACACTGGACCATTCAAGATGGCGGTGTCCTCTCCCCAAGGATCAATCCACCTCCCCGGGTTCTGCACCACATACCCATACACACTCGCCCCGTCCACCAGCCCCAGCGGGTCCGCCTCCAGATACCGCCCCGTCGTCGGGTCGTAGTCGCGCATCCAGTTCTGGTGGAGGCCGGATTCGCTCTGGAACCATTGGCCGGGGAACCTTGCGGTGGGGAGAGTGCCGGTGCTGGTGTGAACGCCGCCGAAGGGGGTGTAGGTGGCGGTCCAGACTTTCGCTCCGGTGGAGTTCGTCGCGAAGACCGGGCGGCCGATGTGGTCGGCGCGGACGAAGGAGATGGTGCCGCCCTCGATGACCGCGATCGGGTCCCAGCCGAGCCACGCGTATTCGCGGATGAGCGCGCCGGAGGTCTCGGTGTACTCGGCGATCCGGCGGCCGTCCGAATCGAAGACGGAGTGGATGGTGACTGGGGTCGGCGAGGTTAACAGAGGGTGAATGCAACGGCGGGCAGGGTTTTTGCTGGGGGCGGACTGGCGTTTAACCGCAAGGACTTGGCGGCGGGCGTTCGCGCTTTTTTCCGTCT
>JAYSYZ010000153.1:0-10351 GCA_043727195.1 Paracoccaceae bacterium
CGAAGAACGGTTGCTGGAATTCAGGAAGGTCGCCGGCATGGGCCGCACTCAGGGGATGGACCTGCAGGTCCTGTCACCGGACGAAATCAAGTCGCGTTACCCGTTCGTCGAGACCCATGATCTGACCGGGGCGCTGTATGACCCCTATGACGGGGATATCGACCCGGCGCAGTTGACTCAGGCGCTGGCGACCGGCGCGCGGCAGATGGGCGCGCGGATCGAACGCTTCTGCCCGGTGACCGCCGCGCGCTGGACCGGGGCCGAATGGATATTGTCGACGCCGAAAGGCGAGGTGCGGGCCGAATTTGTGGTGAACGCGGGCGGCTATTATGCAGCGCAGGTCGGTGCCCTGTTCGGCCGCCGGGTGCCGATGATGGTGATGAGCCATCAGTACATGCTCTTTGACACCATTCCCGAGCTTGAGGCCTGGTCGAAGGAGTCTGGCCACAAGCTGCCGCTGCTGCGCGATGTCGACAGCAGCTACTACCTGCGGCAGGAAAAGATGGGCTTTAACCTTGGCCCTTACGAGACCACCTGCCGGGCGCATTGGGCGACGCCGGATGACCCGATGCCGGATGACTTCAGCTTTCAGCTGTATCCCGACGATCTGGACCGGCTGGAGTGGCACATCAACGATGCCATGGCCCGGGTGCCCCTGCTGGCAAAGGCGAACCTGACCAAGGTGATCAATGGCCCGATCCCCTATACCCCCGACGGCAACCCGCTGATCGGCCCGATGCCGGGCGTGCCGAACGCGTTCGAGGCCTGCGTCTTCACCTTCGGCATCTGTCAGGCCGGGGGCGCGGGCAAGGTTCTGGCCGAATGGGTGACCGAGGGGGCGACTGAATGGGACATGTGGTCCTGCGATCCGCGCCGTTTCACGGGGTTCGAGGACCCGGAATACTGCGTGAAAAAGGGGATGGAGGTTTATGGCCACGAATACGCCATGCACTTCCCGATGGCGCGCTGGCCAGCGGCACCGGACCGCAAGCTTTCACCCCTGCATGACCGGCTGAAGGCCCAAGGTGGCGTGATGGCGCCCTACAACGGCTGGGAACGGGTGGAATGGTTTGCCAGACCCGGCGACGATACCACCTGGCAGGCGGCGCAGATCTGGGGCCGTGCAGGCCCCTGGCAGGCGCGGATTGCCGCCGAATGCGCTGCGGTGCGCGACGGTGTGGGCGTGCTCGACTTGCCCGGTTTCACCCGGCTCAGGCTGGCAGGCCCCGGCGCGCGGGCGCATCTCGACCGGCTGACCGCCAGCCGTCTGCCGCAACCGGGCAAGATCGGTCTGGCTTATTTCCCCGATGCGCGCGGCCGGATCGTCACGGAGATGACAGTGCTGCCGTTCAGTGACGCCGATATCGGCGTCATCACCGCATCGGTCGCACAACGCCATGACGCCGACCTGTTGCGCCGGGGCCTGCCGGATGGCGTGGCGCTGGAAGATTGGTCCGACCGCATCCATTGCTTTATCGTCACCGGCCCAAGGGCGCGTGATCTTCTCGCCCCGATCACCGAGGGGGATCTGTCGCTGCCCTGGCTGTCGGTGCAGTTCAAAGCGCGGGTGGCGGGCCGCGACGTGGCCCTGATCCGGGTCAGTTTTGCCGGCGAACTGGGATGGGAGGTGCATTGCGACACCGCCGATGCGCCCGCGATCTATGCTGCGCTCATCGCCGGCGGCGCGGTGCCCTTCGGGATGCAGGCGCTGAATTCCCTCAGGATCGAAAAGGGTTACCGCAGCTGGAAGGGCGATCTGTCCACCGATTATTCGCTGCTCGAAGGCGGTCTGGAACGGTTCATCGACTGGACGAAAGACTTTCCTGGCAAGGCGGCACTCGCGGCGGAAAAGCAGCGCGGTGTGGCCCGGCGCTTTGTGTCGCTGAAGGTGGCGACCGGCCCCTGTGACCCACCCTACATGGCGAACCTCTGGTCCGGCGGGCGCATCGTCGGCGAGGTGACCTCGGCCGCGATGGGCTACCGCGCCGGTCATGTCGTGGCGCTGGGCATGCTCAAGGCCGAACTGGCCATACCCGGAACCCTGCTGGAAGTGGAAGCCTTCGGTGACAGGCTGGCCGCCGAAGTCATCGGTCACGGTGCGGTCTGGGATGCCGGGAATGAACGGATCCGCGCATGACGATGTTGCCCGCAACAATGTCCGGCGTGCACCTCATCCGCCACGGCGGGCCTGATGCACTGGTCTGGCGCGACGACATCCCCGTGCCGCGCCCCCGGCCGGGCGAGGTGCTGGTGCGGGTCGTCGCCGCAGGCGTCAACATGACCGACATCAACACCCGCGTCGGATGGTATGGCGAGGGGCGTGCGGCGGGGTGGATGGGGCCGATGGCCTTTCCGCGCATTCAGGGCGGCGATCTCTGTGGGCGCGTTGTGGCGCTCGGCGACGGCGTGACCGACGTGGCCATTGGCGCGCGCGTCACCTGTTCAACCTGCCAGCCGGAACCGGCACCGGACAATCCGCTGGCGATTTCGGTGATCGGGTCGGAATATGACGGCGCCTTCGCGCAATATTGCGTGGTGCCGGCGCGCTACTTGTATGACGTATCCGCCTCGCCGCTGTCGGACATCGAAATCGGTGCGATGCCATGCGCTTACAGCACGGCGTTCAACCTCATCTCGCGCGCCGCCGTGGCGGTGGGCGAACGCGTGCTGGTCACGGGTGCGTCGGGCGGGGTCGGTCTGGCGGCGGTGCAACTGGCCCTGTTGCGCGGGGCCGATGTCACCGGGCAGTGTTCACTGGCCAAATCGCAGGTGGTGCGCGCGACAGGCGCGGCGGTGATCGCCCGCGACAGCGTGCCAAACCCGCGCGCCTTTGACGTGGTGATCGATGTGGTGGGCGGCGACGGCTGGCAAGACCGGCTCGACGCGCTGCGCCCCGGCGGGCGCTATGCCACCTCGGGTGCGGTTGCCGGGCCGATGGTGACGGGCGATCTGCGCACGGTCTATCTCAACGACCTGACCATCCTCGGCTGCACCCACCAGCCGCGCGAGGTGTTTGCCGGACTGGTCACCATCATCAACGCCGCCCGCATCCGCCCCGTCGTCTCGAAAACCTACCCGCTGCGCGATATCGCCCGCGCGCAGGCCGATCTGGCAGCCGGGCGCTACCCTGGAAAACTGGTGCTACTGACCGCGGAGCCTGACGCATGACCATTCCCACCTCCGCCCGCGCCGTGATCATCGGCGGCGGCATTTCGGGCTGCTCGGTCGCTTATCATCTGGCCAAGATGGGCTGGACGGATGTGGTGCTGCTGGAACGCAAGCAACTGACTTCCGGCACCACCTGGCACGCAGCCGGGCTGATCGGGCAATTGCGCGGCTCGGCCAACATGACGCGGCTGGCGAAGTATTCGGCCGACCTCTATGTCAAACTCGCCGCCGAAACCGGGGTTGAAACCGGGATGCGGCAGGTCGGCTCCATCTCAGTGGCCCTGACCGGGGCACGACACGAGGAATTGCTGCGCCAGGCCACCGTCGCGCGGATTTTCGACGTCGAGGTGCACGAGATCTCGCCCGGCGAGGCCAAGGCGAACTACCCGCACCTCAACATCGACGGCGTGGTCGGCGCGGTGGCCCTGCCGCTGGATGGCCAGTGCGACCCAGCCAACATCGCCATGGCGCTGGCCAAGGGCGCCCGGATGCGCGGCGCGCAGATCTTCGAATATACCAAGGTGACCGGAGTCACCAAAGCTGCGGGCCGCGTGACCGGCGTTGATTTCATCGACCCCGATGGCCAGCCCGGCCACATCACCGCCGACGTGGTGGTCAACTGCGGCGGCATGTGGGGCCGCGATCTGGCCGAAGCGTCCGGCGTCACCCTGCCGCTGCATGCCTGCGAACACTTCTACCTCGTCACCGAACCCATTGACGGGCTTGGCCATTTGCCGGTCCTGCGGGTGCCCGACGAATGCGCCTATTACAAATCCGACGCCGGCAAGATGATGATCGGTGCGTTCGAACCGAAAGCAAAACCCTGGGGCATGACAGGGTGGGGGCAGGCGGGCATCCGCGACGATTTCATGTTCGATACCCTTCCCGAAGACTGGGATCATTTCCAACCCATCCTCGAACACGCGATGAACCGTTTGCCGCTGTTCCAGACCGCCGGCATCCACACCTTCTTCAACGGCCCCGAAAGTTTTACCCCCGATGACCGCTACTATCTGGGCGAGGCACCGGAACTGGGCGGCTACTGGATCGCCGCCGGGTACAACTCCGTCGGCATTGCCGGGTCGGGTGGCGCGGGGATGGCGCTGGCGCACTGGATCACCGAAGGCGAAGCGCCGTTCGATCTTTGGGAAGTCGACATCCGCCGCGCGCAACCCTTTCAACGCAATCGAAAATACCTGAAGGAGCGGGTCAGCGAAACGCTCGGCCTCCTCTACGCCGACCATTTCCCCTACCGTCAGGTGGAAACCTCGCGCGGGGTGCGCCGCTCACCGATCCACGACCATCTCAAGGCGCGCGGTGCAGTCTTCGGCGAGGTGGCAGGCTGGGAACGCGCGAACTGGTTCGCCGATGACGGGCAGGAGCGGGAGTACCGTTACTCCTGGAAACGGCAGAACTGGTTTGACAACCAGCGCGCCGAACACCTGGCCGTCCGCCAGGGCGTCGGGTTCTTCGACATGACCTCGTTCGGCAAGATCCGGGTCGAAGGGCGCGATGCCTGCCGGTTCCTCAACCGCATCGCTTCGGCCCAGATGGATGTGCCCGCAGGCAGGATTGTCTACACGATGTTGCTGAATGATCGCGGCGGGATCGAGGCCGATCTTACAGTGACGCGCCTGTCGGAAACCGCCTATCTGCTGGTGGTGCCGGGGGCGACCCTGCAGCGCAACCTGGCCTGGCTGCGGGCGCATCTGGGAGATGATTTTGCCGTGATCACCGACATGACGGCAGCTGAATCGGTTCTGTGCGTGATGGGGCCCAAGGCGCGGGATCTGATGATGCGCGTCAGTCCGAATGACTTCGGCAATGCCGCCCATCCCTTTGGCACAGCGCGGGAAATCGAGATCGGCATGGGCCTCGCCCGCGCTCACCGCGTGACCTATGTGGGCGAGCTTGGCTGGGAGATTTACGCACCCACCGACCAGACCGCGCATATCTTCGAGGCGATCGAACAGGCGGGGGCCGATCTGGGGCTCAAGCTTTGCGGCCTGCACACGCTCGACAGTTGCCGCATCGAAAAGGCCTATCGCCACTGGGGCCATGACATCACCGACGAAGATCATGTGCTTGAGGCGGGCCTCGGCTTTGCCGCCAGCCGCAAGAAGCACGGTTACATCGGGCGCGACGCCGTGCTGCGGAAACAAGACGAAGGTCTGGCGCGCAAGCTGACGCAGTTCCGCCTGACCGACCCGGGGCCGCTGTTGTTTCATAACGAGGCGCTGGTGCGCGACGGCAAGATCATCGGCCCGGTCACCTCGGGCAATTATGGCCATTTCCTTGGTGGTGCCATCGGCATGGGGTATGTGCCCTGCAAGGGGCAGACCGATGCCGAGATCCTCGGCGCGACCTACGAGATCGAGGTGGCAGGCGTGCGCCACGCAGCGATTGCCTCGCTGGTGCCGATGTACGATCCGACCTCCGAAAGGATCAGGGCATGACGCTGGCCGCCCGGCATCAGGCGTTCCATGATCTGCATCAGGCGGGATGTTTCGTCATCCCGAACCCTTGGGATACCGGCTCGGCGCGCATGATGGCGGCGCTTGGCGCGCAGGCGCTGGCAACGTCGTCGGCGGCACATGCCTTCACCTTGGGCCGTGCCGACATGGGCGGTGTCACCCGGGATGAAGCACTGGCCCATGCCGAAATGATGGTGGCGGCCACGCCCTTGCCGGTCAGTGGTGATTTCGAGAACGGCTTTGGCGAAGCCCCTGAGGCGGTGGCCGAAACCGTGCGGCTGGCGGCAGAGGCGGGCCTGTCCGGCCTATCCATCGAGGATACGCAGATGGTGGCAGGCACCCCCGCCTACGCCTTTGATCTGGCCGTCGACCGCATCCGCGCCGCTGCCGCTGCCGCCCGCGCCCTTGGCCGCCCCTTCATTCTGTGCGCCCGCGCCGATGGCGTGATGAACGGCAGCTATCCCCTTACCGAAGCAATCCGCCGCCTGCAGGCGTTCGAGGTGGCGGGGGCGGACCTTCTGTATCTTCCGGTGCCCCCCGGCAAGGCTGAACTGGCACAGCTGCTGGCTTCGGTGACCAGACCGGTCAACGCGCTTGCAGCCGGACCGCTGAAATCCCTGACTGTGGCGGAACTCGCCGCCATGGGCGTCCGCCGCATCTCCACCGGCAGCCAGATTGCCCGCCTGACCCATGCCGCGATCCGCGACAGCCTGTCGGCGATGCTGGGGCAGGGCTCTTTCGCCCCACTTGCCGGGGCCGCTTCAGGCAATGAAATCGACGATCTCTTAACCCGTGGGAGCGATGCACAATGACAGACCTTGGCGAAATCTGTGAACCCGCCCGTGCCCGCCGCCCCGGTGGCCGGTCCGCCCGCGTGGCGATGCGCGCCGCCCCCCTGGCCGATGACGTGCGCCCGGTGCGGCCCGGAATGCCGGGGGGCCGCTACAAGCCCCTGACCGACGCGGGCATCGCCCAGATTCACCAGTCCGCCCTGCAGGCACTGGAAGAGATCGGCCTGTCACAGGCCCCGCCCTCCGGCGTGGACATCATGACTGCCGCAGGTGCCGTTCAGGGCGATGACGGCCGCCTGCGGTTTCCCCGCGCGCTGGTCGAGGATATGCTGGCCGTCGCGGCCCGCAATATCACGCTGCACGCCCGCGACCCGCGCCACGACCTGCACCTCAGCGGCTCCAACGTGCATTACGGCACGGCGGGCGCGGCGGTGCACATTGTCGATCCGATCACGCTGGCCTACCGCGACAGCACCGCGCAGGATCTCTATGATGCCGCACGGCTGGTCGACAACCTAGACAACATCCACTTCTACCAGCGCACGATGGTCTGCCGGGATGTGGTCGACAACCGCGACATGGACCTCAACACCCTGTACGGCAGCCTGTCCGGCACCGTCAAACACGTCGGCACCTCGTTCTCCGACCCCGCCCATGTCGCCGATTGCTTCGAGCTCCTCCACATGGTCGCGGGCGGCGAGGAAAAGTGGCTGGAGCGTCCCTTCGTCTCGAACTCCAACTGCTTCGTTGTCCCGCCGATGAAATTCGCCGAAGAATCCTGCATCACGATGGAGGATTGCATCCGCCGTGGCATGCCGATGCTTCTGCTGTCGGCGGGGCAGGCGGGTGCCACCGCCCCGGCGCCGATTGCCCTGACCATCGTGCAGGCGGTCGCGGAATGTCTGGCGGGCGTGGTATATGCCAATGCCATCAAGAAAGGCGCGCCCTGCATCTTCGGCACCTGGCCCTTCGTCAGCGATCTGCGCACCGGGGCGATGTCCGGCGGCAGTGCCGAACAGGCGCTCCTGACCGCCGGTTGCGCGCAGATGCACCGGTTCTACGACCTGCCGGGCGGCGCGGCCTCCGGCATCAGCGACAGCAAGCTTCCCGACATGCAGGCCGGCTGGGAACAGGGCATCACCAACGCCCTTGCAGGCCTCGCAGGCCTCAACATGTGCTACGAGGCGGTGGGGATGCACGCCTCGCTCCTCGGCTTCTGCCTCGAATCCCTCGTGCTCGGCGATGACCTCCTCGGCCAGACCATGCGGCTTGTCCGCGGCATCGACGTGACGCCCGACAGCACCTCCATCGAGGCGATGAAAGAAGTCTGCCTTGGCGGTCCGGGCCATTACCTCGGCTCCGACCAGACCCTCAAACTCATGCAGACCGAATACATCTACCCCAATGTCGGCAACCGGATGAGCCCCAAGGAATGGGTCGAGGCTGGAAAACCCCTGTTGCTAGAAACCGCAATTGCCCGCAAGAATGCCATTCTGGCCAAGGCAGGCTCCCGGATTGATCCGGAACTCGACGCCGCCATCCGGGCGAAATACAATATCCACTTCAAGTGAGGCTTCAATGATCCCCGCCAACATGCTGAAATTCTACATCAATGGCCAGTGGGTCGATCCCATCTCCAAGGCCCGCATGGGCGTCGAAAACCCCGCCACCGAAGAGATCGTCTGCGAAGTGGCCCTCGGCGGTCAGGCCGATGCCGACGCCGCCATCATGGCCGCAAGGGCCGCGTTCGATGCGTGGACGGTGCGCCCGGTGGCAGACCGCATCGCCATCATGAAGCGGGTCCTGGAGGTTTATAACGACCGCTACGAAGATTTCGCCCAAGTCATGTCCACCGAAATGGGCGCCCCCATCGAATGGGCGCGCGGCGCACAGGCCTGGGCAGGACAGGTGCATATGGAGGCGACGATCAAGGCCGCCGAGGAAATGGTCTGGGAATACAATCGTGGCACCACCCGCATCGTCTACGAAGGCATCGGTGTCTGCGCGCTGATCACGCCGTGGAACTGGCCGATGAACCAGATCGCCTGCAAGGTCGCCCCGGCTTTGGTCGCGGGCTGCACCATGGTGCTGAAACCGTCGGAAATTGCCCCGCTCTCGGGCGTTCTGTTCGCGCAAGTCTGCCATGACGCGGGCGTGCCTGCGGGCGTGTTCAATCTGGTCAACGGCACCGGGCCAGAGGTCGGCGCCCGCATGTCGGTGCACCCCGAGGTGGATATGGTGTCCTTCACCGGATCGACCCGCGCGGGCACCGCCGTTGCGGCGGCAGCGGCCCCCACGGCCAAGCGCGTGGCGCAGGAGATGGGGGGAAAATCCGCCAACATCATCTTGCCGAACGCTGATCTGACGGCGGCGGTGACGGCGGGGGTCAACGCCATCATGTCCAATACCGGCCAGTCCTGCGACGCGCCGACCCGGATGTTCGTGCAGCGCGCCCAGCAGGCCGAAGCCCTGGCCGTCGCAAAAACCACAGCCGAAGCAATCATCCCCGGCGATCCCCTGGCCGAAGGCACCACGATGGGGCCGCTGATCTCCAGGCTGCAGTTCGAAAAGGTCCAGCGCCTGATTCAGGCCGGCATCGACGAAGGTGCCACCCTCGTCACCGGCGGCACGGGCCGCCCGGCTGACCTGAACCGTGGCTGGTTCGTGCGGCCGACGGTCTTTGGCGACGTGCAGAACGACATGACGATTTCCAAAGAGGAAATCTTCGGCCCCGTCCTCGCGATCCTGCCCTATGACACCGTCGATGATGCGGTGCGGATGGCGAATGACACGGTTTACGGTCTGGCCGCCTATGTCGCCGGGCCGGTTGAGGATGCGATTCCCGTGGCCCGCCGCCTGCGGGCGGGAACGGTGAACCTGAATTATCCCGACTGGGATACCTCCGCCCCGTTCGGCGGTTACAAGCAATCCGGCAACGGCCGCGAATATGCCGACTGGGGCATCCATGACTTCTGCGAGGTCAAGGGCATCGTCGGCTACGGCGGCTGAGCGGCTGCGGCGGCCATCGCGCCGCCGCCATACAAGACAACGGGGACACCATGCATTACGGTTACATCGGCCTTGGCAATCTGGGGGCGGCTTGCGCGGGCTGTCTGCTCAACGCGGGCTTTCAGGTCACGGTCTTTGACCTGAACCCCGCTCTGGCCGCCCCCCTTGTGGCAAACGGGGCAATTCTGGCCACCAGCGCCGGGGCGCTTGCCGCCTCGGTTGACCACGTCATCACCTGCCTGCCCTCGCCCGCAGTGTCCGAACGCGTGCTGCGCCAGATCCTTCCCCAGATGAAACCGGGCATGTCCTGGGTGGAGATGTCGACACTGGGCCGGGATGAGGTGCTGCGGCTGGCCACAGTCGCCGCCGATGCCGGGGTGCGGATGATGGAACTTCCGGTCACCGGCGGCGTGCATCTGGCGCATCAGGGCAAGATAACCATGCTGGCGGGCGGTGACCGCGACCTTTTCGATCTGCACCACCCGGCGATGCAGGCCATGGGCGACCGGATTTTTCACATCGGGCCGTTGGGATCATCCTCGATCATCAAGGTCATCACCAACATGCTGGCCTTCATCCACCTGAAAGCCACGTCCGAGGCGCTGATGCTGGCCAAACGCGGCGGCCTCGATCTGGCGCAGGCCTGGCATGCGATTGCGGCATCCTCGGGCAATTCTTTCGTCCATGAAACCGAAGGCGCGCTGATCCTGAACGGCTCCTACGACATCGCCTTCAACATCGACCTCGCGCTCAAGGATCTCGGCTTCGCGCTTGGCTTTGGCGCTGAATTCGGCGTGCCCCTCGACCTTGCCTCGATCACCAACCAGACCTATGTCGCCGCCAAAGCTGCCTATGGTGGCACGGCGCAATCGCCGATGATCGCCAAGCTGCTGGAAGATCTTTTGGGCA
>JAYSYZ010000154.1:0-30933 GCA_043727195.1 Paracoccaceae bacterium
GCGGCGTTCGGATCACCGGGGTCGCCCTTGATGATCGCGTAGTTGCCCTTCGGCGCGGCAGCGAACACGTTTTCCGCGATGATGCGGCCGACACCGATGTTGTCGAACGTCAGATAGAAGGTGCGTGCATCTTCGATCAGCCGGTCATAACCGACGACCGGGATACCTTCGGCAGCGGCGGCTTCGATGGCCGGGCCGATGGCGTCCTTGTCCCAGGCGTTGATGATCAGGGCGTTGGCACCCTGTGCAATAAGCGCCTCGATATCGGTCAGCTGTTTGGCGGACGAAGATTCGGCGTCAGCCGAGATGTATTCGTCGCCGGCAGCTTCGATGGCGGCCTTCATGGCAGCTTCGTCGATCTTCCAACGCTCTTCCTGGAACGAAGCCCAGGAAACGCCGATTTTTTTGCCTTCGGCCAGTGCAGCCGATGAGAAGCCAGTCACCGCCATGACGGCGGCGAGAATTGCGGTACGCATCAGTATCCTCCCTATGGATATCGGCCAGCGCATGGCCGGCCCGGCAGAGTCGCCGGAACGGGCGGAAAAATGCCGTGAATAATTTCAGTTGTCAAAATAAAAATACTGGTCAAAGTTGGACTCGCCCACGAATTGTACATATTTTTGCTGCTTTGCAGCATTCTGCACGCGCAATTTCGGTGAACGGTGCAATTTTTTCTTCGGAGATCAAAGTAATGCCGCCGCGCGCTGTCAGCGAGGATGGATCGGAAGGGCGCAAGGGCGTCGGCCCGCTGATGGCGCCGTTGCAATACGCGCTGCGCCCGCTGCGTCAGCAGGTGTTTGAATGCGTTCGCGCGGCGGGACTGATTCCCCGGGTGCAAGTGGCCAAGGATCTGGGGATCAGCCCGGCCTCGGTCACCACGCTGGCGCTGGAACTGATCGAGGCCGGGCTGATCGAAGAGGCCGCCGCCGCCCGTGATGGCGATGCCGGGCGCGGGCGACCGGCGGTGGCACTTGGGGTCCGGGCCGACGCGCATCGGGTGGCGGGCATGAAGCTGTCTGACCGGGAACATACCGCCGTGATCGTCGATTTTGCAGGCAATCTTATCGCCGACGACGTCATTCCCCGCAAACCCGGGCCGATGGCGGTGGCCGAGATCCTTGATGCCGTCGAGGCGCTGCTGAACCGCGTCTGCGCCAAGGCAGGCATGGCGCGCAGCGACCTGTCGGCAGTCGGCATCGGCGTGCCGGGTTTCGTTGATGTGGCCGAAGGGATGGTGCTCTGGTCCTCGGTTCTGCTTGATCGTTCGGTGCCGTTGGCGGCAGCAGCGGGGGCGCGGCTTGGGCTGCCGGTCAGCATCGACAACGATGCCAATCTGGTGGCGCTGGCCGAACTGTGGTTCGGGGCCGGGCGGGGCCTTTCGGATTTTGCCGTCGTCACCATCGAACATGGTGTGGGCATGGGCTTTGTGATGAACCATCGCATCTATCGCGGCGCGCAGCGGCTGGGGATGGAATTGGGCCACACCAAGGTGCAACTGGACGGTGCGCTGTGCCGCTGCGGTCAGCGCGGCTGTCTGGAGGCTTATGTGGCCGACTATGCGCTGGCGCGTGAGGCGACGACGGCGCTGAACTGGGGCCACAAGGAAGGGCAGAGCATCGCCGTGCTGCTGGAAAGCCTGTATGACCATGCCAAGGCCGGAAACGCCACCGCGCGGTCGATCTTTCGCCGGGCCGGGCGCTATCTGGCGGTGGGGCTGTCGAATGTGATCAACCTGTTCGATCCGGCGCTGATCATCCTGTCGGGCGAGCGGATGCGGTACGACTATCTTTACGCCGCCGAGACATTGGCCGAGATGGACAACCTTGCCATCAATTCCGGTCGGCCGCGCCCGCCGATCGAGATCCATGCCTGGGGCGATCTTTTGTGGGCGCACGGGGCGGCGGCGCTGGCGTTGTCGGCGGTGACCGAGGGGCTGTTGGCCCCGGCGCGCGAGATCGCTGCGCAGTAGCACCGAAAGAGTTGCGATCTCGCACCTTCCGGACCGGCCGTGCAGGATGCGTCCAAATGATCAGGTTTGGAATTGCCCGGATTCGTCTGCCAGAAGTGCGGCCAGGCCCGCCTGATATGTCGGATACAACAAACGTACACCGAGGGCGGCCTTGATCCGGTCGTTCCGCACCCTTTTGGATTCGCCGTAGAAGCTGCGGGCCATCGGGGTCATCTCGGCATCATCAAACCGGATCGCGGGCGGTTCGGGCAGGCCCAGCAGATGCGCGGCATAAGCCAGCACATCTTCGGGCGGGGCGGGGTTGTCATCGCAGATGTTGTAGGCGGTGCCTGGTGCGGGCTGCCGGATCGAGGCGGCAAGCACCTGGGCGATATCGTCCACATGGCAGCGGCTGAACACCTGACCGGGCTTGATGATGCGCCGGGCCGTGCCGTCGCGGACCTTTTCGAACGGGCCGCGGCCGGGCCCGTAGATGCCGGCAAGGCGGAAGATATGCAGGGGCAGCCCGGTGGCGCGCCACTGGGTTTCGGCCAGAACGCGCCAGCGGCCCCGATCGGACGATGGGGTAAGCGGCGTATCCTCATCAACCCAGCCGCCCTGATGATCGCCGTAGACGCCGGTGGTTGACAGATAGCCGACCCATTGGGCGCGGCTTTCGGCAATCTGCGGAACCGCCTGCAGGAACGGATCACCCGCCGCATCCGGGGCAGCGGAGGCAAGGATATGGGTGGCGCGCGTCAGCGCAGGCGCAAGGTCGGCGGGCCAGAGCAGCGCCTCGACCCCGTCTTTGCCAAAGGCTTCGGCCCGGGCCGGGCTGCGGTTGGTACCGATCACCGCCCATCCAGCGGGGATCAGCCGACGGGCAAGGGCCGAGGCGGAATAACCGTGGCCAAGGGAAAGAAGCGTGGGCATGGCGCGACTATCGGGGGCCATGACAGCGGGCGCAAGTCACTTGCAGCACCCTGACGCGCAGAGCATGATACCAGCCTGAGCGGGGTCGGGGGCATGCAAAAGCAGGGGTTGAAGGGCGCACTGGATCTTTCGGGTCCGGAAGCGTGCCTCGATTATTATCGCAGCTGGGCCGCAACCTATGACGGCGGGTTCGCCAGAGACATGGAGTATCGCCTGCCGGGACATGTGGCGGCGGCCTTTATGGGAACGGGAGCGACCGGCCCGGTTCTGGACGTGGGCGCCGGCACCGGCCTTGTGGCCGAGGAATTGCGCGGCATGGGGTTCTCCGGCGTGGTTGATGCGGTGGATTTCTCGGCCCAGATGCTGGAGCTGGCCGCTGGCAAGGGCATCTACCGCCACCTGGTACAGGCAGACATCACCACGCCGATTGCCCTGCCCCGGCAGTATCGCGGCATCGTCAGCTCTGGTACCTTTACGGCGGGGCATGTCGGGCCGGAGGCGTTGCCGAACCTGCTGGACCTGACGCTGCCGGACGCGCAGGTGGCGCTGTCGATCAACCGGCGGGTCTGGACCGCGGCAGGTTTCGACCGGAGCCTTGAGGCGCTGGTCGCAGCGGGCCGGATCACCACGTTGTACCTGATCGACGTGGAAATCTATGGTGCAGCGGCGCGGGAGGTGGATGCAGACCATGCCAGCGACCGGGCGCTGATCGCGATGTTCCGCACGGTCTGAGCCGGAACCGTCATCACGGCGTGACTTGCGAAGGTGCAGTTGTTTCGGGTTATATGCCGGATCAATTTGCAGGACCGAAGAATGCACGACGACGCCCAGACTGCCATGCTGTGCCCGCCCGCACAGGCGCGGCAAAGTTTTACCGATGCCGCCGCCGCCGTCGCCCGGCTGGAGGTGCTTTATGCCGAAGCGACGGCGTTCCTTGCCCAGCATTTCAGCGCCACGGTGGCGAAGGGGCGGCCAGCAACACGGATCCGGGCATTCTATCCGGAAATCCGCCTGACGGTGACCAGCTTTGACAAGGTCGATTCGCGGCTGTCCTTTGGCCATGTGTCGAGCCCCGGCACCTATGCAACCACGGTCACCCGGCCGGACCTGTTTCGCAATTACCTGATCCAGCAGATCGAGCTTTTGATCGAGAACCACGCGGTCCCGGTGGATATCGGCCCGTCCGATACGCCAATTCCGGTGCATTTCGCAGTGACGGGCAACCCCAGTGTGTCGGTGCCGCAGGAAGGTGTGATGGAGTTTTCGCTGCGCGACATCTTTGACGTGCCCGACCTTGCAACGACCAACGACGATATCGTCAACGGTGTGATGACACGCTACGCCGACGGCTCGGCCCCGCTGGCCCCGTTCACAGCGCAGCGGGTGGATTACTCTCTGGCGCGGCTGTCGCATTATACCGCGACCGATCCACAGCATTTCCAGAACCACGTCCTGTTCACCAACTATCAGTTCTATGTCGACGAATTCGAAGGTTTCGCCCGCGCGGCGCTTGCCGACCCCGCCAGCGGCTACACCGCCTTTGTGGCAACCGGGAACCAGGAAATCACCGGGCCAGACGGGGTGATCGAGCCGGTGGCCAAGCTGCCGCAGATGCCGACATACCACCTGAAACGGGCCGACGGGCAGGGGATCACGCTGGTCAACATCGGTGTCGGCCCATCCAACGCCAAGACCGCAACCGACCATATCGCCGTCCTGCGCCCGCATGCCTGGCTGATGGTGGGGCATTGCGCGGGGCTGCGCAACAGCCAGAGCCTTGGCGACTTTGTGCTGGCTCACGCCTATCTGCGCGATGACCATGTGCTGGACGACGACCTGCCGGTCTGGGTGCCCATTCCCGCACTGGCCGAGATCCAGATCGCGCTGGAACGCGCCGTGGCCGATGTGACCCAGCTTGAGGGATATGAACTGAAACGCATCATGCGCACCGGCACGGTTGCAACCATCGATAACCGCAACTGGGAACTGCGCGACCATTCCGGCCCGGTGCGGCGGCTGAGCCAATCGCGCGCGGTGGCGCTGGACATGGAAAGTGCGACGATTGCCGCCAATGGCTTTCGGTTCCGCGTGCCCTATGGGACGTTGCTCTGTGTCTCGGACAAGCCGCTGCATGGCGAGTTGAAGCTGCCGGGCATGGCGTCGGAGTTCTACAAGACGCAGGTCAGCCGGCACCTGCAGATCGGCATCCGGGCGATGGAGCGCCTCCGCGACACGCCCATTGGCCGCCTGCACAGCCGGAAATTGCGCAGTTTCGAAGAGACCGCCTTCCTGTGACCTCGCGAAAAGAGCGTTAAATCTACTGCACTTTTCGTTCGGGGGTTGATTTAAGCCATAAAACTGTGTGTTTGGGCAGTGGCCTCGTTCCCGGGGATCGGACGCCTGCAGCCTGCGGGCCGGTTGAATGAAAATAACAACACAAGGGATGATCACATGTCCAAACCGATGACCAAGACCCAACTGGTGGCCGCAGTGGCCGATGCCATGGGCGGCGACAAAAAGACCGCTGCTGCGGCGCTGGACGCCATCGCGGCCGTCGTGGCGCGGGAAGTCGCTGATGGCGGCGCGATCACGCTGCCGGGTCTTGGCAAGGTTGCCTGCCGCGCCCGCCCCGAGCGTCAGGTGCGCAACCCCGCCACCGGCGAGACGATGACCAAAGCCGCCGACAAGCAGGTGAAGTTCACCATCGCCAAGGCCCTGAAGGATGTCGTCAACGGCTGATCCTTGCCGCGCCTGACATGGCATGAAAGGGTCGTCCTTCGGGCGGCCCTTTTGCGTTGGGGACAGGTGATGGGACAGGCAACCGGGCTTGGTAAGGTTCGGGCGGGATGCGAAGGCAACCGCAGCCATGGCGGGTATGCGGGCCTGCGTGACCCGGAATGAAGCGCTTCAGGCCGCCCGTGAAACCGACGCCAAACGCGGCGTTGCCGGTCTGTGGTCAAGGCAAGGAGCCGCGTTTGGACATTCGCGCGATATTGATGGGCGTGGCTTTCGCGGTCATGTGGTCATCGGCTTTTGCCACCGCCCGGATCATTGTGGCGCATGCCCCGCCTTTGGCTGCGCTAAGCCTGCGCTTTGCGATTTCCGGCCTGATCGCCGTGGTCGTCGCCAGGGCGCTGGGGCAGGACTGGCGGCTGACGCGGGGGCAGGCACAGTCGGTACTGATCTTTGGCATTTGCCAGAACGCGCTGTATCTGGGGCTGAATTTCGTGGCGATGCAATCGGTGGAAGCGTCGCTGGCGGTGATTCTGGCGGCGTCGATGCCGCTTGTGGTCGCGCTGCTGGGCTGGTTGTTTCTGGCTGAACGGGTGCCGCCGCTGGGGGTGGCGGGGCTGATGGTCGGGATGGCGGGCGTGGCGTTGATCATGATCACGCGGGTGTCGGGCGGGGCCGATCTTGCGGGGATTGCGCTTTGCCTTGGCGGCGCAGTGGCACTGGCCGTGGCGACGCTGACGATGCGGAGCACGGCGCCCGGCGGCAATCTTCTGATGATCGTGGGGCAACAGATGCTGGTCGGATCGGTGGTGTTGGGGTTGGTTTCCGCCATCTTCGAGACAATTGTCATTCGCTACAGCGTGCCGTTGATCCTGGCCTTTGCCTACCAGGTGCTGATCCCCGGGCTGGCCGCAACGTTGCTGTGGTTCGCCCTGGTGGGGCGGATCGGCGCGGTGCGGGCGTCGGCGTTCCATTTCCTCAACCCGTTTTTCGGGGTGGCGATTGCCGCGATCGTGCTGGGCGAGCCGGTGCACCCGCTGGATATTCTGGGGGTGGTCGTGGTGATGGCCGGCATTCTGGCGGTTCAGTTATCGCGCGTCAGCGGCACGAAGGCGGCCTGAGACGCCCTGATCCGGCCGGTTTTGCGGGCAGTGCGGCAAGACCTGCCACGGGTCACCCGCCGATGCGCCCCCGCACGCCCCCCGTCTGCCCCCGGTCAAGCAAGAGGTGGTCCACAAGGACCAGCGCCATCATCGCCTCGCCCACCGGGACGGCGCGGATGCCGACGCAGGGGTCATGGCGGCCTTTGGTGACCAGATCAATCTCCTCGCCCGCCGCGGTCACGGTCCGGCGCGGGGTCAGGATCGACGAGGTCGGCTTGACCGAGAACCGGCAGATCACCGGCTGACCGGTTGCGATGCCGCCAAGGATGCCGCCGGCGTGGTTGGTCAGATATTCCGGCCCGTCCGGCCCCATGCGCATCTCGTCGGCGTTTTCCACCCCGGTCAACGCGGCGGCGGCCATCCCCTCGCCGATCTCTACGCCTTTGACCGCGTTGATCGACATCATCGCGGCAGCCAGGTCTGCATCCAGCTTGCCATACAGCGGCGCGCCGAGGCCGGGGGGCACGCCGGTCGCCACCACCTCGATGACCGCCCCGACCGAGTTATGGGATTTCCGAAGGTCATCCAGATAGAGAGCCCAGTCGGCAGCGGCCTGCGGGTCGGGCGTCCAGAACGGGTTGCGGTCGATTTCGGCGGCGTCAAAGCGGCTGTGGTCGATGCGGTGCGGACCCATCTGTACCATGTAGCCGGTGATCTTGACCGCTGGTGCCAGTGCGGCCAGCACCTTGCGGGCGACACCGCCGGCCGCCACGCGCACCGCCGTCTCGCGGGCGGATGACCGCCCGCCGCCGCGCGGGTCACGAATGCCGTATTTCTGGTGATAGGTGATGTCGGCGTGACCGGGCCGGAATGACCGGGCGATATCGCCGTAATCCTTGGACCGCTGATCGGTATTTTCGATCATCAGCTGGATCGGCGTTCCGGTTGTCCGCCCCTCGAACACGCCCGACAGGATGCGAACCGCATCCGCCTCTTGTCGCTGGGTGGTGTATTTGTTCTGGCCGGGTTTGCGCCGGTCGAGCCAGGGTTGAATGTCGGCCTCGGTCAGTGCCACGCCGGGGGGGCAGCCGTCGACCGTGCAGCCGATGGCGGGGCCGTGGCTTTCGCCCCAGGTGGTGGTGCGGAAAAGGTGACCGAAGGTGTTCAGGCTCATCGCATGCTCCGTGGATTGGCTGAGCCATAAGCGATGAGACGAGACGGTTAAACCAGTTTCTCTTGCGAGCTGATCTGGGGGGTCAGGTCATGGTCAGCCGGGACGCCGAGGATGCGCAGGACAGACAGGCCAAGGGTGATATCGACGGCCCCGTCGGCACGGCGGTTGATCTGCGGCGGTTTCGGCCAGGCGGAAAGGTCGTAAAGCTGCGACGCGGCCCACTGGCTGACATGCGTGACCCCACCGTAAGCGAGGATAAAGACCACTGCACCGGGGCCGGGGTCGATCTGGTTCACGCCGGTTCCGGCATGCACCGTATCATTGCCGCCGCCGAGGTTGACGCGGTTGCGGCCCGGCCCGGTGTGGATGACGGAGGAGGCATTGCCATCCGTCACCTCGTCATTGCCATGCCCCGCGAAGATCAGGTTGCGCGCGGCGGTGCCGATGATCATGTCGTTGCCGGTGCCGCCGTCCAGCACATCGCGACCGCCGCCGCCGACAAGGTGGTCGTTGCCGCTGCCGCCGTAGAAATGATGGCGCGAGGATTCCATCGCCGAAATGGCGATCAGCCGGTCATCGCCCTCGCCACCGCGAAAGGTGGCGCCACCGTATTTCGGCCCGACCATCACATCATTGCCGCGCGAGCCGCGGACATCGACCGTCACCCGCTCCGACGTCTCGAAGGTGATCGGGCTGTCGGGATGGGCGACGATGCGCAATGTGCGGGGGCGCGCCCTGGCGGCGTCGGCGTCTTCGTGCCGGGCAACCACCGTCGCGATGCGGATCTGTTCGACGTTCATCGGGCAGTGCATCACGTAATCGTCCGGCCCGCCCATGTACCACAGCGTATCGGTGCCGCCGTCAGGGCCCTCGCGGATCCGTTCCACTTCCGCGCCATAGGCCCAGTAGTGGTCATTGCCGCGACGGCTTTCCAGCACGACAGAACCATCCACCGCCATCATCGCATTGACGCCGTCGGCGGGGTTCTCGAACCCGCGCAGATCAAGACCGAGGTCGAGCGCGCCTTTCACCAGTTCGGCGCGCAGGAAAGCCAGCGGGGCGGTTGCGGCGAGATTGTCGGTTTCCCCCGGATCGGCGACCACGTCATAGACATGCTCTTCGCCGTTCGGATAGCGGAAGTAGCGGTATTGGCGGTACCCCTCCACCGAGGGGCGGACGGACAGGGTGCCGAAGACCGAGGTCACGGGCGATTTCGTGGTATCGAAGGTGCCGAAGGAGGGGTCGGCGAGCGGCAGCAGGCTTTGACCGGATACCCAGTCGGGGCGCGGCGGCAGGCCTGCAAGGTGCTGGATGGTCTTGGCGAAATTGTGGAGCGAGACGGGCAGGTCTTCCACCCGGCCCCCGGTCATGCGCGGGCTCCAGATCCCGAATGGAACATGGGCGGCGCTGTCCCATTGGCTCATCTTGTGGAAACTGTCGTGGTTGCCGAGGTTGAAGCCGTTGTCCGACAGGAACACCACCGTGGTGTTCTGCCCGAAGGCCGAGGCTTCGAGAGCGGTCAGGAACCGGCCGATTTCATGATCGACATGGCTGATCGCGGCGAAATAGCCGCGCACGACCTGACGCCAGCCTTCATCCCCGGCCTTTTCCGGTGTCCAGTTGCCATTGGCGATATAGGCGGCCTCGTAAACAGCAAAGCCGGGCTGGGGGCCGTGGTAATCCTCAGGCGCAGCTATGTCGGGCCAGCGGATCGCGGCGGCATCGTATTGCGCGTAAAAGCGGTCGGGACATTCCAGATTGTAATGCGGATGCTTGAAGCCAAGCTGGATCAGATGCCGGCGCGCAGGATCGGCGCGGGTCAGAAAGTCGATAGCATTCTGGGCCACGGCGTGGTCGTAGAACTTGTGATCCTGCGCGCCGTCATCGTTCGGGTGGTTGATGCCCGCTATGCCCGGGCCACGATCAAGATAGGGCTTTACCCCGGTGCGGTTGGGAGTGTCAGCGGCCAGAACATCTTCGTGGAACAGCACCCGGCGATAGCGTTCGGGCATCGGGCGGTAGGTGGCGTCGACCTTGCCGGTGGTAAAGGTATAAAACCCGGCGCGGCGCAGATCATAGGCCCAGGCCTTTTCCGGGGGCAGCACCTGCCGCCAGAAGCGGTTGAGGTCAACCAGCCCGGTGCGAAACGGCGACAGACCGGTGGCAAGTTCAGCCCGGCAAGGGGCGCAAAGCGGGATGGTGGCGTAGGCATTGGCAAAGCGCAGGCCGCGGTTGAGAAGGCGGTCAAGATGTGGGGTCTGGATCGTGATCCCGAACGCGTTGCGCCAGGTAAAGACGTCGATCATGTCATCGACCCAGATGACACAGATGTTGTCGTCGGTGATCGTCTGGGCCGTGAACGCCATCAGCGCGCGCCATCCGTCACGCGCAGCCTGGCGGGCAGTGCCCAGCGGTGCAGATCAGCCTTGCCCCAGGTGTCGCGCAGCGCGCCACGGTTGGCCGGATAGGGGCCGGTGGCCGGTTGCGCGCCATGCGCGTAAGCGATGTGCAGATCGGGGCCCTCGGGGCGTCTGGTGCAGGTGACCAGCACCGTCTTGCGGTCTTTCGGGTCGATACTGACAGATTTAATCTTTGCACCGTTGGTAACCCCGTCAAGCCGGAACCCCGCTGTCGGCCCGGCACTGAACGGATCGTTGGGGTCGATCTCCAACGGTGCCATCGATTCGCAGATGAGGCGGATGTGGGTGCCATCGCGTTCGGCAAGCTGGATGGTCGGGCAGTGCCAGTGCTGACCATCCTGCAGTGCAAGCAGCGCGGCGGCAGATTGCGCGGCCTTGGCGCTTCGGCCCTGATCGGTGAGACGACCGGTGTCATCAAGCGGGAAAGCGTAGGAAGGGCCGCTGAAGATCAGCTGATGGTCGGCATGGTTCCAGGCCAGATCCCATTGGCCGTCAAGCGCGTAGCCGCTGGTCACATCCTGGGTGCCACATTCAAAGGCCGACAGGAACACCGGGCGGGCAAGGCCGCGTCGGGCCAGACTTCGGGTCATGCGTTCCATCAGCGCGATCATGCCATCACGGTAGGCGGCGGGGTCGCCGGACACATCCTCCAGCAAATAGTCCAGCGTCACCGCCAGAACCTGGGCGCGGGTGCCAAGCCGGGACGCGGCGGCCAACAGGTTGTCCAACCCCCGGTCGAAATTTGCCATCGCCGCACCGGCCCCAAGATCGGCGGCAGTGGCGGAGCGGTCGCTTTCAGCGCGGACGTAGAACAGCGGCAAGGCCTGATGTGCCCCAGCGCGACGGGCCAGCAGGTGCTCTGCCACCAGCGCCTCGTGCGTCAATTCGGGCAGGTGTTGCAAGAGGTCGGTGGCGGGCGCATCGCCATCTCCAGCCATGCCGACGGCCCCGATATCGTCGGCCGGTGCCAGAACGTGGTAAGGAAAGCGCCCCGGCCCCGGCGAGGCCAGCGCCACACGCGCACCACCAATGCCGAGGATGGCAAACAGCGGGCCGCGCGCCTCGGCCAGAATTGCACCGCCGCCGATATGGCGGCGATAGCCGCGCGCACTGTCAGCACCGGCAAGATTGCCCTGAAAGGCGATCCAGTCCCCTTCGGGGCGGATGGACCAGATATCAAGATCCCCGGGCAGATCCGGCGCGGGGCCAGCCGGGGGTTGGGCTGGTTCAGCAACCGTGGCGGGAAGCTGCAACCGCGCGGCGATGTCGGCGATCACCCGGTCAGACAGGCGCAGGGTCAGGCCGGTCTGGTCAAAGCCGATCACATCGCCGTTTTCGGCCCGGATGATGACGCCGGTGGGCGGGATCGTGGGTTTGGGCATGCGGCTTCCTTCAGAACAGGCGGGCGAAGCGTTCGGGCAGGCGGTAGACGCCTTTCGGACGCGCGCCGCCCGGGGCCCAGTAGACCTCTTTCTTGGGCCGCCAGCCATCCACCATTTCTTTGCGAAATTCGGGAAAATCCACCGTTTCAGCGCGCGGAGTTTCCTTGGACAGGGCGGAATAGGTGGCCCAGGCGGTATCCCAGCCGGTCTTGGCACGCGTGGTTTCCTCCAGCGCACCGCTTTGGATTTCACGCTGGGCAAGGCGGGTGGCAAGGCGGTTTTCCGTCATGTCATGGTCGATGAACCGCAGGTGGAACAGATAAAGATGCGGGTCGAGATACAGGTCGGGGTGGCTGGCGAAATGCCCGCCCGGAACGATATCCAGCCTGGTCGCAGTGATGCAGGGCTTGGCGTAGTTGGCGTTCAACCGGAATATGCGGCGCACATCGAGGATGTTCCGGCCGGTCGTGATCGGATCGGGTTCCAGCGTCGGGTTATGAACCATCTCGATCGCGAAGGGGGTGATGACCTTGGGTCCGCGCCTTGGGTTCAGGCGGGAGATATAGTCGATCAGGTTGTCGGACACATCAGGATCAACGGCGACAATCTCATCGACATCGCCGACCAGCACCCAGTTGTAGAAATTGGTGAACCCGCTGGTCAGGCGCGACAGCATCTGCCAGCGCCGCTGGTTGAAGCAGTTGCGGGTTTCGTCAAACGGCAGGTAGATCACATTGCAGCCCGCGGCGATGCGCCTGTGTTCAGGATCGCCGCCGTGGGACAGGATATAGAGATGTTCGCGGCCGAGGTGGCGGCCATAGTATTCGACCCAGCGTTCCAGAAAGAAGTGGTCGCCCCCCACCATCGTCATCGCCATCATCGGCGCCCGCGTCTGATCCATCCGTCGTTTCCTCTGGCCGACCGGCGATCAGCCGGAACGGAATTTTCCTGTCGCATAGCATGGCGGGGCGGGCGCGGCCCAGCCCGCCCTGATCAGCCCGCCCTGATCAGCCGGCCTTGATCTCGTTCACCGCCCCCCGGCGCGCGCGGCGGACGAAGGCGAGGTCGCCGTCCGGCAGGCCCGCCCCGGCACGAAGCAGCGCATCGGCAGCCTTGATCACCAGACCGGGGCGCTTGCGGTCGGCTGCGGCGGCAAGCAAGGCGCGCTGCCATTTCGGCACCGTCCGGCGAACGCGAAAGGTCTGCCAGAACTGCGCCCCGACGCTGTCACCTTCGACAAGCGCGGTGATCAGGCCGGGCACGGCGCCGGATTTGATGATGACCCGGATGGCTTCGTGCGTGCAGTGCGGCGCGCGCAACAGCTGGACGTTCGGCCCCGCCAAACGGGCGGCATGGGCGCGGTCTTCGGGAACAAAGGGATCGTAGACGATCACCGCCTTGCGGATGTAGGGCACGGCGGCAGCGGCATCGAGGAAGGGCATCGCCAGCCAGTTCGATTTGCGCACGGCAAAGGGAAAGCGGGCCTCGTACGGTGCGATGACCTTGTTCATCGTCGATTGCGGGCTGAAGGCCAGCACCCGCGCCTCGGGGATCAGGGGGGCAAAATTCAACGCAGCAAACCCGCCCATCGACGCTCCGGTCATCACGATGCGGCGAAAGCGGCGGAAGAACCCCCGCTCTTCCAGCCCGCGCAACAGGGCCGGGGCGGAAGGCTGGCGGAACCAGTCCTTGGCATGGCTTTGCACACCGAGGATGGAATGGCCAAGCGGCTGCAGCCTGCGGGCCAGCCAGGGGCCGCGCGGCCAGCCTTCGTCGATGGTGGCAAGGTTGTCGAAGGTGATGATCAGCACATCCGACTGCCCCTCGAACCAGAGATTGGCATGTTCACCCCTGATCAGAAAGCGGTCGGCGGTTGCAGCATCGTCCAGACCCATGTCGGGCGGCAACAGCAGGGCATCACCGTCGGCGGCTGCGTCGGCCACGGCTCAGAACGTCCAGCGGTGGTAGGTTTCCAACGCTGCCAAAGCTGCGATGTCATCGGCGTCAGCCGAGCCGAGCAGCGCACGATCCGGCCAGAAAACCACCTCGTGCAGACGCGACGAACCAAGTGTCTTGGCCAGACCCGTGCGGTTGGATCGGCAGCCGATGAAAAAATCGCCGGGATGGGCCATCGACGGCACGGCACCTTCGGCCCGCGCGCTTCGACCACCCATCCGCAAGACAAGCGCCCGGCCCGTGAAGCAGAACACCGCCAGACGTGGCCTGGCCAGATCGCCGGGCAGGCCAAGCGTGACGCCAAGGCCGCTCTGCCGGTCTCTGGCGCCAAGAGAGCCGTCGGTTTCGCTTAGAAAGATCAGATTGTTCGATTGGCCGGTCGACACCGACAGCAGCGTCTTTGCATCGCCTTGCGAACTGTAGATCACCGCTGCGGTGAAACGCTCGACCACCGGGGCGAAATCGGGCAGCATGAAGCCGCAGTTCAACCCGGTTTCACACAGCATGGCTGCGGGTGCGCCGGGGGCAAAACGGCTGTAGCCGACATTCGGCTTTGTGGTCACCGCGATGGTGGCGCCTGCAGCCTCGCGCCAGCCGGAGACCCTGTCGCCGTCGCGGACGACATCGGTGTCCCGTGCGATGAAGCGTGCCCCGCCGGTGCGCAGCAGCGCCTGTGTCAACGCGCGGTTTTCACCGCCGATCAACGCATCGGGGGGCAAATGCTGGGACAGGTGAAGCATCGTTGTCCTTCCGCGGCAGATTACGGGGCATCTTGCAGAGCAGACGCCGCGACTGCAAGTGCGCCTGATTGGCCGGCCCCGGGCGAAGCGTCCCGCAAGAGTGCCACGGCCCGGGCAAAGATCAGCGCGCCATAAGCGGCGTTGCGGTGTGCGTAGTCCTGCTTGTCGAGGTGCCCCTCGACGGCGAAATCGGCGCGCGTGAAGACGCCGTCGATGACGGTTTCCTCGGGCTGCGGTATGAGCGTGATGCCGTCAGCCGCCGCAACCTCGGCGGCGATTTTCCAAAGTCCGGCGCGGTCTTCGGCGGTGGCGGCGCGCACCTGCGGGGTCACCTGTGCCGACACGGAGGGATGACCTTCGGTCGGAAAGGCGGCAGGCGACAGCACGATCCGTGCCGTCCCGGTTGCCGCCAGACCCCTGGCAAACCCGTAGCCGTACTGGCCGGTCAGAAAATCCTGCACCATTCTGCGGCGCAGACCTTGTGTCAGGAACGGGCCGTGCACCTTGCCATGCAGCAGCAATTCGAACAACGGAGCAACATGCGTGCGGGTTCCGACAAACAGGATCATGTCGAAATCGGCAGCGGGCAGGAACCGGCGGCCTTTCGCGTTGAACTTGGCAAAGCGCTGCGCGGTAAAGTCGTCGGCAGGGACGATCGCGCCATCCTGCAGAGTCAGGTAATTGAAGCGTTTGCCGACATGGCCCCAATATTCGATCTCGATCCCCGAGACATCGACGAGGCCATGCCCGTGCGCCTGACGCAGGCAGGCATAGTGGCTGTCGCCGAATACGGCAAGACGCGGAAGGGTCTGGCAAGCGGTCATGGGCAGATCCTATCGCGGCGCGAAGGCGGCGAGGATTTCCTCTTCGCAGCGCAATTCTTCGGCTTCGGACAGTTCCGGCTCGGCCTCGCGTTCACCGTCGGCGGGGGCGGGTGGCTGCGCGGCGGCGGCTGCGCCGAATTTCGCCGCCTGATCACGAAAGAAACTGTTCATCACATGTTCAACGCCTTCGGGCAGGACCGACCGCAGGTTCGGAGCGAAGAACCGGCCGCGAAAGGCGGGGTGGGTAATGATTTCGTAGGACGGGAAGTAATCGACGCGGTCCGGGCTGTGCAACAATTCGGCAGCAACAGCCCGCAGCAGCGATTTGGAATGGCTTGTCGCGCTAAGCACATGCTGGCCCGAAGCGGTGGCGGTCAGCGGCACGGGCGAGACGGTCAGGAGCAGGGTCAAGGCGGGGTTGGCCTGCCCCAGCAGGTGCCGCACCTCCTGCATGTCGGCGACAAGCGCCGCGAACCGGTGGTTGACGAAAACATGTGCCTCGGGGTCGAAACTGCCCGCAATCGTGCCGGGGCAGACGGCGTATTCCACACCGGTCGCCCGATTCTGCCATGCCTCGGTCAGGCCCATCGTGAAGACGAAAACCTGCGACGTCGTGACCGCCTGCCGGATCGCCGCCAGCGTGTCGGCGCGCGAGGCCTGCAATTCGCCGATGCTGAAAAAACCGCCGGGTTCGACGGCGGGGCGGAACGGATCGTAGAACCGACCGTCGGTTTCCCAGACCTCTTCCGGTACGGGCGTGTCGGTCAGCGCCCAGGTCAGCCATTGGCGCAGCATGCGGGGGGTATAGATGTTGCCCGTGCGAAAACTGAAGGTGCCGTAATGATAATCCCGCTTCTGGTCGGCGGTCAGGCCGAGCGGCCCCGGTTCGTGATCCGCCCAGCGATAGCCGCGCGCGACAAGCGCCTTGGCGAAATGCTGGGCAAAACAGGATCCTGCGGTGACGATCCGGGTCCGCCGCCTGATCCGCACCCGGGGCTGCCAGATGCCGACGATATCAAGCGCATCAAGTTCGGCCACCCCTGTGCGCCAGAACCGGTCAGCCGGAAGGGTTTCGTAAGGATGGGGCATGGGATTGGCTTAAGTCGTGACAGTATCCAGGTCAACGCCCGCCGCATGATGTGAAGCCGGGCGAATCGGAACGTCAGAGTTTTTCCGGCTGACGGTTGGCAGTCCTGCGGCACCGCGCTTGAAGTGCCGCGAAAGCGCATGATAGCGTCTGCCCGGTCTTCAGCATGGAACGCCCCCGGATGCCTGCCCCCGCCACATTGGACCCGACCAAGATGCCGTGTGGGGCCATGACCATGGTCTACAAGGATTATTTTTTCTTGCAGCGCTGGGTGGATTACTACGGCAAGCAGTTCGGTCGCCAGCATCTGTATGTGTTGTCGCACGGTGGCGACGCGGAGCATGAACGGATTGCCGAGGGCGCGAATATGATCCGTCTTCCCCGCGATCCGACGATGTGGCGGATGGAGCGGCGGCGGTGGTCGATCTCGTCGCAGTTCTCGGCCGGGATGTTGCGCTATTACAACTGGTTTATTGTGGGTGATGTGGATGAGGTGGTCATCGTAGACCCGGACGCAGCCCCTGATCTGGTGACCTACCTGGGCCGGTACGACAACGCCAAGACGGCGCCAAAGTCGATCTGCCCGTTCGGGATCGAACTGATCCACAACCTTGAAGTTGAGCCGGAACCGTTGGCCGACGATGCAACGATCCTTTCGCGCCGTCGGGTTTTCCGGGCAAACGCCAATTACGCCAAGCCGTGCATCCTGCGCAGGGAGGCCGGCTTTACCGTCGGCGGCCATGCAAATTCGCACCAGCCAAGGTTTCTGGACCCCCATCTCTTTCTGTTGCACTTGCGATTCTTTGATCATGCGATGGTCACCGAACGGTTAACCGGACGGAAAGAGATGCGCATGACCATGGCGGGTGACCGTGACCTGAAAGATGTCGGGAAGGCTTGGGCGAATGATCTGGAAAACTTCCAGAAGCTGGCGTCTGGCAAACCCGTGCGCGAAGACGCGGAACTGCCCGAGTTCCGCAAGAAGATGATCGACGAACAGCAGCACCTGCATGACGGCAAGGTGACTTTCTTCGGCGGCGGACGCTCGAAAGAGTTGTATCGCCTGCCAGACCGTTTTGCCGGGGTGTTCTGAACCGCCCCCACCACAGGACCGAAAGAACTGGATAGCTGATGACCCTGAACCGTCGCCCTGTCGCCTCGCTGTGGATCGGCGAATCCTTGCATTATGTGAACCAGTTGTGCCTGAAATCACATCTGGTGCAGGGTCATCCGGTGACGCTGTATTGCACCGATGCGGTGCGCAATGTGCCGAAGGGCGTCGAGGTGCGGCCCGCGACCGAGATCATGCAGATCGACCGGGCGATTGTGGCGGAAACCTCGGCCTCGTTCCTGTCGAACGTGTTCCGCTACAAGATGATCGCGGCGACCGGCGCAATCTGGATCGACTGCGATGCCTATTGCCACAAGCCGTTTCCTGACGGCCAAGAGCATATCTTTGCGGGCCACGGGATGCGCGGCGCGCTGAACTGCGGCGTGGTGGCAATGCCAAAGTCCGGGCGGTTGATCGAGGCGCTGCTGGGGTATTACGACAACCTGCCGGATTACCCCGCCTGGTGGGGCAACAAGCAAAAGCGCAAGATGGACAAGCTGCCGTCCGCGCTGCCAAAAGCCGTCCGCATCTACCAGACGGAGCGAACGGCATTCGGCCCGCAGGCATTCACCCATTATGCAACAGCATCCGGGGATATCGACAAGGCGATGGGGGCGGATACCCTGTATCCGGTGCCATTTCAGCTCAACGACGTGTTCTACGATCCGCATTCCAATGTGGAGGGGCATTTTACCGACGACACCATGTCGGTCCACATCTACACCAACGCCGCGCGGCCCTGGTGGCGCAAGAACCCGCCGCTGAAAGGAAGCTACATCGCCCGGATGTGCGAGCATCTGGAGATCGATCCAACCGGCGCGCTGGAAGAGTGACTGCGGCACGGATGGATTTTGTCAAACAGACCAGCCCGCACGGATCTTTGGTGGCGTTGTCCACGATGAAGGATGAAGGGCCCTATGTGGTGGAATGGGTGGCGCACCATCTGGCCGTCGGTTTTACCGGGGTCATCGTCTATACGAATGACTGTTCTGACGGCACCGATGCGCTTTTGAAACGGCTGCAGGCGCTGGATATCGGCGTCCATCACCGCGAGAACGTGATACCCGAAGGCGTGAAGCCGCACCCTTCGATGCTGAAACTGGCGGCGGAGGAGGAGATTGTCTGCGCCTCCGACTGGCTGTTGGTGCTGGATGCGGATGAGTTCATGTGCATCAACCACCCCTCGCATAGCTTGGACGGGCTGGTCGGTGACCTGAACAACATGAACGCCTCGGCCATGGTGCTGACGTGGCGGATCTTCGGATCGGGCGGGGTGAAAGACTGGAGCCGCGCGCCGATCACCGAACAGTTCACCTGTGCGGCACCCGAGTTCTGGAACAAGGGCTGGGGCACCAAGACCATGCTCAAGTTCAATCCGAAATACCTGCGGCTGGGGATGCACCGCCCGATCATCAAATCGCAGCACAAGGATACCGATTATCCCGAATCGGTGCTGTGGGTGAACGGATCAGGGCGACCATTGGAGGAGTGGTTCAAATTTCGCGGCTGGCGGTCGATCCGCCGGACGGTGGGATATGACTGGGCGCAGATCAACCACTATGCCATCAAGTCGATCGACGCCTATTCGCTGCGGAAATTCCGCGGCAACGCGAACCTGAAGAAGGATAAGTACAACGCGGACTACTGGTCGTTGCAGGACCGCAACGAGGTGGAAGATCTGAAGATCGCGCATCACCACGAAAGGCGGGCGACCATCATGGCAGCGCTGTTGCAGGACGACCAGGTCCGTACCCTGCACGAGGCCGCCCATGCCCGCGCCGAGGCCCGGCTGGCCGAGTATCACGATTCCGAAGCTTATCAGGCGCTGGTTGCAGGATTGCTGGCGGCGTCCGGCGTTCCGATCAGTCAGGTGGTCGCCAAGCCCCCCAAGGCGCGCGATCCCGAGGCGGTGAAGGCCGTCCAGACCAAACTGGAACAGCGCCGCAACGAAAAGCCGAAAGAGACGCGTCGCACCCCGACGCCGCCGGGCTGGGGATCGGCCTTCGCCTCGCCCTACGTCAGTGGGCCGATCGATGTGTCTTCCGCCATCGCGATGGAAGAAACGGATAATCAGGGGCTTAAAGTGCCGCTGGACCCGCGTGTGTTCACTGCCGCCACAATGGAGGCGGTCAAGGCGGGAAAATTCGAACGTCGCCACGGACGCAACATTCATGGCTTTGTCACTGGATGTGCGCGGCTGCTGGACGTGGATTGCGGGATCGGTTTTGTCGCGTTGCGGGCAAAGGTCGGCAACCCCGACATCGCGGTGACGCTGCATGATGAACGCCCGGCGCTGATCGCCTTTGCCCGCAGTCTCGTGGCGCACAACTTTGCCGATCCGCAGGGCATCGCCTTTTCGCAGACCACGCTGAACCCGGACGGCGCGTGGTCAGGTTTTTCCACCCTGATGACCGAATCCCGACCGGAGGTTTTGCGCTTTTCCGGCCCGCTGTTGCCTGCCGTGGTGCTGACAGAGGCACGGCTGGCGGGGGTGCGGCGCGTGCTGATCCCCTTCCTCGACCCGGCCGAGATCACGGCGGCGCGCGCCACGCATCTGCCAGCGCTTGCCGCGCTCGGCTTTGCCGAAGACAGCGGCGGCGAGGCGAACGGCACCCTTTACCTGCGCCGCGAATAAGGGTCTTGCGCCTGCCAGCCAATGGCCTAACCTGACCAGACCTCGGGGTGCCCGGGGGTGGAAACACCCTCTGGCTGAGATGCGAAAGCGAACCCGTCGAACCTGAACCGGATCATACCGGCGGAGGGAAGGTGCATGGGTTACTCCATCCCCCGACCAATCCGTCGCAGTTGGAGAAACCTGATGAAATACCCCCTCCTGTCTGCGGGCCTTGTCAGCATCGCGCTGCCTGCGATGGCTGAAACGCCTGTTCTTACCGTGCTGACTTATGACAGCTTTACGTCCGAATGGGGGCCCGGCCCGGCGGTGGAGAAGGCCTTCGAGGCGGTCTGCGCCTGCGATTTGCAATTCATCGGCGCGGGGGATGGTGCCGCGTTGCTGGCCCGCGTGCAACTGGAAGGGGCGGCGTCCGAGGCGGATGTGGTGCTGGGTCTGGATACCAGCCTGACCGCCGCCGCCGCTGCGACAGGCCTGTTCGCACCGCATGGGGTGACGGCCCCGACCACGCTGCCGGTGGCGTTTGACGACCCGCTGTTTCTGCCTTTTGACTGGGGCTGGTTCGCCTTTGTCCATGACAAGGCCAAGCTGCCCGCGCCGCCGAAATCTTTTGAAGAACTGGGGGCGAGCGATCTGAAGATCATCATTCAGGACCCGCGGTCGTCAACCCCGGGGCTTGGCCTGCTGCTTTGGGTCAAGGCCGCTTATGGCGACACCGCGCCTGACATCTGGGCAGGACTGGCCGACAATATCGTCACCGTCACACCCGGCTGGTCCGAGGCTTATGGCCTGTTTCTGGAAGGTGAGGCGGACATGGTGCTGAGCTACACCACGTCGCCCGCCTATCATCTGATCGCGGAAAGCGATGCGGGCAAGGCCGCTGCGCTGTTCGACGAAGGGCATTACCTGCAGGTCGAGGTGGCGGGCAAACTGGCGGCCACCGATCAAGCTGCGCTGGCGGATCAGTTTCTTGCGTTCATGATGTCCGAAGGTTTCCAGTCGGTGATCCCGCAGACCAACTGGATGTATCCGGCGGTGACCCCTGTGGCAGGCCTGCCGGAAGGATTTGATACGTTCCGCCCGACCAAATCCCTGTTGATGACGGCGACAGAGGCACAGGCGGCGCGCGACACGGCTTTGGCCGAATGGCAGACCGCGCTCGCCCGGTAGAGCGGCTGCCGCTGGCGCTGTCAGCCCTGCTGCTGGCGCTGGTCGCCGCACCGCTGGTCGCTGTCGCGGCGCGGGGGACGAATTTTACCCTCGCGCCCGCCGACTGGGCGGCGGTGCGGTTCACGTTGATACAAGCTGTAGCGTCGGCGGTGGTCTCTGCCGTGCTGGCCATCCCGGTTGCCCGCGCTTTGGCCCGGCGGCGGTTCCGGGGGCGGCAGATGCTGATCACGCTGATGGGCGCACCGTTCCTGTTGCCGGCCGTGGTGGCGGTGCTGGGGCTGCTGGCTTTGTTCGGCCGGTCGGGGCTGATGAACGATGTCGGGGCGGGGCTGGGGCTGCCGGCGGTGTCGATCTACGGGCTGCATGGTGTGGTGCTGGCACATGTGTTCCTAAACCTGCCCCTGGCAGTGCGGATGATCCTGCACGGCTGGCAGGCGATCCCGGCAGAGCGTTTCCGGCTGGCCGCATCGCTGGGCTTTGGCCCGGCAGAGGTCGCCCGGCACCTGGAGCGTCCCATGCTGCGCGAGGTGTTGCCGGGCGCGGTGCTGGTGATCTTTGTGATCTGCCTGACCAGCTTTGCGGTGGTGCTGACGCTGGGCGGCGGGCCGGCGGCGACGACAGTGGAATTGGCGATCTATCAGGCGGTGCGGTTCGATTTCGATCTGGGGCGCGCGGCAGTGCTGGCGCTGGTTCAGTTTGCGCTCTGTGCCGCTGCGGCGGTGGTGGCCTGGGGGGTGGTGCGGTCAACCGGGTTCGGCGCGGGGCTGGACCGGTGGCTGGCGATGCCCGCGCCGTCCGGCTGGCGGAGGGCAGTCGATCTGGGTGTGATCGTGGCGGCGGCGCTGTATCTTCTGGTACCGCTTGGTGCAGTGGTGCTGCGCGGGTTTCCGGCGTTGGCAGACCTGCCTTATACGGTTGTTGCAGCGGCGGGGCGGTCCGTGGCGGTGGCTGTCGTGTCGGCGGGGATCACCGTCAGCGCCGCACTGTTGATGGCGCTGGCCGTCGCGCGGCAAGTACCGGGCCTGCGGCTGATCGAGGCGGCGGCGGTTTTGCCGCTGGCCACCTCGGGGTTGGTGCTGGGCGTGGGGCTGTTCCTGATCGTGCAGCCCGTCGTGCCGCCGACATCGCTGGCCTTGCCGGTGACGGTGCTGGTGAACACCGCCCTGTCGCTGCCGTATGTGTATCGGCTGTTATTGCCCGACGCACGGGGCGTGATCACCGATTACGGACGCCTGGCAGACAGTCTGGGGCTGCGGGGCTGGCCGCTTTGGCGCTGGCTGATCCTGCCCCGTCTGGCGCGGCCCCTGGGCTTTGGCGCGGGCGTTGCGGCGGCGTTGTCGATGGGCGATCTGGGGGTGATCACCCTGTTTGCGGGCGAAAGGCGGGCCACCCTGCCGCTGGTGGTGCAGCAGCTGACCGGGGCTTACCGGATGGACGCGGCGGCGGCGGCGGCCTTAGTGCTGGTGACGCTGAGCTTCGGGTTGTTCTGGCTGTGTGATTGGGGGGGGCGGCGTGCTGCATCTGGATAGGGTTGTGCTGGAACAGGACGGGTTTTGCCTGACCGCCGACTGGTCGGTGCCACCGGGCCGGAGGGTGGCAGTGATCGGGCCGTCGGGGGCGGGGAAATCGACGCTGCTGTCCGCGATCGCGGGGTTCTTGTTGCCGGAGTCGGGGGCGGTGCGGTGGGAAGGCGCGGATCTTGCCGATGTGCGTCCGGGGGACCGGCCGACAAGCATCCTGTTTCAGGACCAGAACCTGTTTCCGCATCTGAGCGTGGCGCAGAACCTGGGTCTGGGGCTGCGCCCTGATCTGCGGCTGGACCATCTGGAGCAGACGCGGGTTACGGCCGCGATGGGGCGGGTGGGGTTGGCGGGGCTGGGCGCCCGAAAGCCCGCGCAACTGTCGGGCGGGCAGGTCAGCCGGGCAGCGCTGGCCCGTGCCTTGCTGCGGGCGCGGCCGGTGCTGCTGCTGGACGAGCCTTTCGCAGCGCTGGGACCCGCGCTGAAGGCGGAGATGCTGGAACTGGTGGCGAAGGTCGCGGCTGAGACCGGGACGACGGTGCTGATGGTGACGCATGAGCCGGGCGATGCCCGCAGCTTTGCCGAGGATGTGGTGTGGGTAACGGATGGGATGGCCGCCCCGCCGCGCCGCACGGCGGAGCTTTTTGCCGACCCGCCTGAGGCGCTGCGCGACTATCTGGGTGTCAGGAGGGGTGATTTCGGGGTGCGATAACACGCGTGTTATAGAGTGCAACGTATTGTTTATAAATCACATCTCATTTTTTGTTAAGGTTTTGGCAAGGAATTGGCGAAGATTGCCGAACTAGCGCGACATCCCGACCGCAACAAAAACCCCGCCACAGCGGGCGGGGTTTTGCAGGCGCAGTCCGGATGGATCACGCGGTCTTTGTGCGCTTCATCCCGGCCCAGAGGCGCTTGTTGGTCAGGAACAGCAGGACCGACAGCAGGACCAGAAAGATCACACTGATCAGGCCAGCCTCTTTGCGCGCCATCAGCTTTGGCTCCGCCGTCCACATCAGGAACGACGATACGTCCATCGACATCTGATCCATGGTTGCAGGCGTGCCGTCGGCATAGGTGACCTGATCATCCGACAAGGGCTGCGGCATCGCGATCCAGCTGCCCTCGATGGTCGAGTGACCCTCGGCGTCCTTGCAGGTGTCGGGAATGGCGCCTTTGCCGAAGTACTTGTTATAATAGCCGTCAGATTCAAAATCTGCCGCGCATTCCGGTACTTCTTCATAGCCGGTGAGCAGGGCGTGGATGTATTCCGGCCCGCCCATGCCGCGGAAAAGCTGGTTGACGCCGCTGCCATAAGGTCCCTCGAACCCGGCGCGGGCCTTGGCCATCAGGCTGAGGTCGGGCGCGTTTTCCATCGCCGAACGCGGGAAATGATCGGTCGGTGTGCCCTCGCGATCTTCGCCGGTGTCGGCGTCGGCCACGGTCCACTGCTTGGCATATTCGCGGATCTGATCTTCGGGCATGCCGGGGCCGCCCTCGTCAGACAGGGTACGGAGCGGCACATAGCGTAAGCCATGGCAGGCAGAGCAGACCTCGGTGTAAACCTGAAGGCCGCGCTGCAACTGCATCTGGTCGAACTTGCCGAACGGGCCTTCGTGGGGGAAGGTCACATCCTCGATCTCGGTCCCGACGGCGTATGCCGACATCGTGGACAGCGCCAGCGCCGCTGCGGCGGTGAGTGCAATGTTCCTGAACATTTTCAGTTCCTTTTCACTCAGCCGGTTGGGCGTTGGGGCCGTAGTGGGCGTTGAAGTCGTCTTCGATCGTCGCAGGCTGCGGCAGCGGCTTTTCAATCACCCCCAAGAGCGGCAGGATGACCAGAAAGTAGGCAAACCAGTAGGCCGAAGCGATCAGTGAAATCGTGGCATAGGGCTCTTCGGCGGGCATGGCACCGCACCACATCAACACAACGAAGTCGATTGCCAGCAGCGCGAACCACCATTTGAACATCGGGCGGTAGCGGCCCGAGCGGACGGAGGAGGTGTCCAGCCAGGGGGCCAGCGCCATCACCGCAATCGCGCCGAACATCGCCAGCACGCCAAAGAACTTGGCGTCGATGATGCCGAAAGACAGCCAGTTTGCCGCAATCACCACCCAGACATCACCGGTAAAGGCGCGCAGGATGGCGTAGAATGGCAGGAAGTACCATTCCGGCACGATGTGGGCGGGCGTGGAAAGCGGATTGGCCTCGATATAGTTGTCGGGATGGCCCAGGAAGTTGGGCATGAAGCCGACCACGGCAAAAAAGATCGCCAGGATCACGCTGAGCGCGAACAGATCCTTGATGACGAAATAAGGCCAGAACGGCAGGGTATCACGCTCTGCCTCTTGCTTGGAGCCGCGGCGCACTTCGACGCCGGTGGGATTGTTGTTGCCGGTGGTGTGGAAGGCCCAGATGTGGACGGCGACAAGTGCCGCGATCACGAAGGGCAGCAGGTAGTGGAGCGAGAAGAAGCGGTTCAGCGTCGCGTTATCGACCGACGGGCCGCCCAGAAGCCAGGTCTGGATCGGTTCACCGATGCCGGGGATGGCGCCGAACAGGCCGGTGATCACGGTGGCACCCCAGAAGGACATCTGGCCCCAGGGCAGCACATAACCCATGAACGCCGTGGCCATCATGGCAAGGTAGATCAGCATGCCGATGATCCAGGTAATCTCGCGCGGCGCCTTGTAGCTGCCGTAGTAGAGACCGCGAAAGATGTGCAGATAGACGGCGAAGAAGAACAGCGAGGCCCCGTTGGCATGCATGTAACGCAGCATGTAGCCACCGTTCACGTTGCGCATGATGTGTTCAACCGAGGCGAAGGCCATGTCGACCTGCGGCGTGTAATGCATCACCAGAACGATGCCGGTGATGATCTGCAGGGCAAGGCAGAACGTCAGCACGATACCCCAAATCCACATCCAGTTCAGGTTCTTGGGCGTGGGCACCATGATCGTGTCGTACATCAGGCCCACAATCGGCAGGCGGCTGTGCAACCAGCGCTGGCCATTGGTTGCAGGCTGGTAATGGTCGTGCGGAATTCCGGCCATGATGTGTTTCCCTTACCCGAGCTTGATCGTGGTTTCGTCTTTGAACACGGCAACCGGAACCGGCAGGTTGCGCGGCGCCGGGCCTTTGCGGATGCGCCCGGCAGTATCGTAATGCGAGCCGTGGCACGGGCAGAACCAGCCGCCGAATTCACCGGCACCGTCGCCCAGCGGCACGCAGCCCAGATGGGTGCAGACGCCCATCATCACCAGCCATTCGCCTGCTTCGTCGAGCGTGCGGTTGGTGTCAGCGGCATCTGCATCGGGCAGATTCGCATTCTCGGCCGCCTGATCGGGCAGATCGGTGAGGGAAACGGCACGCCCGGCATCGATTTCCTCGGCCGAGCGGCGGCGGATGAAGACCGGCTTGCCCAGCCATTTCACCGTCAACTGGGTGCCGACCTCGACCGCCGAGACATCGACGAAGATCGACGACAGCGCCTGAACATCGGCCGACGGGTTCATCTGGTTGACCAGCGGCCAGACGGCCGCGCCGGTGGCGACAACCCCGGCACCCGCAGTGGCGAAATACAGGAAATCCCGCCGAGTGCCTTCGCCGGTGCCTGGGTGATCTTCTGCGTGGGACACGAAATTCCCTCCCTAAGTCGGCCGCTTTTCGAGGCGGCCCATAAGCCTGACGGGACTTTGTGATAACAAAGCCCCATGATCGGCGTGTTTAGCCAAGGCTTGCACGATCGTCCAGCGGACAAACGGGCGCAGTGGCGCGATTTCAGGGCGCACCCACCGCAGTGTGGCGGATCGGACGCCGTCTTTAACGCGAAAATTGCGCCGGGCCTGCCGAACATCAAGAACCTGCGACAAGTCGTAGCGCCGCTGGCCGGCCTCAGGGCGCGGTTGCCAGCATTGATGGCCGCATCGCGAAGTCGGCCCACCAGGCGGCGAGGGCCGGACGCGTGGCCCGCCAATTCCGGTCGGCGAATCGGAAATCGAGGTAGCCCAGCGCCGCGCCCAGCGCGATCTGGCCAATGTCGAGCGGCCCGGCGAGATGGCTGATCCAGCGCGTATCGACGGCGGTCAGCGCGCGGGCGACCTTGGCCCATTGCCCCTCCATCCAGTCGTTTGACCGGACGGTTTCGGGCCGCACGAACCCTTCGTACCGCATCACCACCGCCGCATCGCAGATGCCGTCTGCCGTCGCCTCCAGCGTCAGCACTTCCCACAGGCGGGGGGCGGCGGGATAGAGGCCGGTGCCAAGCAGGTCGTCCAGATAACGGCAGATCACCCGGCTGTCATAGAGCGTCGGGCCGTCCGCACGCTCCAGCGCCGGGATCTTGCCCAGCGGGCTGCGGTCGACAGGAATGGAGCCGGGGTCGAGCGGGTTGCCGGTGGCAGGGATCAGCGTGACCTGATCGACAGCGCCCGCTTCGTGCAGAAGGATCATCACCTTGCGCACGAAGGGTGAGGAAGGGGCGTGGTAAAGCTGCATGGTCAATCCTTGCTGATGCGGAGACGGGTCATCACGGCGGCGTCGATCCTGATCCGGCGGCTGCCGATCCGGATCACCCGCACCACGCGCGCCGCCATGTTGGTCTGTTGTGTTGCCAGACCGGCGCGGTCGGCGGGCCGATGCACCGCAAACCCCTCGCCCAGATCATCGAACGCGTCTTCGACGCGCTGGTCGGTGCGGCCGGGAAAACTGCGCCGGGCGAGATAGCGACGTGTTGCGTAACCGACCGCCGTCACGACGCCCAGCCGCAGCGCGAAAGGCAGAACCAGCGCGAGGGGCAGCGGCATGACCAATCCTCCGGGGATGATGCGGGAAGGATAGGGAATAGCCCGGGTCATGTCCATCAGCCTTGCCAAGACCGGGGCGCGGTTTCATCCGCTGTGCGGCAGCCCCCGCATCAGCGCGGCAATCGCCTGCGCGCCGGGGGAGGCCTCGGCTGACAATGCCTGTTCCGCGCGCGCCCGTACATCGGCGGCCTTGTTCTGACCCAGTTTCCAGGTGCCCGAAACCGAAGTGATGGTCAGCCGGAAGGGCAGGATCATCCGCATCATCCGGGGCATCACGCCATCGCTCATCTTGTCGGAATGCCAGGGTTTCTTGGGCAACAGCCGGTTTTCATGCACCGCCGACAGCGCATCGACATGATCCTTCATCACGCTGACGTCCAGCGCCGTCAGCGTGCCGCGCAGGTGGACGGCGATGTAATTCCAGGTGGGAACCTGATCCTCGACCCCGTACCAGTCCGGCGAGACGTAGGCATCCGGGCCGCTGACGGCGATCATCGCCGCTGCAGGCAGGGCCGCCCGCGCGATCGGGTTGGACCGGGTCAGGTGCAGGTCTGCCGACATGCCATCCACGGCCAGAACGAACGGGATGTGGGAGGCCAACGGCCCCGCATCGCCATTCAGCATCAAGATGCCGAATCCACGCTGGCGGGCGAACGCGAGGTTCTGTTCCGGTGATGCGCTGCGGAAGGCGGGATTGGTGTGCATGTGGCACCCCTGGAATGAAAAAGGCCGCCCGGGCTTCGCTCGGGCGGCGCTTTAATGGTCGCTGAACGAAGGCTCAGCCCTGACGGGCCTTGTAGCGTTTCTGCGTCTTGTTGATCACGTAGACGCGGCCTTTGCGGCGCACGACCTGGCAATCGCGATGACGCGTCTTCAGCGAGCGGAGCGAGTTGGCAACCTTCATGAGGCTTCTCCTGGTCGCGGCGCGTCTGCGCCGATTGAAAACAACGTGCCCCTTGCGAGGCGATGAATGGTGGGCGGTACTGGGATCGAACCAGTGGCCACTACGATGTCAACGTAGTGCTCTACCGCTGAGCTAACCGCCCACGTCTGCCCGATGCTGCCCCGCCCAAACAAAAAGGACGCGGGCGGAACCGCGTCGTTCGGCTGGGTCTATACTCAGTCGTGTGAGGGGCTGCAAGAGGTTTTGGCTTTTCCCCGTTTGCCGCTATACCTTTGTCTTTAACCGGAGGTCACACCTTGCTGCCAGCCTTGCCCGAGGCCTATGAACTGCGCTGCCCGTTGCGGCAGACCACCCCGGTGATCTTTTCCTCACCCCATTCCGGGCGGCACTATTCCACTGATTTTCTGCGGGCGGCGGTCCTTGACCGGCAGGCGATCCGCTCGTCCGAGGATGCATTTGTTGACCGGCTGTTCGACATGGCACCCGCGATGGGGGCACCCCTTTTGATCGCGCGTGTGCCGCGCGCGTTCATCGACCTGAACCGCGCCGCCGACGAACTTGATCCCGCAGTGATCGAAGGAATCGCCCGTGCGCCGCACAATCCGCGTGTTTCGTCCGGGCTCGGGGTGATTCCCCGGGTCGTGGCCGGAGGACGGGCGATCTATCGCGGCAAGCTTTCGCTGAGCGAGGCTGAGGCGAGGATACAGCAGTATTGGCACCCCTATCATATCGCGCTGAAGCGGCTGATTGACACGACCCTGGACAGTTTTGGGCAATCCATCCTGATCGATTGCCACTCCATGCCGCATGAAGCGATCGAAGCCCATGCCCGTCCAGGACAGCCGAAGCCTGAAGTGGTGCTCGGTGACCGGTTCGGTGCGGCGGCGGGGCGCGAGGTGATGGAACAGGTCGAGGCAGCTTTCGCCGGAGCAGGCTTTCGCGTCGCCCGCAATGCACCATTTGCCGGAGCCTATATTGCGCAGGCCTATGGACGACCTTCGCGGGGCTGTCATGTGATTCAGGTAGAGATCGACCGCGCACTCTACATGGATGAGGCGCGAATCGTTCCCGGCGATGGCTTCGATAGCTTCCGGACGATCATGGCAGGAGTGGTTAGCGACCTTGCTTTGATAGGGCGGCAAAGTTTTCCACTGGCGGCAGAGTAAATCATCGTAGGGCGCGGCCCTTGATGATCGCCTCCGCTCCGAACCGGGCACGGATGGCATCCGTGGCGCGTTCGGTCGCTGCCCGTTTGCCGGCATCGGGGTCCAGAAGATCGGCACTCAGGTCTGCCTCCGTTTCCGGAGCGAGGTCCGAAATGCCCACGCCGATCAACCGGAATGGGCCATCCGATTTGACGTGGTCAAAGAGGTCGCGCGCCGCACGGTAGATGCGGTCGGTCAGTTGTGTCGGGTCGGTCAGGCTGTGGCGGCGGGTGACCAGCTGGAAATCACCCTTCTTCAGTTTCAGCGTGACGGTACGGCCTGACAGCGCCTTGGCCTTGGCCCGGTCGGCAACCTGTTCGGAAAGCCGCCAGATGTGACCGTCCAGGAGATCGGGATCGGAAGTGTCCTCATTGAAAGTTGTCTCCTTCGAGATCGACTTCAGCTTTTCGTCCCGGTTGACGCGGCGGGTGTCCTGACCTCGGGCCAGGCTGTGAAGCCGGTCGCCCATGCTGCCAAAGCGGGCAATCAGGTCGGGACGATCCCAGCGCAGCAGGTCGGCGATGGTTCTGATGCCTGCCGCTTCCAGCGCGGCTTGGGTGGCCTGACCGACGCCCCAGATGATGCGGACGGGTTTGGGTTTCAGGAACGCTTCGGTTTCGGCTTTGCCGATCACGGAAAAACCCCGGGGTTTGTCGAGGTCGCTGGCGATCTTGGCGAGATATTTGTTGTGGGAAAGGCCGATGGAGCCGGTCAGGCCGAGTTGGGTTTCCATGTCGCGGGTCAGGCGGGCGAGGAGGACGGCGGGCGGCGCGCCGTGCAGGCGTTGGGTGCCGGTCAGGTCGAGGAAGGCTTCGTCCAGCGAGAGCGGCTCGATGGCGGGGGTGAGGGCCTCCATCATCGCCCGGATCGCGCGGCTGGCTTCGACGTAGGCGGGGAAGCGGGGTTTCACGACCACGGCGTCGGGGCAGAGCTTGAGGGCCTGGAACATCGGCATGGCGGAGCGGACGCCCTTGATGCGGGCGAGGTAGCAGCAGGTGGAGACGACGCCGCGGGTGCCTCCGCCGACGATGAGGGGGTGGTCGCGCAGGGCGGGGTTGTCGCGTTTCTCGACGCTCGCGTAGAAGGCGTCGCAATCCATGTGGGCGATGGAAAGCAGGGGCAGTTCGGGGTGGGACAGCACGCGCGGGCCCCGGCAGGTGGGGCACCGGCTGGGGGGGGATTCGATTATGGAAAGGCAATCGCGGCAGAGGGTGGGCATGATTTTTGGGAGTGTAGGGGATTTTGGGGGCTACGGGAACGGGTGTGTTTTAGGGGGCGGTAACAC
>JAYSYZ010000155.1:0-3884 GCA_043727195.1 Paracoccaceae bacterium
CCGACCTCACCGCGCGCTATTTCGAGGATGTGGCGCAGATCCGTCGTTTGCCCGGCGTCACGGTCCTCGAGTCGTAACCGCTCACGCCATCCCCAACGCGGTCTTGTACATTTCCATAATCGCCTCTTCCTCTGCGATCTCGTCAGGCTTGCGCTTGCGCAATGCGATGACCTTGCGCATCACCCTGGTGTCGTAGCCGCGCCCCTTTGCCTCTGCCATCAGCTCTTTCTGCTGCTCGGTGACGTCCTTCTTTTCCGCCTCCAGCTGCTCATAGCGTTCGATGAACTGGCGCAGTTCGTCGGCGGTTACGGAATAGGCGTCGGTCGGGTCGGCCATCTTTTGTCACATCCTTGGAAAATCTGCGGTAGCTGCGTTGCGTTCCTAACTCGCCGGGCCCGCCGGATTCAAGCCGGGATCGGCCGGTGCGCGCGTTCACAGTCAGGGTTGCGCCAGCGGGACAGAGCATTTAGCCAAGACGCGGAAACTTAGCCGGGGGTTGGCATGCAGGCGTTGATCTGGACGGGGGCTACGGTGTCGCTGATCGGGGTGGCCGGGCTGGCCTATTGCATCTTCCGCGCGACACGCGCGCGGCGCAGGGGGCTTGGGGATGTGGCGATGCGTGCCGAACTGCAGCAGGTCGTGACCCTCAACATGGCGGCGCTCGGCGTGGCGGCGCTGGGCTTGATGCTGGTGGTCACCGGGATTCTGCTTGGATGAACGGGCCTAGCCGTCCAGCGCCGCCAGCCGCACCCCCTCCGAGATCAGCCGGTCCAACAGCGGGGCTGGCGACCAGACCGCATCGTCCGCCGCCCATAGCCTCAGATCGCGGCGCAGCACGATCAGCCCGCGCTGATCGGCCAGATGCATCGGACCACCCCGCCAGCGGGGAAAACCGTAGCCCGCCACCATCAGATAATCGACATCAGAAGGCCGCCGGGCGATACCTTCGTCCAGCATCCGCAGCGCCGCATTGGCCAGTGCCGCAACCCAGCGGTTGCACAACTCCGCTTCCGTCATCGCATGCAGCGTGGCCGGCGGGTCGGGCCAGTCCGCCACAGGCAGCCTTGCGCCGAACCCCTCCAGCGCCGTTGCGACCATCCGGCGCGGTACCCCCAAGGCGGCCAGCCGAACCAGCGCCGCCGTCCCGGCACCGGCCACCGCGCCGCCCAACACCGGTCGCCTGCCCACCAGCAGCGGTTTGATCCCGATCAGACGCAGCGTCGCCACTGCGGTTGCAACATGGCCAGCCGCTTCGTCTCCGGGCAGTGCCAGTTCGCAGACAATGCCAGAGGGGGCAAGGCTCAGCCCAAGCGTGCCCCGAGGGCCGTTCAGCACCAGATGCGGCGTGTCGGGCAAGCTGTGGCGCAAGATGCCGTCCACGGGCCGCGCCGCATGCACCACCAGCCCTGCCGGTTCCAGCGCCGCAGGATCGGTGCCCGTCACCAGCAGCCCCCGCGCGTCGACCGTCAACCGCGCTTCGACCAAGGCCCGGTCCCGTGCAATCGTCCGGACATCGTCCCCCACCCAGACGACCCCCACCCCCCGGGTCAATGCCGCCCCTGCCAGCGCCACCAGACCCGGCCCCTCCCCGACAAGGCCGACCCGCTGCACGACGCCCGGCTGCAGCCGCGCCACTGCCGGGGGCAGCGCCACCGCCCGCCGCTCGGCCCGGGCCGCCGCGCGCAACGCCACCACCTCCGGTGTGCCCTCCATATCCTCTCGGGCCACAGCCTCCATTGCCAGACCGTTGTCCAGCGGCAACAGCAGCGCCGCTTCGACGCAGTCGATGATGCGGCCCACCACCGCGCGTGCGCCCCGCGCCTCGCGACGGGCCTTCGCTATCGCCTCTTGCCACGCCACGGCATCGACTGGAGGGCGCGGCACGCGGCGTCCGGCCGTCATTTCGTCGGCCAGTTGCAGCGCCGCTGCACCCGGATCATCCGCAGCCACGCCATCGACCAGTCCCAGCGTCAGCGCTTCTGCCGCCGGCACCATGCGGCCGCTGATCAGCAGCCGCAGCGCCTCGGCAGGGCCGATGATCCGGGGCAACCGTTGCGAAGCGCCGCCTTCCGGCGGCAGGCCCAGACCGATATCGGGCAGCGCAAACTGGACGTCACGCGCCACGATGCGGGCATGTGCCGCAAGGGCCAGTTCCGCTGCCGGGCCGACCACCGCTCCCCGCAGTGCCACGACCACCGGCACGGCACAGCGCTCCACCGCGCGGCACAGATCACGCAAGGTCGGTGCCGTCAGGTCCGGCTCCGGCAAGACCGGTGCCCGGAAAACCGCGCCATCGGCCTCGATCAGCACCGCCCCGGCACCATCCTCAGCCTCCAGCGCTGCAATCAGTGCGTGTCGCAAGGCCGGGATCATCGCAGCCGACGCCGGCCTGGTCAGACTTACGACGCGAACCTTGCCCCGAAGTTCCGCTGTGATCCCCGGATCGACCATTCCGCCCCCCCGCCACATATTTGACGAAGTAAGAGGCAATCCCCCGGCCTTGGCAAGACGCGCTGCGGCGATCAGACCGGCATGTTGTCGAATCCCGCTTCAACCTCGGCATCGGCCGTTGCAGAACCCTGCGATGGTCCGAGTTGGCCCGGCATCCATGCGGCCAGTGCGCGCATTTCGCCCTGCAGAATGGCAAGGCCGTGGCGCTGCACCGACAGGCTGGCGTCGAACAGGGCGGCTTGCTGACGCAAAAGATCGGCAGGCGCGGGCTGGCTCATGATGTGCAACTCCCGCCATTGTTGCTCGCGCCCCACCGTTGGCTGGGCGCGCGGACCGGGGGCTCCTGTCTCCCCCGACCGACCGCTCGGCGGCGCGGAACCAGCCTGCCATGCGAATCGCGTATCGGCTGATCGGCACTCACCTGCCAGCCTGGCCCTGCGAGCCGCGCCTGAGGTGTCTGATCGCGGCCCAAGCGCGGCAATTTTCCAAGTGGCTGCATGAATTCCTCCCCTCGGGTTTGCCAAGCATAGCGCATCATGCAGCTTCCGTCCTTGACGCATATCAAGGCGCCCGCCGCGCGATACCCTTCCGCTTCAACCCCTGCCCGGCTATGCTCCTGCGGCGACCCTCGTGCCCGCCACCGGAGAATATCATGGACATCCGCCCTCTGACCCCCGATTACGCCGTCTCGCCGCAGATCGACATCACCGATTTGCCCGCGATCAAGTCGCAGGGCTTTGTTACCCTGATCGACAACCGCCCCGACGGCGAGATTCCACCGCATCTGCACACCGCCGCGATGCGCAGCGCCGCCGAGGCGCTTGGGCTGCGCTTCATCGCCAATCCCGTCATCGGCGGCGCACTGACACCGGACAATATCGCCGCCCAAGGTGCCGCTATTGCAGCGGCAGCGGGGCCGGTTTTGGCTTACTGTGCTTCGGGCAACCGCAGTTCCGTCGTTTGGGCGCTGTCACAGGCCGGCAGCCACCCGGTGGACGACCTGATCGGTCTGCCCGCACGCTTTGGCTACCAGCTGGAACATCTCCGCCCGCAACTGCAGGCGCTTGCCACCGGCAACGGCTGAGCGCCGGGTGAAAATTTACCGGCCGGTCATAGTTCGCCGATCATTTTGACAGAGACACTGAAGCGTTCTTGCCGATTCAGAAGTCCACCCTTCACGGAATTCGTCGCGGCACCGTCAAAGGCTGCGCGCCGCACTGATCGGCCACTGCGGCGCAAACACCCGTGGCGGCACTCGTGATGGCACAGGCCATCAGAGGTAGCAGATGCACCGCCCCTTGGCGCAAGCATCATCCCGCAGCGCGCCACTTCTCGGCATCCGGCGCTGTCACCACCGCCTCATGCCCCGGGCCGGCGGTTCCTGCCTGCGCTGGGGTGGCGACGACGCGGGGTGACGGCGCGGCCTCGGTGAT
>JAYSYZ010000156.1:0-3872 GCA_043727195.1 Paracoccaceae bacterium
GTGCCGGGCCGCACCGTGATCGGGATCGAGCTTCCCAACGCCGTCCGCGAAAAGGTGGTGCTCAAGGAAATCCTCTCCGCCCGTGATTTCGGTGACAGCCAGATGCGCCTGCCCCTCGCCCTTGGCAAGGATATCGGCGGCGACCCCATCGTGGCCAACCTCGCGAAAATGCCCCACCTGCTGATCGCGGGCACCACCGGCTCGGGCAAATCCGTCGCGATCAACACCATGATCCTCTCGCTCCTCTACAAGCTTTCCCCGGAAGAATGCCGGATGATCATGATCGACCCGAAGATGCTGGAACTCAGCGTCTACGACGGTATCCCCCACCTCCTCTCCCCCGTCGTGACCGACCCGAAGAAAGCCGTCGTCGCCCTGAAATGGGTCGTGGGTGAAATGGAGGAACGCTACCGCAAGATGTCCAAGATGGGCGTGCGCAACATCGAAGGCTACAACGGCCGCGTCCGCGAAGCCCTGTCGAAGAACGAGATGTTCAAGCGCACCATCCAGACCGGGTTCGACGAGGAAACCGGCGATCCCATATTCGAAACCGATGAATTCCAGCCCGTCACCATCCCCTACATCGTGGTGATCGTGGACGAGATGGCCGATCTGATGATGGTCGCCGGCAAGGAAATCGAAGCCTGCATCCAGCGCCTCGCCCAGATGGCCCGCGCCTCCGGCATCCACCTGATCATGGCGACGCAACGCCCCTCGGTCGATGTGATCACCGGCACGATCAAGGCCAACTTCCCGACCAGGATCTCCTTTCAGGTCACCTCGAAAATCGACAGCCGCACCATCCTCGGCGAACAGGGCGCCGAACAGCTGCTCGGCATGGGCGACATGCTCTACATGGGCAACGGATCGAAAATCACCCGCATCCACGGACCGTTCGTCAGCGACGAAGAGGTCGAGGAAATCGTCAACCACCTCAAATCCTACGGCCCGCCCGTCTACATGTCCGGCGTGGTCGAAAGCGTGGATGACGAGCGTGACAACGAGATCGACACCGTCCTTGGCCTGAACAGCGAAGGCGACGACACGCTGTACGATCAGGCCGTGGCCATCGTGGCGCGCGACCGCAAATGCTCCACCAGCTACATCCAGCGCAAGCTTGGCATCGGCTACAACAAGGCCGCCCGGCTGGTGGAACAGATGGAGGATCAGGGGGTCGTCACCCGCGCCAACCACGTCGGCAAGCGCGAGATCTTGGTGGAGGAGCGGTGAGGGGGGGCGGTGCCCGTTCCGGCATCGCTGACCAGACCCGACCAGCCCGCGCTGCACCGCGCCAGACCCCCCGCACGTTCTGCGACCCGAATCCGTTGCGGCCCCTGAACCGGCGCCTATACTTCCGCCATGCCCAGCCTCTGCCGCGATTGCCTTGCCGAGTTTGATGCCGGGAACAGGTGCCCCGCCTGCCGCTCGCCCCGCCTGATTGCCCACCCCGAACTGACCCGCCTCTCCATCGCCCATATGGATTGTGACGCCTTCTACGCCTCAGTCGAAAAGCGCGACAACCCGGCCCTGCGCGACCACCCCGTCATCGTCGGCGGCGGCACCCGTGGCGTCGTCTCCACCTGTTGCTACCTTGCGCGGATCAAGGGTGTCCGCTCTGCCATGCCGATGTTCCAGGCGCTGAAACTGTGCCCCGACGCCGTGGTCGTGAAGCCCCGCTTCCCCGCCTATGTCGAAGCCAGCCGTGCCATCCGGGCGATGATGGAGGCACTCACCCCCGCGATCGAGCCCCTGTCCCTCGACGAGGCCTTTCTCGATCTTACCGGCACCCAGCGGCTGCACGGCGCGCCCCCCGCCACCCTGCTGGCCCGCCTGACCCGCGACATGGAAACCGAACTTGGCCTGACAGGGTCCATCGGTCTGTCCCACAACAAATACCTCGCCAAGATCGCCTCCGACCTTGATAAACCGCGCGGCTTTTCCGTCATCGGGCGGGACGAGACCGAGGCCTTTCTGAAACCGAAACCCGTCCGCATCATCTGGGGTGTCGGACAGGCCACCCAGACCGCGCTGGAGGCGGCGGGCATCCGCACCATCGCCGACCTCTTGCGCTGGAACAGACCCGACCTGATCGCCCGCTTCGGCAGCATGGGCGACCGGCTTTTCAACCTCGCGCGCGGCGTGGACACCCGCCGCGTCAACCGCGACGAAAAGCTGAAATCGATCTCCAAGGAAACGACGTTTCACCAGGATACCTCTGACCCGGATCTGCTTGACGGCCATATCTGGCGCTTGGCCGAACAGGTGGCCGACCGGGCCAAGGCAAAGGCCCTGTCAGGCCGCACCGTGACGCTGAAACTGAAAAAGGGCGATTTCCAGCTGGTCACCCGGCGCCACAGCCTGACCGACCCCACGCAACTGACCGACCGCATCTACCGCGCCGCGCGCGCCCTTTTTGATCAGTCGGGCACCGGCGGCCCGTTCCGGCTGATCGGCGTCGGCATCTCTGACCTTGCGCCGGAACATCTGGCCGATCTCAGCGCCGACCTGCTTGATCCCGAGGCCGGCAAGCGGGCCGCGGCCGAACGCGCCACCGACGCGATCCGCGCCCGGTTCGGGGCAGAGGCGATAATCAAGGGCCGCGCCCTGCGCTAGCCATCCCGCGCCCTGCGCTGGCCTATTCCGCCGCCAGGGGCACGCTCTGCGGTCCGATCATGGCAAGATCGGCGACAACCCCGGCCATCACCGCGCGGAATGCCGCGAACCCCGGGCCGGGTAGGATGCGCGCCTCGTCCATGTACAATGCGCGGTCGATCTCTACCTGCACCACATGGCAGCCGCGCGACGGGCGACCGTAGGCTTGCGCAATATAGGCCCCCGCAAACGGGGCGTTGCGGGCAACCCGGAACCCGGCACCTGCGAAGGCGGCCTCGACCTGCTCCATCACCTCGCGCCCGGCGGCCGCACCGAAACGGTCGCCCAGCACCACTTCCGGCTTCGGCTGGCCGGGGCGGGCATGTGCCTCGATGGCTTCGTGCGGCATGGAATGGCAGTCGATCAGGATCGCCTCACCAAAGCTGGCCGTAGTGGTTTCGATCAGGCGCTTCAGGGCGGCGTGATAGGGATGCCAGAACTGCGCGATGCGGCCCTCCGCCTCGGCCAGCGACAGCTTGCCGCGATAGATCGCCCGCCCGCCCGCCACCACGCGCGGAATGACCCCAAGCCCGGATGACACGCGCGGATTGTGCGGCGCGCGCGGGATCCCTTCGATCACTGCGGGATCAAGCTCGTCCGCCGCGCGGTTCAGGTCGATAAAGGCGCGCGGCACCCGGGCGGCCAGCAGGGGCGCACCGCTTTCGGGCGCCATATCGAACAGCCGGTCGACAAAGGCATCTTCCGATGACCGGATCGCCTGCCGGTCCAGCACCGCCGACCGCAGAAAATCGCCGCTATAGTCCCGCCCGGAATGGGGTGAGGAAAAGATTACCGGCGTGGTCTGCCGAAGCGGGCGGCGCAGATCATAGGCTTCGGGCATGGCTGGCGGCAAAACAGGCGACCTCCGGTTGGAAATAAAGGTATAGCGCCATTCCGGGAAAAGCCAAAACCTCTTGCGGCCTTGGATACGACTCAGTATAGACCCCGCCTGAACGACGCGGTTCCGCCCGCGTCCTTTTTGTTTGGGCGGGAACGTATCGGGCGACGTGGGCGGTTAGCTCAGCGGTAGAGCACTACGTTGACATCGTAGTGGCCACTGGTTCGATCCCAGTACCGCCCACCATTCACCGCCACCCGCAAGGGTGGCACGTCGTTTTCAATCGGCGCAGACGCGCCGCGATCAGGAGAAGCCTCATGAAGGTTGCCAACTCGCTCCGCTCGCTGAAGACGCGTCATCGCGATTGCCAGGTCGTGCGCCG
>JAYSYZ010000157.1:0-10287 GCA_043727195.1 Paracoccaceae bacterium
GACGCCCACGATCAGCAGCCCGGCAAGTATCGCCGCCGCAAACAGGCTGGCCCACATGATCAAGGGCTCACCGAATTGCGACCCGATCAGCATCCGCGCGCCCAAGCCTTCAATCGCCCCCGTCGGTAGTTCCCCGACGATTGTCCCGATCAGACTCGCCGCAATCGCCACTTTCAGACTGGCAAAGAAGTATGGCATCGACGCTGGGATGCGCAGCTTGAAAAACATCTGCGCCTCGCTCGCCCCATAAGTCTGCAACAGGTCCAACTGCATCTGATCAGGGGATCGTAATCCCTTGACCATGCTCACCAATACGGGAAAAAAGCTCAGATAGGCCGCAATGATCGCCTTGGGCACATCCCGCCCGTCGACGCCCACCTGGTTCGCCACGGTCAGGATCATCGGTGCAAGCGCCACGATGGGAATCGTCTGGCTGATGATCGCCCAGGGCATCACCGACATGTCCATCACCCGGAACCGCACGATCGACATCGCCAGCGCCACGCCGACGATGATCCCCAAGGCAAAGCCCATCATCGTGCCCTTGAAGGTGACGAACCCATGGTACACCAAACTCCGCTTCGACGTCACCGCCTGCCCCGCCACGCCCTTCCACACCTCCGCCACAACCTGATGCGGCGGCGGCAACAGAGGCCGCTCCTGCGCCATGGTCTGCGGGATCAGCTCTGCGAGGGTCACGGTCGCCCCTGCCCGCTCCGCCTGATCATAGACCCATGTGGAATTGAGCCACACCGCGCCAAGATACCAAAGCACCTCGATCCCGGTAAGGACGGTGAGGATGGGGAGGAGGTTACGCATTCGTCGATGCCACCGGGTTACGAAGCTTGCTGCGCAGTTCAAGCCACTCAAAAAAAACATACATTGGCCACCACACTAGGCCGCTGAATGCCAAGAAACCGCCGCCGAACAAGAAGACCTCGACCAACTCATAGATTTTCAGAAAGTCACCACTCTCAAGCTTCACTGTCCTGGTGAAGGGATTCCATTGTTCACCCATCCCAAGCTGCATTGCGAGCAGGCAAACAAAAAAGACCACGATTGCCGTGAGCCACACGGTCGAGACCATCAGCAATAGATCGCCATAGCGGCGTGACAGGTCTCTCGACTCATCTTTAGGGAACAGACACGCATTTACGGCCGGTGTATCGCCAAAGAACCGTCGTCTCATGGCCCACATCGCAAGAAGAAATATAACCGGCAGAATGAAGATAAGATAGATCGCCCAAATGAAATGGAGTCCCAACAGGAAGGGCGTCGCAACAAAGAAGAATAGCTGAACGCAGATAGGTTTAATGGGAATCTTGATGGTCTGGTCTTTCCTGATCTGATCATACGCGACTGACCAAGGATATTCACGAAGGAAAGTCGGAAACCATCCGCCAGGTTGCTGTATTAGAGGGGTCAGCCAATGGTTCATCCTTTCGACCCCGTCGGCCATGCAATCATCGCCACCGCCACGCATCCCAGCGCCATACCCGCCAGTTGCATGCCGGTGGGCCGCTCGCCAAAAACAAAGATCGCCATCACCGTGATCGCCACCAGTTGGAATATCGCCGACAGCGCAATCGCCAGCCCCAACCCGTTAAGGCGCATCACCTGCACCATCAGCCAGTTGCCAAGACAGAACAGCGCCAGCGCCCCCAGCAGCACCGGCACCCCGCCCTTCACCGCATAGGTCTTCAGCACCCCATTCGCCGCCACGAACACCGCCGTTGCCGCCCCCAGCCACAAGAAGGAAAGCCCGCTCATGTCTGGCCCCTATTCATCCGAATGCCCCGCCCGCAGCCCTTCGCGTACCCTATGCGCAATCTCGATGAACTCGCGGCTATCGCGAATATCCAACGGCCTCTCCTTCGGCAGCGGGCTGTCGATCACATCGGTAATCCGCCCCGGCCGGGGCGACATCACCACGATCTTGGTCGACAGGTACACCGCCTCGGGGATCGAGTGGGTGACAAAGCCAATCGTCTTGCCCGTACGCGCCCAAAGTTTCAGCACCTCCTCGTTCAGATGGTCGCGCACAATCTCATCCAGCGCGCCGAATGGCTCATCCATCAGCAAGATATCCGCATCGAACGCCAAAGCGCGGGCGATGGAGGCGCGCTGCTGCATCCCGCCAGACAGCTGCCATGGAAACTTGCGCCCAAACCCGCCAAGTTCCACAAGGTCCAAAACCCGCGCAACCCGCTCCTCCTGCTCAGCGCGAGAAAACCCCATGATCTCCAACGGCAGCGTGATATTCCCGGCAATCGTGCGCCATGGATAAAGCCCCGCCGCCTGAAACACGTAGCCATAGGCACGGGCCTGCCGGGCGGCGTCCGGGGTCATCCCATTGACCGTCAGAGTGCCGCCGGTGGGGGTTTCCAGCGCCGCGATGGCGCGCAGGAAGGTGGTCTTGCCGCAGCCGGATGGCCCGATAAAGCTGACAAACTCACCCCGGTTGATGGTCAGGTTGACGTCTTTCAGCGCATGCACAGGGCCGTCGTTGGTCTGAAACACGAGGTTCAGGCCGCGGGCTTCGATGACGGGGGCGATGGGGTTCAGGGTGTCTTTCATAGTTGACATCCTTCACTCATATTCGACCAGTGTTTCATAGGGCCGCTCCTTTCCGCGAAGCACGCCACAACATCAAGCCGAGCAAAAGCATAAGCAAAGGTGCTGCAAAATATAGGTAAAGGCGGTCGAGAACTCCGCCGGCATTGTCACAATTGAAGCGCATCGCGCTCTCGCTCCCTGCGGCCGCTTCGGCGGCGGTCGGCGGAATGTAGACGGGATCGGCTGCGCAATAAATCATGCCGTCGATGATAGTGTAGCCTATATAGACGAATGCTATTCCGCCCACGACCATCGCAAGCCATTTGCCTATCCAGCGGGAAGTTGCCCACATCAGAGCCGCGACGACCGCAATAAAGATAGCGCCGGTCAGGAGCAAGCTGAGGATCATCACACCTACAGTCACACCCCACTCGCCGGAATACCCGTCCGCACCACTGGCCGCGGGGCCGTCAAATCCTTCCACTGCGTCAGCGCTCTATTCACCGCCCCATTCGGCGGGCGCGCCACGAACTGCCCGTGGCCTTCCTGTGTCTTCACCGCCCCGTCTTCAATCGCCACATGCCCGCGCGTCAGGGTAAACCGGGGCAACCCGGTCACAACCTTGCCCTCGAACACGTTGTAATCAATGGCCGATTGCTGTGCGGCCACCGTGATGGTTTTCGACTTTTTCGGGTCCAGCACCACGACATCGGCATCCGCCCCCACCAGAATTGCCCCCTTTTTCGGGTAACAATTCAGGATTTTGGCGATGTTTGTTGACGTCACGGCGACAAATTCGTTCATGGTGATCCGCCCCGTCGCCACGCCGTGCGTCCACAGCATCGGCATCCGGTCCTCAAGGCCCCCCGTGCCGTTGGGTATCTTGGTGAAATCCCCCACCCCAAACCGCTTCTGCGCCGTGGTGAAGGCGCAGTGATCCGTCGCCACCACCTGCAAAGACCCCGCAGCCAAGCCCGCCCACAAACTATCCTGATGCCGCTTGTCGCGGAAGGGCGGCGACATCACGCGACGCGCGGCATGGTCCCAATCGGGGTTGCGATATTCGCTGTCATCCAGCGTCAAATGCTGGATCAACGGCTCGCCATAGACCCGCTTGCCCAGCATCCGCGCCCGCCGGATCGCCTCATGCGCCTCCTCACAACTGGTATGCACGATATACACCGGCACCCCCGCCATATCGGCAATCATGATGGCGCGGTTGGTGGCCTCGCCCTCTACTTCCGGGGGCCGCGAAAACGCATGCGCCTCTGGCCCGGTATTGCCCGCCGCCATCAACTTGCGCTGCAACTCGGCCACCACATCGCCGTTTTCGGCATGCACAAACGGCATCGCCCCCAGTTCCGCACAGCGGCTGAACGAGGCGAACATCTCGTCATCATTCACCATCAACGCGCCCTTATAGGCCATGAAGTGCTTGAAGCTGTTGATCCCCGCCTCGGTCACAGTTTTCATGTCATCAAAAACCTGCTCCCCCCACCATGTAATCGCCATGTGATAGCTATAATCACACGTCGCCCGCCCCGATTTGTTGTGCCACATCTGCATGGCATCCATCAGCCCCTGCCCCTGCCCCGGCAACACGAAATCCACCACCATCGTGGTGCCACCAGACAGCGCCGCCCGCGTCCCGCTCTCAAAATCATCCGCCGAATACGTCCCCATAAACGGCATCTCCAGATGCGTATGCGGATCAATCCCGCCGGGCATGACATAACAGCCCGAGGCATCCAGCGTGGTATCGCCCTTCAGGTTCGGGCCGATGGCGGTGATCTTACTCTGCTCGATGAGGATATCGGCGGCGTAGGTCAGATCCGCCGTCACGATGGTGCCGTTTTTGATGATGGTGGTCATGATCAAAATCCTTCAAATATGTTGGCAAGCACAAGGGCCAGAAAGCCTACGATTGAAATCGGAATACTCACCCAATACTGGATTGCACTTGATGCAAGTTTTCTAAGTCCAACCCAATTTGAGGCGTCACCGTAAACCCACATTAAGGCGTCAACAGGCAGGAAGCTGGACAAGGTATAGCCGGGCCACTCACCCGTTCGCAGCCACTGGAAACATTCCACCACCGCCTGAACTGGTAGAGTTAGAATTGCCAAAACCGCAAGAAACATAAAAAATGCCAGCAAATATTCTTCAAATTTGTTGACGGGGCCACTATTCAACTGCCACCCCCAATAATTCATTCAGCCCACTAAACATTTCTTCAAAAAGATCAGGTAAAAGCGCTGCTGCTTCGAAGCCAACTCTGTTGACTGTGGTCATAGCAAAACCTCGCCTTCCCGTAAGAACATATCGAATTATCCAACCAAAACCGTAGACAAACGCAGCGAGTCCGGCTTGTAGGATGGCTAACTCGAAGGGATCAACACCACTTGGGGCGGTTACTACTCCCTTAATGGCAAATGCCAAAAGCAGCGCCGCCAATATGATGCCAAGCCAATAGAACAAACTTGCAAGTCGATCTATCACCCCACCACCCCCGCCACATCCAACACCGCGTGTAGCAAAACATCCGTCCCCGCCGCCGCCCATTCTGCACTGATCTCCTCCGCCTCGTTATGCGACAGTCCGCCCACACAGGGGCACATCACCATCACCGTGGGGGCTACGCGGTTGATCCAGCAGGCGTCGTGGCCCGCGCCACTGATGATATCCATATGTGAATACCCCAACCGCTCCGCCGCCCCACGCACCACGCCGACAAGCCCCGCATCAAACATCACCGGGTCGAAATGGCCGACCTCTTCGATCGCAAAGCCCAGCCCCAGTTCCGCCGCCACCGCCGCTACAGAACGTTCCACCTCGCCGCGCATCGCATCCAGCTTCCCCTGTTCAGGTGACCGGATATCCACCGTGAACACCACCCGCCCCGGGATCACGTTGCGGGAATTCGGGAACACATTCACTTGCCCCACCGTGCCAACCGCACCCGGCTGATGCCCCATCGCGATCTGATGCACCCGCTCCGTAATCCGCGCCATGCCAAGCCCCGCGTTTGCCCGCATCGCCATCGGCGTAGACCCGGTATGCGCATCCACCCCCGTCAGCGTCACCTCCAGCCACCACAAGCCCTGCCCGTGCGTCACCACGCCAATCGCCTTGCCCTCTGCCTCCAGGATCGGCCCCTGCTCGATATGCAACTCCAGCATCGCGTGCATCTTGCGCGCACCCACCGGCTCATCGCCAACCCAGCCGATCCGCGCCAGTTCATCGCCAAACGCCTTGCCCTCCGGGTCACGGCGACCTTTGGCATACTCCTCCGTATGCACTCCTGCGAACACGCCAGAGGCCAGCATGGCAGGCGCAAACCGCGCGCCTTCCTCGTTGGTCCAGTTCGTCACCACAATCGGATGCCGGGTCCGCACCCCAAGGTCGTTCATCGTCCGCACCACCTCCAGTGCGCCAAGAACGCCCAGCACGCCGTCGTACTTCCCTCCCGTCGGCTGCGTATCCAGATGACTGCCCATATAGACCGGCAGCGCCGCCGCATCCTCGCCCGCCCGTGTCGCGAACATGTTGCCCATGGTATCCACCCCCATGGTCATTCCCGCAGCCATGCACCAGCGGGCAAAGAGATGCCGCCCCTCGCCATCCGCGTCCGTCAACGTCTGCCGGTTGTTGCCCCCGGCCACGCCCGGCCCGATCAATGCCATCTCCATCAGGCTGTCCCACAGCCGTGCAGGATTGATCCGCAGGTTTTCTCCAGCCGAAGCCATCGCCCCCCCTTTCGGCGGGGCCATCCTGCCCCTTGCCGCGACTCGTTTCCTGACCGTATGGTCGAAAGCGAGCGCACCACAACCTGACCAACCGGTCAACGTAATTCTGGGAACTAGGCATGGCCGACACTGCCCAATTTTCCCGCATCCGCCCCGGTCGTCGTACCGATATCCGGCGCGAGAATGAGCGGCTGATTCTCGACGCCGCCGAAAAGGTGTTTGCCGAGGCGGGCTTTGGCGGGGCCACGATGCAACTGATCGCCGATATGGCAGGTCTGCCGAAGGCCAACCTGCATTACTACTTCGCCACCAAGGAAGACCTCTACCGCCGCGTGGTGCGCCAGATCTTCGAGATCTGGCTCGATGCCGCAGCCAGCTTCGACAACGCCCCCGGCCCGGTCGAAGGCATCGGCGCCTATATCGACGCCAAGATGGATATCTCGCGCCGCCATCCACACGGCTCGAAAGTCTGGGCCTCCGAAGTGATGCACGGCGCGCCGGTGATCCAGGATTACCTCGAGACCACGCTGACAGACTGGACCGAGGGCCGCATCGCGGTCATCCAGCGCTGGATAGACGAGGGCAAGATGGCCCCGGTCGACCCGCGCCACCTGCTGTACATGCTTTGGGCCACCACACAGCACTACGCCGATTTCGGTCATCAGATCGAAACCCTGAACACTGGCCAACCGTTGACCGACAGCCAATGGCGAGATGCCAAGCACAGCGTGAAAACCATCATCCTGCGAGGCATCGGTGCGCTCTGATCAATCCGCATTTGCGCCGCAAGATACCGTGCCGGAATCTCCAGCCGAACCGGCAGGGCAGGCAATGGACGCCAGCACATTCGAAGCCGAGGCCGCGCGTCTGATCTTCCCCCGCTTTACCGAAGACACCGCCCTGCGGCTTGGTCTTATCCTCGTGGAACTGGCGCGGGCCGGCAGGTTGCCCGTGGTGATCGACATCCGCACCTCGGACCGAACGCTGTTCCACGCAAGCCTGCCCGGAGCAGCCGCCCTGAACGATCTCTGGGCGCAGCGCAAATCGAACACCGCGCTGATGTTTCAAAAGCCGTCGCTGATCATCGGCCTCACTCACCGCGCCAAGGGTGAGACGCTGGAGAAACACGGCCTGTCCCCCGCCCACTACTCCGACCACGGCGGTGCCGTCCCGATCCGCGTGAAGGGTGCGGGAATGGTCGCCGTCGCCACCGTGTCCGGCCTGCCGCAGGTGGAGGATCACCGGCTGGTGGTAAGGGGCATTATTACACTGCTGGTGGGGTAGGCCGACAGGACCGTTGTGTCGCCAAAATATCCCCAGCCCGTGACCCGACTTTGACAAACTCCGCCTTCGGGCGATCGAACTCTGGGGTCGTGCCATCATCAGCAAGACTTCAAGGAGATCGATGCACGGCGTGGCGGTACCTTGTTCTGCACCCATCATGGCGCAATCAACGACGCGCGGGAAGGTTGTTTCAACCTGTCCGAACATGCCTTCCGGCTCCCCCGCCCCGATCAGCATCGTGTCGCGGATGTCGGTCACATGACGGAAGCGCCGCTGCGAATGATTTGACCTTTCAATGCGGCGCAAGCTATCCATGGGGTCCTTCCCGGCAAGCCGTTGTCCGAAAGCAAGATTGCGTTACGCCCGATGTCTCCCAGCACCCACCCCCGCACCCGCATCCAGCAGAAAAACCGCGACAGCATCCTTGACGCAGCACTCGAGGTGTTCTCGCTGCACGGCTTTCGCGGCGCCACGCTTGACCAGATCGCCGAGGGGGCCGGGCTTTCCAAACCAAACCTGCTTTACTACTTCCCGTCCAAGGAGGCGGTGCATCAGGCGCTGCTGACCGGGCTTCTGGATACGTGGCTCGATCCCCTGCGCGCAATGAATCCTGACGGCGACCCGATCCCGGAAATACTCGGCTACGTCCGCCGCAAGCTGGATCTGGCCCGCGATTACCCGCGCGAGAGCCGGCTGTTCGCGAACGAGATCCTGCAAGGTGCACCCCGGATGCGCGACGTGATCGAGGGTGAGCTCAAGCGATTGGTCGATGAAAAAGCCAAAGTGCTGAGCCGCTGGATCGACGACGGCCGTCTGGCCCGCGTCAATCCGGTGCACCTGATCTTCTCGATCTGGGCGCTGACCCAGCATTACGCGGATTTTGACGTGCAGGTCCGCGCCGTGCTGGGCGGCGGCCACGATCCCTTTGTCGAAGCCGCAGAATATCTCGAGACCCTGTTTCGGAAACTTTTGGCGCCCCTTCCTGCCGTCTGACCCGCAGAGGGGAAACCTTGTGCCGGACCCTGACCTCCCAACCCTCATCACATGCCGCGTGCTGTCCTATTCCGCCGCAGTGACGCTGGGGTTGTTCGGATGCGTCGTCCAGTTGGCATAGTCGCCCACCTTGATGCCGGTGCGCGGGTCGACCGTGCCTTTCGGCATTTCGACCATGGTGATGCAATCTGCCACCGGGCAGACGTTGACGCACAGGTTGCAGGCGACGCATTCGTCGTCCATCACCTCGAACACCCGCTCTGGCGACATCGAAATCGCCTGGTGGCTGGTATCCTCGCAGGCCGCATAGCAGCGCCCGCATTTGATACAGGCATCCTGGTCGATCCGTGCCTTGGTCACATAATTCAGGTTAAGGAACTGCCAGTCGGTCACATTCGGAACCGCGCGGCCCACAAGGTCCGACAGCCCGATCTGCTTGTCATCCAGATACTGGCTCAGCCCCGAAATCATCTCGGACACGATCTTGAACCCGTAGGTCATCACCGCAGTGCAGACCTGCACGTTGCCGGCCCCCAGCGCCATGAACTCCGCCGCGTCGCGCCAGGTGGTGACCCCGCCGATCCCGCTGATCGGCAGACCGCGGGTCTCGGTCGAGCGGGCGATCTCGGCCACCATGTTCATCGCGATCGGTTTCACCGCCGGGCCGCAATACCCGCCATGCGTGCCCTTGCCGTCGATCATCGGCTCGGGGCTAAAGCTGTCGAGGTTCACGGCGGTAATCGAATTGATCGTGTTGATCAAACTCACCGCATCGGCGCCGCCGCGTTTCGCAGCCTCCGCCGGCTTGCGGATGTCGCTGATGTTCGGCGTCAGCTTGACGATGCAGGGCATGCGCGAGTGTTTCTTGACCCAGCGCGTCACCATCTCGATGTATTCCGGCACCTGCCCTACGGCAGACCCCATGCCCCGTTCCGCCATCCCGTGCGGGCAGCCGAAGTTCAGTTCCACCCCGTCCGCATCGGTATCCTCGATCCGGGCCAAGATGTTGCGCCACGACTCCTCGTCGCAGGGCACCATGAGCGAAATGACCATCGCCCGGTCGGGATAGTCGCGCTTGACCGACTTGATCTCGCGCAGGTTCACTTCCAGCGGGCGGTCGGTAATCAGTTCGATGTTGTTCAGGCCCAGCAGGCGACGGTCCGCCCCCCAGATCGCCCCGTAGCGCGGGCCGTTCACGTTGACGACCGGTGGTCCTTCAGACCCCAGCGTCTTCCACACCACCCCGCCCCATCCCGCCTCAAAGGCGCGGCGGACGTTGTATTCCTTGTCCGTCGGCGGCGCCGAGGCCAGCCAGAACGGGTTGGGCGATCTGATCCCGACAAAATCAGCGGAAAGATTGGCCATCATGAGCCTCCTTGCTTGGAGCGGTGCGAAGAAAGGGCCGTTTGCCCATCACTGCCGACGGTTAGAACAGCGACCAGATCCAGCCAAAGAAATGGCCTGCAACCTCGCCGACCAGCGGCGTCACGTAGGCCCAGGCGATGCAGCCGATGATATTGACCGGCGCAAAAATCCGCATCGGTATGCGAGAGATGCCCGCCATCACAAAGACCACCGCCCGCAGCGGGCCGAAGAAATGCCCGATGATCACGGCAATCACACCCCAACGCCGGAAGGCGGCATTGCCGCGCTCGACCTGTCCGGGATGGTCGCGGAACGGCCAGGCGCCCAGGATCACCGCCCCGTA
>JAYSYZ010000158.1:0-10279 GCA_043727195.1 Paracoccaceae bacterium
CGGCGGCCCAGTCTGGTTGACACGGCATCTACCGCGTCGCGGATCGGATCCAGCCCTTCGGTGCGGTTCGAAGGTGCGGCGCTGACCCCGGTCGGGGCGCGGTATTCGCCAAAAGCGGCGCGGATCACGGCGGACCATTCGCCGGTGGTGGCCCCTGCCTTGGCGGCGGCGATCGAGGCGGGCATGATGTTGCTGCCGCTGGTGCATGCCTGCCGCAGGGTGGCAAGAGCGGTGTTGACGGCGGCGGCGTCGCGGGTGCTGCGCCACTGGTCAAGGCGGGCGATCTGGTCGGCTTCGGCGGCGGGATCGGCCTGCATGGTCAGCCCCTCGCCGGTGGTGAGGGGCGACGGTTCGGAGGTGGTAAAGCGGTTGACGCCAACGACGGTGGTCGCGCCGGATTCGATCCCGGCGATGCGGTCGGCGTTCGCCTCGACCAGACGGGATTTCATGTAGCCGATGGCGGCGACGGCACCGCCCATCTGATCGATCCGGGCCAATTCCTCGCGGGCGTTGGTTTTGAGGTCGGTGACCTTGCGGTCGATGGCGGGGTTGCCGTCGAAAAGGTCGTCATATTCCAGAAGGTCGGTTTCAAAGGCGAGGATCTGCTGCATGCGCAGCGACCATTGCTGGTCAAAGGGACGCGGCAGGCCCAGCGCCTCGTTCCAGGCGGGCAGTTGCACCGCACGGGCGCGGGCATTTTTCGACATCGTCACCGCCAGCATTTCCAGCAGGATGCGGGTGACGTTGTTTTCCGGCTGCTGCTCGGTGAGACCCAGCGAGTTGACCTGTACGCCATAGCGGAACCGGCGGTACTTCGGATCAGTGATGCCGTAGCGGTGTTCGCACAACTCATCCCAGAGGTCGGTGAAGGCGCGCATCTTGCACAGTTCGGTCACGAAGCGGATCCCGGCATTGACGAAAAACGATATTCTGCCGACAATTCTGGGGAAATCTTCGGGGGTGACTTTACCTTTTACGTCATCCAGCACCGCGCAGGCGGTGGCGAGTGCGAAGGCCAGTTCCTGTTCCGGCGTGGCCCCCGCCTCTTGCAGGTGATAGCTGCAGACGTTCATCGGGTTCCATTTCGGCAGGTGTTCCGTCGTGTAGGCCGCGACGTCGGTGATCATCCGCAAGGACGGCGCGGGGGGGCAGATGTAGGTGCCGCGCGACAGATATTCCTTGATGATATCGTTCTGCACTGTGCCCTGCAGTGCCGCGATATCGGCACCCTGTTCTTCGGCCACGGCGATATAAAGCGCCATGAGCCAGGGGGCGGTGGCGTTGATCGTCATCGAGGTGTTCATCCGGTCAACCGGGATATCGGCGAACAGCGCCCGCATGTCACCCAGATGGGCAACCGGAACGCCGACCTTGCCCACCTCGCCCCGGGCGCGGGGATCGTCACTGTCATACCCGGTCTGGGTGGGCAGGTCGAAGGCGACGGACAGGCCGGTCTGCCCCTTGGCAAGGTTGGTGCGGTACAGCGCGTTCGAGGCGGCGGCGGTGGAATGGCCGGCATAGGTGCGGAACAGCCAGGGGGCGTCTTTGGTCATCGGAGCCTCGGGTGCGCAATTTTGTTTCGTTGCATGCAGGATAAGGGACATTTTCTGCCAATGTCAATTCGCTGCAATGCGGCGTGGGAGCGGGGGCCAGCCCCCGCACCCCCAGGATACTTTCAGACAGATGAAAGCTGATTGCCGGATGGCTTTGATCGGGTAGGCTCTGGCGAATGTTCAACACGGTGGAAATTCCGGTCTGGTTGCTGTGGATCGCGGGGGTGTTGGCGCTGATTGCCGCGCTGGACCGGATCATCGGGCCGGGGGTGCGCTGGTTTCTGCGCCGGCGGATGGAGCGGGTGCTGATCCGGGTCAATGCCCGGCTGGAGCGCAAGATCGAGCCGTTCAAGCTGGCCCGCCGTCAGGACATGATCGTGCGGCTCTTGTATGACCCGAAGGTGATGGAGGCGGTGGCCGAACACGCGGCAGAAACCGGGGTGCCGGGGTCGGTCGCGTTCGAGGAGGCGCGACACTATGCGCGCGAAATCGTGCCTGGGTTTTCGGCGACGCTGTATTTCGGCTTTGCGACACGCGCTGCCAAGGGGCTGAGCCGCCTGCTGTACCGGGTGCGGGTCGGCAAGGTGGATGCGGAACTGGCGCATGTCGATCCGAAGGCCACGGTGATTTTCGTGATGAACCACCGCTCGAACGTGGATTATCTGCTGGTGACCTGGCTGGTGTCGGATCGGGCGGCGATTTCCTATGCGGTTGGGGAATGGGCGCGGGTCTGGCCGCTCAGCGCGCTGATCCGGTCCATGGGGGCCTATTTCATCCGCCGCGGCAGCCGCAACGCGCTGTATCGCAGGGTGCTGGCGCGGTATGTGCAGATGGCTGCGGCCGAGGGGATGACGCAGGCGATTTTCCCAGAGGGCGGCCTGTCGCTGGACGGACGGGTGGGTCCGGCGAAGATGGGACTGCTCAGCTACATCATTGACGGGTTCGATCCGGCCGGGCGGGATGTGGTGTTCGTGCCGGTGGGCCTTGGCTATGACCGGGTGCTGGAGGACCGGGTGCTGGTCGAGGCGGCCGCGGCGGGCACCCGCCGGTTCAGGATGCAGCCGTTGAAGGTGGCGTTTCTGGGGCTGCGGCTGTTGTGGATGCGGTTCAGAGGGCGCTTCCGGGGGTTTGGCACGGCGGCGGCGGGGTTCGGCGCGCCGGTGTCGCTCAGGGCGTTTCTGGCCGAGGGCGGCACAGTCGAGGATCTGGGCGCGCGGCTGATGACGGCAATTGCGCAGGTGGTGCCGGTGTTGCCGGTGCCGCTGGTGGCGCGGGCGCTGGGCGCGGGGGCCACCTCGCGCGACGAGTTGCGGGTGCGGGTGGAGGCGCTGATCGTGCGGCTGACGGCGGCGGGGGCGGTGCTGAAGCTTCCGCCACAGGGCGGCGAGGCGATTCTGGCGGAAGGGTTGAGCCCGCTGATCGCGCGCGGGCTGGTCAGCGAGGCGCTGCAGCCGGTGCCGGGGCAGCAGGCGATGTTGTCGTTCTACGCCGCTTCGGTGCCGGTGGTCGAGTGATTGCCGCAACGCGGCAGACATAAAATTACAAAAACGACAGGTCAGGTATTGTAAAGTTGCGCACACGATGGGTATCCTTTGACCGCGACCGATGATTCTGCGGCGCGGCATGCAAGACGGAGGCTCCCTTGGCTTTGGACACACAGACCGCCCAGATAAGCTATGACGCGCCGGTGAAGGACCTGTATGCCTTGGGCGAGATGCCGCCGCTGGGCCATGTGCCGCGCCAGATGCACGCCTGGGCGATCCGGCGGGACCGGCATGGCGCGCCCGACGCCTCGTTCCAACTGGAGGTGGTCGACACCTGGGCCATCGACAGCAACGAAGTGCTGGTGCTGGTGATGGCCGCGGGGGTGAATTACAACGGCGTCTGGGCCGGTCTCGGTCAGCCGATCAGCCCGTTTGACGGCCACAAGGCGGCCTATCACATCGCCGGATCGGATGCCTCGGGCATCGTCTGGGCGGTGGGCGACAAGGTCAAACGCTGGAAGGTCGGCGACGAGGTGGTGATCCACTGCAATCAGGACGACGGCGACGACGAGGAATGCAACGGCGGCGACCCGATGTATTCGCCGACCCAGCGCATCTGGGGCTATGAGACGCCGGACGGCAGTTTCGCGCAGTTCACCAGGGTGCAGGCGCAGCAGCTGATGCCGCGGCCACGGCACCTGACCTGGGAGGAATCGGCCTGCTACACGCTGACGCTGGCCACCGCCTACCGGATGCTGTTCGGGCACGAACCGCATGACCTGAAGCCCGGGCAGAACGTGCTGGTCTGGGGCGCGTCGGGGGGTCTCGGGTCGTATGCGATCCAGCTGATCAACACGGCGGGAGCCAACGCCATCGGGGTGATTTCCGACGAAAGCAAGCGCGACTTCGTGATGGGGCTGGGCGCCAAGGGCGTGATCAACCGCAACGAATTCAAATGCTGGGGGCAACTGCCCACGGTCGGCAGCGAAGAGTACAACATCTGGCTGAAAGAGGCGCGCCGCTTTGGCAAGGCGATCTGGGACATCACCGGCAAGGGTGTCAACGTCGACATGGTGTTCGAACATCCCGGCGAGGCGACCTTTCCGGTGTCGAGCCTGGTGTGCAAGAAGGGCGGCATGGTGGTGATCTGTGCGGGCACCACCGGGTTCAACTGCACCTTCGACGTGCGCTACATGTGGATGCACCAGAAACGGTTGCAGGGCAGCCATTTCGCGCATCTGAAGCAGGCCGCCGCAGCCAACAAGCTGATGGTGGAGCGCCGGCTTGATCCCTGCATGTCCGAGGTGTTCCCCTGGGCGGAGATCCCGCGCGCCCATACGCTGATGTGGAAGAACCAGCACAAGCCGGGCAACATGGCGGTGCTGGTGCAGGCGCCGCGGACCGGGCTTCGTACGTTTGAGGACACGCTCGAGGCGAGCCGGGAGCGGTAGGCGGAAGGTGTCTCGCGCCGATGGTTTTTTCCCGTCGGCACGAATTTATGCTTTATTGTAGGTTCGTCGTAGACGATCTGTTGACCGTTGGGGTGGCATGGTCACCCTGGTTCAACGGGCGGGCGGTTCCGCCACAGTAAGACGTAGTTCGTTCCGAGGGCTTCATGCGCCACGACTGGATCTTTGACGTACTGTCAGATCTCAAAGCCTATGCCATCAAGAACGATTTGCCCGCCTTGGCCGCAAAGGTCGACGAAACCCTGACGCTGGCCAGGGCCGAGGTCGCGGTGCAGGCAGATGACGGTGCAGGCGCCGCCGGTTGCACCCGGCCCGCATCGGGGCGCAGCCACTAGACACGCGCGGCGAGGGTTACACTCGCCCTGCGGCACCGCTATGGTTCGGCGCATGCAGGCCCCCGCCCTTACCTTTTCCGACGATCAGTCCGAGGCGTATGACCGGCTGGTGGCGGCATTGTCGGGGCATGGCATCGACCTTACCGAAGGCACGCTGACGCCGATGGCCGAGGGCAAGGTCAGCGTCATGGCCGTGGTGGGCAAGGCCGGATCGGGCAAGACCATGCTGCTTGCAGCCCTGTACCGCGCCATGAAGGCCGCCGGGGTTGACATCGTGTCGGGCGATTATGAAGGCCGGCGCAGAAAAGACCGCCGGACGCTGGCGATCCTGGCACCAACCAACAAGGCGGCATCGGTGTTGCGCCTGCAGGGCGTTCCGGCGACGACGATCCACCGCATCCTCTACACCCCCGTCTATGACCCGCAATATGAAAAGATTGCCGAATGGCTGGCGGGAAACGGCCCGAGGCCGGTGGTCGAAGGGCTGACCGATCTGGCGCTGGACCGCGCCTTTGCGTTCTATCAGACAGTGCCGTCGATTCCGGGCGCGCTGGCCACGGCGGGGCTGAAGGGCAGCGATTTCATCAAGGGCTGGAAACGGCGGGAAGAGCCGCTGGATGTGGGATTCGTCGACGAATCCTCGATGCTGGATGAGCGGCAGCTGGACGATCTGCGCACGATTTTCCCCGCCTTGGTGCTGTTTGGCGATCCCGCACAATTGGCCCCGGTGGGTGCCTCGGGCGAGATGGTGTTCGACAAGCTGGGCGACAGCCGCAAGCTGACCCTCAGCCGCATCCATCGGCAGGCCGAGGACAACCCGATCCTGGATCTTGCGCATGCGCTGGCCGATGATCGGCTGGGGTTCGAAGAGTTCGAGCGGATGGTCGAGACGCGGGCGCGCGGCGATGACCGCGTCGTGCTGGCCGAACGGGTGGACGCGGATCTGATGGCCCGCAGCCCCGTGCTGGTCTGGCGCAACGCCACGCGGATCCGGCTGATCCACGCCTTTCGCGCGGCTTATGGCGCGCCTGAGGATGAACTGCTGCCGGGCGAGCCGTTGATCTGCGACGGGATGGAACTGCCCCTGAAACACCGCAAGAAACGGATCGATCTGGAAGCGCGCGGTCTGATCAAGGGCGCGCAGGTGATCTATCTGGGGGTCGGAAACCGCGAGGGTTTTGCCAAACTGCATGTGGTGGGCGCGGAAGAGCCGCAGATGTCTGCCGCCTCGATCATCAAGATCGAACGTCCGGGCGAGGAGGAGCCGTTCATCCCGCATGCCGCCCGGATGGGGGCGGCGTTCCTGCACGGGGCGGCGGTGACCATCCACAAGGCGCAGGGGTCGCAGTGGCACGCGGTGCAGGTCTTTGCCCCCGATCTTTACGCAGCAGCCCAGTCCGGGCGGTCAGAGGCCGGGGTGCCCCTGTGGAAACGTCTGGCCTATGTGGCGATCACCCGGGCGCAGACCCGGCTGCACTGGGTGGTTCGCAACCGGCTGGCCCGGCCAGCCGCGCCGCTGACAGTGGAGGATCTGAAGCGGGAAGCGGCACCGCTAATGCTGGGCGAACCGCCGTAAGGCTTTTCCTTTCTGCGCGGGAGGTTTAAGTTGCCCGCAGATCAGGGAGGCCCCGATGGCTTTGGTATTCGTCCAGTTCCGTTGCACGCCCGGCAAGACCTATGATGTCGCCAACGCGATCTGGGACCGCGAAGTGGTCAGCGAATTGTATTCCACCAGCGGCGAATATGACCTGATCGCCAAGGTCTATATCCCGGATGACGAAGATACCGGGCATTACCTGTCGTCGCGGCTGTTCGACATCCCCGATATGGTGCGGACGCTGACGACGATGACCTTTAAGGCGTTCTGATCCGGTTCAGGGCAGCGGGTGCGCTTCAAGGAAGGCATCGATCAACTGACGGAACCGCACCGGCCCGAAGCTGGGGAAATGCCCGCCGTGGACGATGCGGGGGGTCATCTCGCGCAGGCGCGCTGCGGTGCGGGTATAAACCGCGATGTCAGCACCGGCGCATCTGGTGACCAGCGGGCCGTCATAGATCACGTCCTGGGCGATCAGGGTGCCGGTGCGGTCTTCCCAAAGCGAGACATGGCCGGGCGAATGGCCGGGGGTGTGTAGGACGGTGAACTGCCGGTCGCCAAGGTCGATCACGTCGCCGTCGTCGATCAGGCCGGTCGCCGGGGCCGGGCTGATCCGGTATGCGGCGGCGCTCCAGTTTTCGGGGCGGGCGATGAACATCTCTCCGTCGCGGTTGCCGCTGGCGTAGTGGGAAAACAGCGTCGCCTCATTCGCGGGATTGGCCAGGACGGCGGCTTCCAGAGGGTGGACCAGCCGGTCATCAAATTCATGGGTCGCGCCGATATGGTCGTAATGGGTGTGGCTTGACAGGCAGGTCACGGGGCGCCCCTGCAGGATCGGCAGGTATTGCCTCAGACCGAAAGCTCCCAGCCCGGTATCGACCAGAAGGTCGCGGTCGCGGCCCCGGATGTGCCACATGTTGCAGCGGAAGAACGGCATCATCCAGGGTTCATGGATAAGCGTGATGCCATCGGCAAAAGCGATCGTCTCGTACCAGTCGGTGGCTTTGATCACCGCAATCTCCTCCGCTGTGGGGGATGAGCCAACCGCACATCCGTTTCAAACCTTGCCAAAACCTTAACGAAATTTCACTTATGCAGTAGTATCATATGGTTGCCTGACTTAACACGCGTGTTAACACGCCGAAATATGCCACTAGTCCGCCAATCCCACCGCCGCATCCGGGGCCAGATGCACCGCAACGGTCGAACCCGGCGACGGGGCCTCGGCCGGGGCACAGCGCAGCCGCAGGCCGGTATCGCCGATGCGGCCCCCGATACGGGCAAAGGCCCCCTGAAACACCCGTTCGCTGACCACCAGATTGCCAAGCGGCAGCGTGCCCTCGCCTGCCGCAAGCAGCACGTTTTCCGGCCGGATCGCCACCGCGCTGCCCCCTTGCGGGGTGGCGGGCAGCCGCCCCAGCGCGGTATCGGCATGATCCGCCCCAAAGGTCGCGGGCAGGATCGTGCTGTCGCCCATGAAGGTCGCGGCAAAGCGGGTGCGGGGCCGGGCATAGACCCGCTCTGGCGGGCCATGATCCTCGATCCTTCCCCGGTTCATGATCACGATCATGTCGGCCACCGCCATCGCCTCTTCCTGATCATGGGTGACATGGACAAACGTCCGCCCCTCGCGCCGCTGCAGGCCGCGCAGTTCGTCCTGCATCTGGCGGCGAAGGTTCAGGTCGAGCGCGCCGAGCGGTTCGTCCAGCAACAGGATCGCCGGTTCCGTCACCAGCGCCCGGGCGAGGGCGATGCGCTGACGCTGGCCGCCCGACGCCTCGGTGATCCGGCGCGGGCCAAAGCCGGGCAGGCCGACCATCTGCAACGCGCCGGTCACGCGGGCCGCAATCTCGGCTTTCGGCAGGCGACGGACGGAAAGCCCGAAGCCGACGTTGCTGGCGACCGTCATGTGCGGAAAAAGGGCGTAGTCCTGAAACACCGTGGCGGTGGGGCGCAGGGCCGGCGGCATCAGGGTGATGTCCTGCCCGGCAAGCAGCACCTGCCCGGTGGTCGGCGGGGTGAAGCCGCCGAGGATCGACAGAAGCGTCGTCTTGCCCGAGCCGGACGCACCAAGAAGCACGACATAGGTGTTCGCCGGAATGTCCAGCGACAGATCATCGACGGCCCGGGTCGCACCGAAGTGCTTGGAGATACTACGGACGGAGAGGTCAGAACTTGGGGGCATCACGCCTCTGCATCAGGAAAAGTTCGACGATCAGGGCGAAGGTGACTGAAACGAGGAAAACCAGGGTTCCTGCAGCATTCGTCTGCGGGTCAAGCCCGGTGCGCAACAGGCCCCAGATCACCACCGGCAGGGTCGGATCGAACCCGGACAAGAGGAAGGCCACGATGAATTCATCCCAGGAAAAGGTGAAACACAGCGCGAAGGCGGCGACGAGCGCCACCTTCAGCGAGGGTACGGTAAGGCGCCAGAAAACCTGAGCTTCGGACGCGCCAAGGTCACGGGCGGCCATTTCCAGCCGCGCCTGATCGCGGTCGAACTGGACATAGAGGATGGCGAAGGCGAGGGGTAGGTTCAGGACGACATGGCCGATGACGACGAGGGGCAGCGATTTCGGGATGATCCCGGAATAGCTGACCATCAGGCCAAGGCCGACCACGAGATAGGAGACCGTGAGAGGCATCAGGATCGCCGCCTCTATCCATCTCCGGCCCGGCACCTTGTGGCGCGCAAGGCCCCAGCCCGCCAGCATGGCGAGTGACACGGATATGCCGGCCGAAATCGCAGCCACGCCGACAGAGGCGAGGGTGGCCGAGGTGATGCGCGGGTTGGCAAGGATGCGGCCATACCATTCAAGCGTCGGGCCCCGGAACGGCGGCACCGGCACCCGGCCATCGTGGAGCGAAAACAGCACGAGGGTCAGCACCGGCAGGTAGATGAACGCCAGCATCGGGATCAGGATGGCGAAGGTCAGGCTGGTGCGCGTCATGCCCGGTCCGCCGTCAGTTTTCGCGCCAGGGCAAGGTAGGCGGCGGCCACCACCAGCATCATGATTACCGAGAGGGCGGCGGCCATCGGCACATCGCCGCGCCGCTGGATCTGCATCATGATGGTCTGTGGCAGGACCAGGTCGTTGTTGCCGCCAAGGATCTGCGGTGTCACGTAATCGCCCATCACCACGACGATGATCAGGAACGCCCCCGCCGCCAGCCCCGGTACGGCCAAGGGCAGCACGATCCGCCAGAAAACCTGCACGCCGCTGGCCCCCAGATCCCGCGCGGCCATCAGGAGCCGCGGGTTGATCCGGGCAAGGCTGGCGTAGATCGTCAGGGTCGCAAGCATGGTGAAGAAATGGACGAACCCCAGGACCGTCGCGGCGAAGTTGAACGACAGGACCAGCGATTTGTCGATCAACCCCAGCCCGAGCAGCGCCTGATTGATCACCCCGTTCGGGGCCAAGACCAGAAGCCAAGCGTAAGAGCGCACGACATAGGATGTCCAGAACGGCAGCACCGCCAGCATCAGGCACAGGCGCTGCAGATGCCGCGGCACCCGAAAGGCGATCGTTGCCGCCAAGGGAAACGCCAGGGCCAGCGAGGCCACGGTGACGACGGCGGTCAGAATCAGCGAATTCAGCAAGGATTGCCAGAAGTAGCTTTGCCCGGCAAAGCGGTGGTAATTCGCCAGGGTCAGGTCAGCACCGACCTTGCCGCCTTCCATGGCAAAAAGGCTGAGGCCGAGGATGGACAGCACCGGAAGCAGGAAAAAGGCAACCGTCCAAAGCGCAGCCGGGGCAACAAGGGCCAGCCCTTGCCGCCGCGACGTGACCTCTGCCGCCTGTTCGGGCGAGAGCATCACTGCAGGATGGTTTCGGCCCAC
>JAYSYZ010000159.1:0-1585 GCA_043727195.1 Paracoccaceae bacterium
TATCTGTCCTGCTTCATGGGCCGCGCCGACCCGGATGTGGTCGCCCCGAACCTCGGCCTCTATGGCTGGACGCATGAACCGGCGGAAGACGGGCTCGTCATCGCTCTTCCGGGCGCTGGCGAGGCAACCTTCGTTCTGATTGCCGAAGACAAAAGCTTTTGCCATGTCGAAAGCTTGGCACTTGGCAGCGACAAGGCCGCGGAGTTCTGGCACTGGCCCTCGCCGGGGCCGGCGTCACCCTGCCAGAACCCGCCACAGACACGATGGGTTGTGCCTTATACGACCTTGGCACCGGCATCACTGCCACCCTGACCAGCGGCGGCAACGATCCGACCTGCACATCGCAAACTGACAGTGGCGTGCGTTTCGAATTCGCCGCCACAAATGAATGACAGCCCAGCCGGAGCCGCCGGGCCGCGCAGCAGTTGAACATCGAAGGAAAGCCTGATGGCCGTTCTCGTCAATAAATACACGAAAGTCATCTGCCAGGGCTTTACCGGCAGCCAGGGCACGTTCCATTCCGAACAGGCCATCGCCTATGGCACCAAGATGGTCGGCGGCGTGACCCCCGGCAAAGGCGGCACATCACACCTTGATCTGCCGGTGTTTGATTCCGTTCACGAAGCGGTTGCCAAAACCGGTGCCGATGCGACGGTGATCTATGTACCGCCGCCCTTCGCCGCCGACTCGATCCTCGAAGCCATCGACGCCGAAATCCCGCTGATCGTCTGCATCACCGAAGGCATTCCGGTGCTGGACATGATGCGCGTCAAGCGGGCGCTGATCAATTCGAAGTCTCGCCTGATCGGGCCGAACTGCCCCGGCGTGATGACCCCCGGCGAGTGCAAGATCGGCATCATGCCGGGCAGCATCTTCTCCAAGGGCTCGGTCGGCGTCGTCAGTCGCTCCGGCACCCTGACCTACGAGGCGGTCAAGCAGACCACCGATGTCGGCCTCGGCCAATCTTCCGCCGTCGGCATCGGCGGCGACCCGATCAAGGGGTCGGAGCATATCGACATCCTCGAGATGTTCCTCGCCGACCCGGATACCCATTCGATCATCATGATCGGTGAAATCGGCGGTGCCGCCGAAGAAGACGCCGCGCAGTTCCTCGCGGACGAGCGCCGCGCGGGCCGCTGGAAGCCCACCGCCGGCTTCATCGCCGGCCGCACCGCCCCCCCCGGCCGCCGCATGGGCCACGCAGGGGCCATCGTGGCCGGTGGCAAGGGCGACGCGCAGTCGAAGATCGAAGCGATGCTCAGCGCCGGGATCGTGGTCGCCGACAGCCCGGCGGGCTTGGGTGAGGCAGTGCTGAAGGCAATTGGCAAATGAACCGAGGGCGGGGTCACCCCGCCATTCCCCTTTGGCGGGGGTAAACTCCGCCCTGCAAGGAAGCTTGAAATGACCGACCAATCCCCCACCGCCGCCTTCACCGCCTCGTCCTTCCTCGACGGGGCCAATGCCGATTACGTCGACCAGCTGGCCGCCCGCCACGCCGCCGACCCCGCCAGCGTCGACCCGCAATGGGCGGAGTTTTTCCGCGCCCTCGGCGACAGCGAACTTGACGCCAAGCGCGCCGCTCAAG
>JAYSYZ010000160.1:0-1579 GCA_043727195.1 Paracoccaceae bacterium
CGCCATCGCCCTGCAGGCCGATGTCTCCGACGCGGGCCAGGTACAGGCGGCCGTCGATGCCGCCACCGCTGCGCTTGGCCCGATTACCGTGCTGTTCAATCACGCGGGCACCATCGTCATCAAACCCTTCCTCGAGACCACCGAACAGGAATGGGACTGGCTTCACGCCGTCAACGTCAAGTCGATGTTCCTGATGACCAAGGCAGTGCTGCCCGGCATGATCGCCGCCGGTGGCGGGTCCATCGTCTGCACCTCGTCGATCTCGGCCGTCGCGGGCACGCCGATGGAGGTGCTCTATGACACCACCAAGGGCGCAGTGCACATGTTCGCCCGCGCCATCGCCGTCGAATTCCGTGACCGGGGCATCCGCTGCAATGCGGTCTGCCCCGGTTTCATCGAGACCCCGCACGGCCTGCGCGAAGTGCGCGATCTGCAGGCGCTTGGCGTCGATGTGTCCGAGGCTGCCATCGCCGCCGCGCAGGGCCGCATCGGCAAACCCGAAGAGGTGGCCCAGGCGGCCCTCTTCCTCGCCTCCGACGAGGCAAGTTTTGTCAACGGCACGCATCTGTTCGTCGACAACGCCTTCACCGCAATCTGACAGCACCGCTTTCCCGGTGCCAGCTATTTGTCGCCGGGCATGCGGGGCGCGGCGCCCCGCCACGCAGGCGACCACAAGGTCGTGCCGTTCTTTTGTGCTCAAGCGGGATGGGCTTGGATGACAGCGTATCCTGCGTTGCGGATGTACGGCTGGCCCTCATCGACGACACCCCCGTCAAGACCGACAGGCCCCCGCGCACGAGGCGGACCATAGCGGGTTCGGCACTCCCAGCGTAACCCGGCTTGCACCATCCCTCGGACCCGGCACCGTTGTTATCCCAGACAACCTGATCACCCACAAACCCCCGCGTCGCACGATCCGTCAGAAGGCACTGCTGGTTCCGGTTCCTGCTGCCCGTCACAGCCGCATCTGTGCCAGAAACTTCGGTCACCTCCGCAATGCCATCGGCGATATCCGTGGCCTGATCTGTCCAGAATAGCGCCTCAACTGCCAGACCTTCTCAACGTAGATGCAAAATGCAATCCTTGCCAAAAAGTTAACAAAATTTGGACAATTCTTATATTACAACGACATACCGTCTATAACACGCGTGTTATCACACCGCTGCCTCCACAGCCCCGACGATTTCGCCGACCACCTCGGCCAGCAGCGCGGCATCCTCGCATTCCGCCATCACCCGGATCAGCGGCTCGGTGCCCGACTTGCGGATCAGGATGCGCCCCTTGCCAGCCACCCGCGCCTCATTGGCCGCGATCACCGCCTGTACTGCCGCCGCCTCCAGCGGCCGCATCCCTTCGGAAAAGCGCACATTCCGCAACAACTGCGGCACCGTCTCGAAATTCCGCGCCAGTTCCGACGCCATCCGCCCGCTGCGCACCATTTCGGCCAGGAACTGCAACCCTGCGATCAACCCGTCCCCCGTCGTCGCATAATCGGTCATCACGATATGTCCCGACTGCTCGCCCCCAAGGTTGAACCCGCCCTCCCGCATCCGCTGCACCACATAGCGGTCGCCCACTG
>JAYSYZ010000161.1:0-10155 GCA_043727195.1 Paracoccaceae bacterium
GGTGCCGCCATCGCCGCCGAGGCCGGTGCAGCGATGTTGTGCTACGTGACGCCGAAGGAACACCTGGGCCTGCCGAACAAGGACGACGTGCGGCAAGGCGTGATCGCTTACAAAATTGCCGCTCATGCCGGCGACATCGCACGCGGCCGCAAAGGTGCCCGCGATCGCGACGATGCGTTGAGCAAGGCCCGCTTCGAGTTCGACTGGAACAAGCAGTTCGAATTGTCGCTCGATCCGCAAACCGCCCGGGCGATGCACGACGAGACCTTGCCGAACGACGTGTTCAAGAGTGCAAAATTCTGCTCGATGTGCGGGCCGAAATTCTGCTCGATGCGGATCAGCCATGACATCCGGGCCGAGGCGCAGAAGGACGGCATGGCGGCGATGGCGGCAAAGTTCCGCGAAAAGGGCGAGGTGTATCTGCCGACCGCAGAGGTCGCGAAATGATCACCATTCTGGGCGCTGGTGTCGCGGGGCTGTGCGTCGCGACCGTTCTGGCCGAGCGCGGCCTGCGCGTGCAGGTGGTGGACAGCGGCCCGGAGGGTGCGGGCGCAAGCTGGCTGGCGGGGGGGATGCTTGCCCCGTTCGTCGAAAGCGAAAGTGCGCCGCCCGAGGTGGCGCGTCTGGGGGCCACTGCCGCCGACTGGTGGGCGGCACGCGTGCCTGGCCTGGCACGGCGCGGCACGCTGGTGCTGGCCCCGCAACGCGACCGGGCCGAACTGGACAGGTTCGCGACCCGCACCACCGGCCATGAACGCATCGGCCCCGACCAGATCGCGGCACTGGAACCTGATCTGGCGGGCCGCTTTGCCAGCGCGCTTTATTACGCCGACGAGGCGCATCTGGACCCGCGGATCGCCTTGCAATCGCTGGCCGATAGTCTGCGCGCGCGGGGTGCGGTGATCCGGTATGACACCCATCTTCCGCCAGAACAGGCGGATATCGACTGCCGTGGCATCGCCGCCCGCGATGCCTTGCCCGGGTTGCGCGCGGTGCGGGGCGAAAGGCTGATGCTGCACTGCCCCGATGTGACGCTGTCGCGCCCGGTCCGCCTGCTGCACCCGCGCTTTCCGGTCTATGTCGTGCCACGTGGCCACGGCCTTTTCATGGTCGGGGCCACGATGATCGAAAGCGACGCGACCGGGCCGATTACCCTGCGCAGCGCCAGCGAATTGATGTCGGCGGCCTTCGCGCTGCATCCCGGCTTTGCCGAGGCGGCGATTGTCGAGATGGGCAGCGGCCTGCGCCCAGCCTTTGCCGATAATGTGCCGCGCCTGGCACAGGCGGGCGGGCGCTGGCATCTGAACGGGCTGTATCGCCACGGCTTTCTGACCGCCCCGGCGCTGGCCGAACAACTGGCTGACCAACTCGCCCTTGCACCACAGGAGGCCGCCCTTGCGGATTGATCTGAACGGCATCCCGATCGAGGTTGCTGCCGCAAATCTTGGCGATGCGCTGATGGCCCTTGGCTACGGCAGCACCGCCCTTGCCACGGCATTGAACGGCGTTTTCATCCCCGCCGCCGCCCGCGCTACAACCCTGCTGCACGACGGCGACCGGGTCGAGGTTCTGGCCCCGATGCAGGGGGGCTGAGATGCGGCTTTGTGATGTAGAAATATCGTCGCGCCTGCTGTTGGGAACGGCGCAATACCCCTCACCTCTGGTGCTGACCGATGCCATCGCTGCCTCTGGCTGCGGGGTGATCACGGTATCGCTGCGCCGGGAAACCGCCAATGGCGGCGGCGGTAACGGCTTCTGGCCACTGTTGCAGGCCACCGGCGCGCACATCCTGCCCAATACCGCCGGGTGCCATTCGGCGCGCGAGGCGATCACCACCGCGCAGATGGCGCGCGAGGTTTTCGGCACCAACTGGATCAAGCTGGAAGTGATCGGCAATGCCGACACTTTGCAGCCCGACCCCTTCGCGCTGGTCGAGGCAGCGCGGGTTTTGTGCGCCGACGGGTTCGCGGTGTTCCCCTACACCACCGAAGATCTGATCGTGGCCGAACGCCTGCTGGAGGCCGGTTGCCGGGTTCTGATGCCCTGGGGGGCACCCATCGGTTCGGGCCGGGGGCTGCGCCATGTCGACGCGCTGAGCGCGATGCGGGGGCATTTCCCCGGCGTGCCGCTGATCATTGATGCCGGGATTGGTGCGCCCAGTCAGGCCGCGCAGGCGATGGAAATGGGTTTTGACGCGGTGCTTTTGAATACCGCCGTGGCCAAGGCGGGCGAGCCTGTGGCGATGGCGCGGGCCTTCGGGCAGGCGGTTGCAGCGGGGCGGACGGCATTCGAGGCCGGGCTGATGCCGCCGCGCGACATGGCGGTGCCCTCGACCCCGGTTCTGGGCATGGCCAATTTGGGACTGGGGGGGCTGGGATGACCCTGCCCCGATTTTACCCGGTGCTGCCCGATGCCGCGATGATCGCCCGGCTGGTGCCAATGGGCGTGCGGCTGGTGCAGTTGCGCTTCAAGGGCGATGCGGGCGACATACCCGCTCAGATCGCGGCCTCCATGGCGGTCTGTGCCCGGCACGGCGCGCAGCTTGTGGTCAATGACCATTGGCAGGCGGCACTGGATCAGGGCGTGGATTTCATCCATCTGGGACAAGAGGATCTGGACGCCGCCGACACCGCCGCCATCGCCCGCGCCGGGGTCCGGCTGGGGGTATCGACCCATGACCGCGCGGAACTGGATCGCGCGCTTGCCCTGAACCCCGCCTATATCGCGCTGGGTCCGATCTGGCCGACGCTCTTGAAACAGATGCCGTGGCGGCCGCAGGGGTTGGAAAAGCTTACCCGATGGAAATCTCGGCTTGGCGATATCCCGCTCGTGGCCATCGGCGGGCTGACCCTGCCGCGCCTGCCCGATGTGTTCGCGGCGGGGGCGGATGTGGCGGCGGTTGTCACCGATCTGGTGACCGCCCCCGATCCCGAGGCGAAGACCCGCCTTTGGGTTCGCGCCAGCGGGGCCATCGCATGAGCCGATATGCGCGTCAGATGCTTGTGCCGGGGGTCGGGGCCATCGGGCAGTCGCGGCTGACGGCGTCACACGTCCTGATCGTGGGGGCCGGTGGCCTTGGCTGCACAGTCATTCCGGCACTGGCGGCGGCGGGGGTGGGGCGGCTGACGATCATCGATCCGGATGAGGTCGAACTGAGCAACCTGCACCGCCAGACGCTTTATACCCCCGCCGACATCGGCCAGCCCAAGTCTGTGGCTGCGGCGGCCCGTGCAAGGACACTGAACGCTGACAGTCAGGTTACGGCGCTTGTGGCGCGAGTTGATCCGGCCAATGCCTCCGGTCTGATTGCGGCGGCGGACGTGATTGTAGATGCCGCCGACAGCTTTGCCGTGACCTACACCCTGTCCGACCTTTGCCTTGCGGCGGGCAAGCCGCTGATTTCGGCCTCGGTCATCGGGCGGGCGGGCTATGCGGGCGGCTTTTGTGGGGCGGCCCCCAGCTATCGCGCGGTGTTTCCCGAACTGCCCGCACAAGCAGCAAGCTGTGCCAGCGCCGGGGTGCTGGGGCCAGCCGTGGCCGCCTTGGGGGCCGTGCAGGCGCAAATGGCGCTGTCGGTGCTGATCGGGCTGCAGCCATGCCCGCTGGGGCGGATGGTCACGCTGGACATGGCAAGCTGGCGCTTTGGCGGATTCGGGTTTGAGGATGCCACCGAGGCTCCGGGCTTTGACTTTGTCGCCGCCACGCAGATTGTCGCCGCCGATACGGTGGTGGACCTGCGGCCGGCGGGAACCGTGCGGGCCCTGCCCGGCGCGCAGGTGGTGGCACCCGGCGATCTGGCCGATTGGCCGATTCCGGCGGGGCGGGTGGTGCTGTGCTGTTCAACCGGCCTGCGCGCGTGGCGCGGCGCGCAGGTGCTGGCGGCGCGCGGGGGCACGGCGCTGGCGCTGCTGGCAGACGGGCAATGACCGTGCTGATCATTGCTGGCTTGGACAGTTCCACCGGGGCCGGGCTCGCGCGTGACCTTGCGGTCATGGCCGATCACGGGGTAATGGCGCGGGTGGCGGCAACGGCAGTGACGGCGCAGGATGCGGCGGGCGGCTGCACCATGCATCCGGTACCTGCGGCCATGGTGGCGGCGCAGGTCCGCGCCGCAGGCCCGTTGCGCGCGGCGAAGCTGGGGATGCTGGCCAATGCGGAAATCGTCGAGGCCGTCGCGGCATGCCTGCCCGATCTGCCCTTTGTCCTTGACCCGGTTCTGGCAACCAGTGCCGGGGCGACACTGTTGGACGCCGCCGGGTGTGCGGCCATGGTCGCGCAACTGATCCCGCGTGCAGCGCTGGTGACCCCCAACCTGCCCGAAGCGGCGCGCTTGACCGGCCTGCAAAGCGGCGCGGCACTCGGCGATTTAGCAGAAGGTTTTTTTGCCATGGGCGCGCGGGCGGTTATGCTCAAAGGCGGCCATGCGGACGGCGCAGAGGCGGTCGATTGGCTGTTGCGCCCTGACACGGCTCCGCTTCGGTTTGCCGCACCGCGCCAGCCCGGAACCAGACGCGGCACCGGCTGCACCCTTGCCAGTGCCATTGCCGCCCATCTGGCGCGGGGCGACGATCTGGCCACAGCCTGCGGTCAGGCGAAACGCTACCTTTCAGACTGGCTGTGACGCAGGCGCACACCGCGCCGCTGCTTGCCTATTCCCTTGCGATGATCGCCGCAGTATGACCATGGCGTGAACTACCGGTCGCAGCCTACCCGGTCAAAACAAGGACAACTGCATGAAAACCATCGTGATCTGCTCCGGCGGGTTGGATTCTGTATCGTTGGCGCACAAGGTCGCGGCTGAGCATGATCTGCTCGGGCTGCTGTCATTCGATTACGGCCAGCGACACCGCAAGGAACTGGATTTTGCAGCAGCCTGTGCTGCGCGCCTGAACGTGCCGCATCAGATCATCGACATTCGCGCGATTGGTGCCAGCCTGTCAGGCTCGGCCCTGACCGACGATCTGGCAGTGCCGGACGGACACTACGCCGAAGAAACCATGCGCATCACCGTGGTGCCGAACCGCAATGCGATCATGCTGGCCATCGCTTTTGGGGTTGCTGCGGCGCGCGGGGCGGATGCCGTCGCCACGGCGGTGCATGGCGGCGATCACTTCATCTATCCCGACTGCCGCCCTGGCTTTATCGACGCGTTTCAGACCATGCAGCGTCATGCGCTGCAGGGCTACGCCGACATTGCGCTGTTCGCGCCCTACGTCAACGTGCCGAAATCGGCCATTGTGACCGATGGGGCGAAGTATGGCACCCCCTTCGCGCAGACCTGGTCCTGCTACAAGGGCGGCGCTGTCCATTGCGGGCGCTGCGGCACTTGTGTCGAGCGGCGCGAGGCTTTTGATCTGGCGGGGATTGCCGATCCCACGCAATACGCCGATGCAGATTTCTGGCGCGAAGCCGTCAAGCGGGGGGCGGTCTGATGTTCCGCATCACCAAGGAATTCCAATTTTCCGCCTCGCATCAATTGTGCCAATTGCCGGCGGACCATCAATGCGCCCGACTGCACGGTCATAACTATATCGTGGTGGTGGAACTTGCCGCGCCTGTGTTGAACGCCTTCGGCTTTGTGCGCGACTATCACGATCTGGCCCCCTTGAAGCGCTACATCGACGATCATTTTGATCATCGCCACCTCAATGAGGTGCTGGGCCATGATGGGGTGACGTCCGAAGTTCTGGCGCAGCATTTCTATGACTGGTGCAAGCCCCGCCTGCCGGAAACCGTCGCAGTACGGGTCAGCGAGACGCCAAAGACCTGGGCGGAATACCGGCCATGACCCTCGACGTCGACATTCGCATCTCCGAGATCTTCGGGCCGACGATCCAGGGCGAAGGCGCGCTGATCGGCCAGCCCACCGTGTTCGTGCGCACCGGGGGCTGCGATTATCGCTGTTCGTGGTGCGACAGCCTGCATGCCGTGGACAGCCGCTTTCGCGCGGACTGGCGCGCAATGACTACCACCGAAGTGCTGAACCAAGTGCGGGCTTTGTCGGGGGGCCAGCCCTTGATGGTGTCTTTGTCGGGGGGCAATCCGGCCATTCAGCCCTTGGGGCCGCTGATCCGGCAGGGTCAGGCCGAGGGCTACCGCTTCGCGCTGGAAACCCAGGGCTCTATCAGCCGCGACTGGTTTGCCGATCTTGATGTGCTGGTGCTAAGCCCGAAGCCGCCGTCCAGCGGGATGGAAACCGACTGGGCGGCACTGCGCGCCTGTGTGAAGGCCGCTGCTGCCAAGCCGCGCACCGTGCTGAAGTTCGTGGTCTTCGACGAGGCCGATTACGCCTATGCCCGTGACGCGGCCGCACGGTTTCCCGGCCAGCCGGTCTATCTGCAACCGGGCAATCACACTCCGCCGGGGCCGCAGGACAATGACGCCTTTATCGACACCGATGGAATATTGCAGCGCATGGGTTGGCTGGTGGACCGGGTAATCGCCGACCGCTGGTTTGCCGCCCATGTGTTGCCGCAGCTTCATGTTCTGCTTTGGGGCAACAAACGCGGCGTCTGACCGCGCTGGAAGCTCGGTAAGACCGAGATCTACAGGGATCTGTAACAGCTTGGCAATGCAGCCGTCCTACCGCAAAGCCCCGAGGGCGCGGTGCTGCAAAAGGTAGCCGAGCCTCAGGCGGGCAGCACCCTTTTTCGTCCACTTCACCGCGCCCGAGTTCATATCGCTCAGTCCGATAACCGGCTGACCGGATTTTGCGCATCTGGTGATCGACTATGCGCCACGGCACTGCCGACACAGGCGCTCAACGACATCTGGATCGCGGGCAGACCTGCGCCGCCCCTTCAGCCAAAAGAGGCCATCTGACAGCACACCGTAGACGTGCTATCCTCGTCTGATCTTGGTCGCATTTCGGGACACAATTTTGCCGCCCGGTACCGGGCAAAAGCGAGGATTACATGGCAATGACAGCATTGGTAAACCGCGCCGGACATCCGGTTGCGACAGAAGCGATTGAAGCCTTGGCATCGGATGTCGCCGGCCAACTCATCGGTCCGGACAATGTGGATTACGACCGGGGACGACGGATCTGGAATGCAATGATAGAACGGTATCCCGGTCTGATAGTGCGCTGCCGCGGCGTGGCGGACGTTATGCAGGCGGTCAAATTCGCTGCCGAACATGATCTTCTGGTCGCTGTGCGCGGCGGTGGGCACAATGTCGCGGGCCGGGCGCTCTGCAACGGTGGGCTGGTCATCGACCTTTCCGACATGCGCGGCGTCTTTGTCAATCCCACGGAACGCACCGTGCGCGTGCAGGGAGGCGCGACGATCGGCGACGTCGATCGCGAGACTCACCTGCATGGTTTGGCCGTGCCGCTGGGCGTTGTCTCGAAGACAGGAATCGGCGGGCTGACCCTGGGCGGCGGCGTCGGCTGGCTGGTGCGTCGCTACGGGCCAACGTGCGACAATGTCACGTCCTTTGAAGTGGTCTCCGCCGAAGGCGATCTGATGACCGTCAGCGCGAACGAGAATCCCGACCTGTTCTGGGCGCTCCGTGGCGGCGGCGGCAATTTCGGCGTCGTCACTTCGTTCACCTATCGCGCCTACCCGATCTCGACGGTCACGGGGGGCCTGCTCGTTTACCCGCGCGAAATGGCAGTCGCTGTGCTGCGCAATTTTCGCGATTATGTTGCCGATGCACCCGATACGGTCACTGCATATGCAGCGATGCTGACGACACCGGACGGGATGCCGGCAGTCGCCATTGTCGCGTGTCATTCGGGTGATCCGGACGACGCCCGGCGTGACCTCGCCCCCCTCAGAGACTTCGGATCCCCAATCATGGATGCAATCCAGCCGATGCCATTCCCAGCTATGCAGAAGCTCCTCGATGGCGCCTTCCCGGACGGTACCCGAAACTATTGGAAGTCGGCCTTCGTCAACGAACTGAGCGACGCGGCGATCAATGTGCTGGTGGCCCAAGCCGCCGCAATGCTCTCACCTTTGTCGAGCATCGTCATCGAGTATTACTGTGGCGCTGCCGGTCGCAATGGTGAAGCCTCCAGTGCCTTCGGCCACCGTTCGGCCGAATTCGATGTCGGCCTCATGCCGCAATGGACCGATCCGGCCGAGGATCACCTGCACATGGGCTGGGCCAAGTCGGCAAGCGACGCGCTCCAGCCCTTCACGAATGGTGGCTACTATGGCAATTTCCTGGCTGACGAGAAGCCTGATGTCGTTCGTGCTGCCTTCGGCGAAAACTATGACCGGCTTGCGAAGATCAAGGCGACCCATGATCCGCAGAACTTCTTCAGCCAGAACCTGAACATCAGCCCTGCCGCCTGAACGCTGCGGAAGGCTTGTTGCACAGATCGGGTGACAGCCGGGATTTCTCTCTGTCGGAACGATTTGATCGCACGGCTTCAGTGACGGGTATGCCGAGCGCAGTGAAGCCGTTCTGGACGGCGGCACGTACGTGGGACGCGGCGCTATTCAGCAACAGCGGCGGCGCGGGTCGTTTTGTAGGTGCCGCGGTTCTGAAAATGGCGTTCCGTCAGAAAGCAGTTATGGGCCGAGGTACGGGATCGCACACCTCACCTTAATTAGGACCTGCCACGCCTAGGGAGGTCACCCTGGAGCATTCATTCAACACCGGCGCCCGACGATCAGGCCCGGCGGGTTCAGACATGACCTGCGAATTCGGGTGGCAAACACGGTGTTAATGCCGCAAATGCTCGGCCAACTCCCGCTTTCCATACTTTAGTTGCATAGATTGCCAGCCTCTACTTCGATAGCCAAACCGTCTGGCAACTTGAAGAGGGCGTCGTTTCCGATGATTTCACGGGTCCGGACTATCACTGCGCCCACACCGAGTTTGCTGTCCGTGGGGTTCGACGATGCCGAGGCGGGCACCGGAATCCGGTCGGCCACCCTTTCGGATGCGGTCACTTTAAGAAAATTGCGGATCTTCTGGGCCGTGGCGCACTGCGAGTCGATGACACGGGCTGCAAAGCTGCTGGACGTGACCCAGCCCTCGCTGTCACAGCAACTCGCCGGGTTCGAGGCGGCGATCGGGAACAAGCTGTTTGATCGCCGGTCGAATTCGATGATTCTGACTGAGGCGGGTCACCAACTCCTGCGCAAGGCCGAGATCGTGTTGCGCAGCGTGCAGGAACTGGAAGATGTGATCCCCGGCGTCGGCAGCGGTGTCCACGGGACGATACGGCTGGGCGGCGTGGCATCGGTCATGCGTGCCCTTTTGCCTTTGGCGATGAAAGAGTTTCAGGCTGCCCATCCGCATCTCGACTTTGATCTGCATGAAGGCGGGCCAGGTGAAATCATGGAACTGCTGCATGCACGGCGGATCACGCTGGGTGTGCTGGATACCAATTCGCTCGCCAATCTCAGCGGCAGCTTCCACCGGCAGCAGATCATTTCGGATACCTATGTGCTGGCGGTGCCAGAGGCCTTGGACCTGCGCGGTGTAGCCGACGTCGCGACGAATCTGGATGCCGCCCAGCGAACCGTGCTGAACGGGACGATACAGTTCGTTTTCGGCAACGAACATTCGCGCAGGGTCGAAGACTGGTTTGACCAGATCTTGCCGGCTAACCGCCTGGTTGCGCGCACACGAAGTTTCGAGATGGCGCTGGAACTGGTGCGTCGGGGCCAGGGGGTCTGTCTGGTTCCCGCGCTGGCAGCGGTCGACGGCGACGGGATGATGAGCGGGGTCAGGCTTTATGAGACGGACCTGCCGCCGCGCAACATCGTCGCGATCATGCCTGCGCAATACGAACGGTTGCAACCCTACGCGGCCTTCCTGAGCGCCTTGCAAACTGCGGCCAGCACGGCGTTCCTGCCGCCGATAGAGCCGATGCCGCCCTTTGTTGCTATGCGCCGCTCGCGCGGGGCATAAGCAAAGGCTATCGTTGCGATAGGTGGCGCGTCAGGGATCGCCCCCCTAGCATCAAGACGCGAGGATTGGGCCTCGTAGCTGTAAATGCGGTGCGGTGAAGCACTTCATCTACCCCAAACAGGAGACCGACATGGCTTGGACCACACCGAAAGTTGCTGAAGTGCCGGTAGGCATGGAAATCAACATGTACGCCTGCGCAAAGCAGAAGTGATGACTTGCCTGCTGCGGGGAACGGGACGCATTTCATGTTGCGTGTGATCGTTCTTGGTTCCGCAGCAGGCG
>JAYSYZ010000162.1:0-10150 GCA_043727195.1 Paracoccaceae bacterium
CCATGCGCCGCAAATCCGCCAGGGTCGGTCACCATCTCGTCCACCGCCGGATCAAGCCAGTCGCGAAAGGCCATGTCATGCGCATCCGGGCCATCGACCAGCAATTCCGGCGGGCCCGCAAGATCCGCCAGCACTGCCTCGGCCAGACCACGCATTGCGGCAATATCCTCGGCGATTGCATCCGCTTCCGCCTCGGCACAGGCCGAGCGCAGGATCAGGCCCAGTTGCGCGTCGGCGTTTGCCATGCCGTCACGGGCCAGCGCCGACAGCGTTTCGCGCAGGTCAACATCCTTGATCTGACGCGAGATGTTCAGCCCAGGCGCATCCGGCGTCAGGATCGCGAAGCGCGACTTGAACAGCAGCCGCGCGGTGACGGGTGTGGCCTTGCCGGGTTCCGCCGGGCCGGTCACCTGCACCAGCAGGCGCTGACCCGGCGTGATCCCGGAAATCTGGCGCAGAAAGCCCGACCCGTGCGGCAGTTTGACAAAGATGCCGCCCTGACCCTTTACCGGCCGATCGGCGACGCCCCGGTAGATTGCGCCGACGCGCGGCACGTCACCATCCGGATCGATCAACAGATCTTCCAGCCGGCCATCCACGATCAGCGCAGCAGCATTGCGGTTGGCCACCTGATCCAGCACCACGACGCGGCCCTTCATGACATCCTCCATACCGGATAGCCGATGGCTGTCAGCAGCGCGGCCGTTTCGGCCACCGGAAGGCCCATGATGCCGGTAAAGCTGCCGGACATCCACGGGATCAGCGCCCCGGCAAGCCCTTGAATGCCGTAGCCGCCGGCCTTGCCCTGCCATTCGCCGCTGGCGAGATAGGCGTTCAGTTCCGTGTCGGACAATCGCTTCATCTTGACGATGCTGATGCTTTCGCGGGTCAAAAGCCGGTCGCCAAGGCGCACCGCAAGCGCGGTGATCACCTGATGCCGTCGCCCCGCCAACGCGGTCAGGAATGCCGCTGCCTCGCCCGCATCGGCGGGCTTGCCCAGAATGCGGCGGCCCAGCGCCACCGTTGTATCCGCTGTCAGCACCACATCTTCGGGCCCGGCGTTCACGGCCAGCGCCTTTTCCCGCGCCAGACGCAGGCAATAGGGACGCGGCAATTCACCCTTATTCGGGTCTTCGTTGATATCGGGCGCCTGAATACTGTCCGGGATGATGCCCAGCTGCGCCAGAAGCTCCTTGCGCCGCGGGCTGGCAGATCCGAGGATAAGTCGCAAAATCTGTTACTTGAAACGATAGTTGATACGGCCCTTTGACAGGTCGTAGGGGGTCATTTCAACCTGGACCTTGTCGCCCGCCAGAACCCGGATGCGGTTCTTGCGCATCTTGCCTGCCATCACCGCGATCAGTTCATGGCCGTTCTCGAGTTCGACCTTGAATGTCGCATTAGGCAGGAGTTCCTTGACGACACCGGGGAATTCGAGAATATCTTCCTTGGCCATGGTCTCTCCAACTGAACACGGCCCGCGGTCTTGCCGCAGGCTTCTGCCGGGCCGTATGCCCCCGAAAGGGCCGGTTTTCAAGCGGATTCTGGCATAGGAACGGGAATGACCGGACCACGGTTCCTGCCACGTGATAGCGCAGCCGTGGCCATCGGGGTTTTGCCGGGGTTGCGGATCACTCGGTCTCTTGGATGACACTTCCGGATTGTGCGCCGATCATGTCGCGCGGGGCGAGGATGATCAGCAGGACGCCGGCATACACCGCCAGAAACAGCGCAATGGCGGCATAGTTGCGGGTGGTACGCGGGCGGGACGGCAGAATGTCTGACATGTCGGGCTCTCCTTGCGTGGCAGCGACTCGGGTCCGATGGCGAGACATTAACACCCCTGAGAGAGCTGCGCCTCCTGAAGTTTTCCGCATAAGCGGAAAACCGTCCCGGCTATGCATCTATTGGGAGAACGATGTTTTTAAAACCCGCCGTTTCTGCAGGCGCAAAGAGAGCGGCGTTCTTATGCCGCAATGCAGCATCGCACAGACGGCACCGCCGCAGGGTCAGGCCCTGACGCCGGAAAAGCGGGTCTGCCAGTCGGCGCATTCGTCATCCGTGATCTTGCGGAAAAGGTTCTCGGGGATGGAAAAGCCGTGCCCGGCTGGCAGCCTCCGCATTGCGGCGGGGATGTCGGATGGCCAGGTCCAGTCTTGTGAGCCCATGGCGGTCATCATCGCTGCCGAAGCGTCGGGGATGAACGGGCCGGACAGGATCGCGTAGACCCGGATCAGGTTCAGCGCCAGCCGGACAATGGCCTGAGCCCGGTCCGGGTCGGTCTTGACCACCGTCCACGGGGCCGCCGCCTGCAGGTATTCGTTGCCGATCACCCAGATCGCGCGCAATTCGGCAGCGGCCTTGCGAACCTCCATCTTCTGCATGTGCGCAGAATAATCGTGGATGCGGGCGCCCAGATCGGCGATCAGTGCAGCCTCCTGCGGGCCGAAGTCGCCGCCAGCAGGTACCGTCGTGCCGAATTTCGACACGGCAAACTTGGTCACCCGGCTGACAAGGTTGCCCAACACATCGGCCAGATCCTTGTTGACCGAGGCCTGAAAATTCTCCCAAGTAAATTCGCTGTCGGCGGATTCCGGGGCGTGGGACAGCAGCCACCAGCGCCAGTAATCGGCGGGCAGGATCGACAGCGCCTGATCCATGAACACGCCGCGCCCCTGGCTGGTTGAAAACTGGCCGCCGTCATAGTTCAGGTAATTGAACGACTTGAGGTAATCGACCAGCTTCCACGGCTCGCCCGAGCCGATGATCGTGGCCGGAAAGCTGAGGGTGTGGAACGGTACGTTGTCCTTGCCCATGAACTGGTAATAGGTGACGTCTGCGGCCCCCTTGTCGGTGCGCCACCAACGTTGCCAGGCGGCGTCATCCAAGCCCTGCGCATCGGCCCATTCGGCGGTGCAGGCGATGTATTCGATGGGCGCATCGAACCAGACGTAGAACACCTTGCCCTCCATCCCCGGCCAGGGCTGATCGCCCTTTTTCACCGGGACGCCCCAGTACAGGTCGCGGGTGATGCCACGGTCCTGCAACCCGTCGCCGTCGTTCAGCCATTTCTTCGCGATGGAGGTCGTCAGGATCGGCCAGTCCTTCTTGCTGTCGATCCACGTCTCCAGCTTGTCGCGCAACGAGCGCTGGCGCAGGAAAAGGTGCTTGGTTTCGCGCACCTCCAGGTTGGTGGAGCCGGAGATGGAAGAGCGCGGATTGATCAGATCGGTCGGATCCAGCTGCTTGGTGCAGTTTTCGCATTGGTCACCGCGCGCCGCCTGATACCCGCAATTGGGGCAGGTGCCGGTGATGTAACGGTCGGGTAGGAAGCGGCCGTCGTCGATGGAATAGACCTGTTTTTCGCTGACCTCCTCGATCAGCCCGGCCTCGTCCAGCTTGCCCGCAAAATGCTGGGTCAGGCGGTGGTTGCGCTGGCTGGACGAGCGGCCGAAATGGTCGAACGACAGCCGGAATCCGGCGGCGAGTTCCTTCTGCACCGCGTGCATTTCGGCGCAATAGGCCTCGACCGGCTGGCCGGCCTTGGCGGCGGCCAATTCGGCGGGGGTGCCGTGTTCGTCGGTGGCGCAGATGAACATCACCTCGTGCCCCAGGGCGCGGTTAAAGCGGGCGAACAGGTCGGCAGGCAACTGGCTGCCGACCAGATTGCCCAGATGCTTGATCCCGTTGATGTATGGAATGGCCGAGGTGATCAGAATCCGTGCCATGCGCGCCCCCGTGTCCGTAAAGCCTTGGCCCGTTTAGCCGATGGTTTCGGAAAGGGCCAGCGCAGGCGTTCACGGGCGACCGCGCAACATCCGGGTCAGTGTGCCGTCGCCTTCCATCTCGCGCTTCAGGGCGGCCAGCATATGGATCACGATCAACCCGATCAAAAGCTTGGTCAGGATACCGTGCAACTGGAACCAGAACGCCTCGCCCGTCTCTGACACTTCGGCGATCGGGGGGGCGATCCAGCGGTCGGCGATCAGCACGTCAAGACCAGTGGCCGAACTGCCCGCCCAGCCGGTCAGCGGAATGGCGACCAGAAGGCCGTAGAACAAAAGATGCGCCACCCGCGCCGCGATCCGGGCCGGGCCGGGTGGCCCGAGGGGCCTCGGCGGTGGGCTGAACAGGTGCCAGCCCAGCCGGATCAGGATCAGCGTCAGGATCGCAAAGCCCAGCGTCTTGTGCAGCCCGTATAGCCAGAGGTTGGCGAGGCCCGGCTGCAGATCGGCGATGCGCAAGCCAAGCCCCAGCATCGCGATCACCAGAACGGCCATTCCCCAATGCAGGACGCGCGTGATCAGGCCGAAGGTTTCGGGCGTATTGCGCAACGCCATCCGTTCAGCCTTTCGCCGCAATCCGGGCGGTGATGATGATGCGCACCTCATCGCTGACCATGTCGGACCAGCCGGTCGCGCCAAAATCGCTGCGGTTAAGCTTGCCGGTGAGCCGGACGGTCAGATGGCTGCGGTCGCCGGCTTCGCGGCCTTTCTGGCGGTAAATCTCTGCCCGCAGGGTCATCGGGCGGGTGACGCCCCGGATCGTCACATTGCCGGTCACCGCGGCCCCATCGCCCGCCGCCTTGACCGAGGTGCTTGCAAACGTCATGCGGGGATGGCTTTTTGCATCCAGCACCTTTGGCCCCTTCAGCGCCTGTGCCGCGAAAGGAAAGCTGGCCTCTGCGCCCGACACGTCCAGATCGACGGTGATCGAGCAATTTGCCACCTGATCGAAATCAAGCGTCAGGTCCGCCGAATTCAGCGGGATGGAACCGGTGATCACGTCCGGGCCGAAGTCGGTCTCGAACGCGACCGAGGATTGATCCCGGTCAAGCGCATAGTCGACGGTGGCCGCTCTGGCATGACCGCCCAGGATCAGGGCTGCGAGCATCGGCAACAAGGCGGGTCTGAACATTCTGATATCCCTTCGCGAACCTGACAGTAGCAGAGCCCGGCGCCACCGCAAAAGCATGTTGTTGCGTGGCGGCAACCAGGGTCTGAGCAGCCAACGCTTCAACGCCCCGGTTTATTCGCGCGTACCATCCGAGGAGCGGTCGCGCAAAGATGCGCCATCTTGGCCGTGCCGTCGTTTCACGCTAACTCTGCCGCACCGCGAGGGGGGGCCGATGCAAACGCTGACTGTGGGAACATCCGGACTGAAGGTTTCAGCGCTGTGCCTTGGCACGATGACCTGGGGCACGCAGAACACCGAAGCCGAAGGTCACGCGCAGGCCGATCTGGCGCTGGATCACGGGGTGACCTTCTGGGATACCGCCGAGATGTATCCGACCAACCCGGTGCGCGCAGAAACCGTCGGACGGACGGAAGAGATCATCGGCAGCTGGCTTGCCGCGCGCGGCGGGCGCGACCGGCTGCAGATCGCCACCAAGGTGACGGGCAGGGGCCAGATCGTGCGCCCGGGTCAGCCGATCACCGGGGCTGCGTTGCGCGCCGCCCTTGACGGCTCGCTGCGCAGGTTGGGAACGGATTATGTCGATCTTTACCAGTTGCACTGGCCGAACCGGGGCAGTTATCACTTTCGCCAGATGTGGCGCTATGCGCCGACGGCTGCCGACAAGGCGGCCGAAACGGCGCAGATGACGGATGTGCTGACGGCGGCGCAGGCGCTGGTGGCGGAAGGCAAGATCCGGGCCATCGGCCTGTCGAACGAAAGTGTCTGGGGGGCGGCGCGCTGGCTGCATCTGGCCGATACGCTGGGTCTGCCGCGCATGGCATCGGTGCAGAACGAATATTCCCTGCTGTGCCGCCAGTTCGATACCGACTGGGCCGAATTCAGCGTGATCGAGGATATGCCGCTGTTGGCTTTTTCGCCGTTGGCGGTGGGGCTTTTGTCTGGCAAATACGCAGGTGACGTGACGCCGGTCGGAACCCGCCGCAGCCATACCCCCGATCTTGGCGGGCGCATCACCGCACAGGTCTTTCCCGCCGTTGCCGCCTACATGGGCATCGCCGCGCGCCATGGACTGGACCCCTGCCAGATGGCCATCGCCTTTTGTCGCAGCCGCCCGTTCCGGACAATTCCGATCATCGGGGCCACGACCATGGCGCAATTGGCGACAAACCTTGGTGCAGCCGAGATCACCCTGTCGCCCGAAGTACTGGCCGACATAGCGGAAACCCACCGGGCGTTTCCGGCACCCTATTGACGGGGCTTGCGGCGCAGGGCGGATCAAGGCACTGCTAACGCTCAATCGGAGAGGTTGATGCCCCGCGTTCCCGGTCTTGCCGCAGCGTTTGCCATTCTTGTGCTGGTCATGGGATGCGTGCCGATCGTGCAGGGGCCCGGCCTGAACACAGCGGATGTGACAGCCAACGCGATTGCTGGTGGCGAAATCGAGGTCACCCCGCTTGACGCCGCGGCCGTACCCCCGGCGCAGGCTGAATTCCCTGCCGCCGCGCGCCCCCGCGAAACCGGCGTTGCCGCACCGCAGGCCGACCCGCCGGAACCCGATGCCGCCGCCGCAGCCCCCGCGCCTGTCCCGACCGTCGAGGTACCGGAAGTGGTGAAGTCAGCCGCGCAGATCGCGTGCGAAAAGAAGGGCAGCAGGTGGACAAGTGTGGGCAAGTCCACCCTCAAGGCCTGCGTCAAGGTAACGAAGGATTCGAACAAGCAGTGCACCCGCGCCTCGCAATGCGAAAGCACCTGTCTGGCGCGGTCCGGGACCTGCGCGCCGTTCAAGCCGCTGCTTGGCTGCAACGAAATTCTGCAGAATGACGGTTCGCGGGTGACCATGTGTATCGAGTGATTGCCGCGGTTTCCCTGATCCTTGCCGGATGCGCGCCTGCCGCGCCGCCACGTGCCAGCCTGTTCCGGGCCGCCGACGCGCCGATCTATTCCGCCGCAGCTTTCGATGCGTCGCGGCTGGCTGGCCGCTGGGTTCAGGTGGCCGCGTTCAGCGCGTCTGACGCACCCGACTGCCGCGCCGGATCGGTGGAATTCATCCCTGCCGCTTCCGGTCTGCGGCTGGTTGCCGACCTTTGCCTGACCGGCGAACGACGCCGGGTTTCCGGTGCCGTCACCCCTGCCGGCCCCGGCCGGCTGGCGGTCGATGGCATGGAGGATTGGTGGATCGTCTGGGTCGACAGCGGCTATCGCACCCTTGCAATAGCGACGCCTTCCGGGCGTTTCGGCTTCATCCTCGACCGGGGCGCCATCCCCGGTGACCGGCTGCAGGCGGCGCGGGAGGTGTTCGATTTCAACGGCTACGTAACCTCGGCGCTGAAGGCGTTCTAGCGAACCCGTTCGATCAGGCCCTGCACGTGATCGGTCATCTGGCGCGCGCCGACCTCGGCTTCGCGGACCAGGGCGTCGAAATGCCGGGTGATCACCTCGACCCGCGCGCTGTCGCGAAACGCCAAATAATGCCGCCCAAGGTAGATCACCGCCAGCATCGGACCAAAGATCGTGATCGGCGCGGAAAACACCCGGCGGGCATCAAACAGGCAGACGCGCAGCGACGGATACAACTGATCGCAAAGCGTGCCAAGCCGCTGCAATTGCGCCAGCCGCACTGACTTTGGCAGTCCTTCGTAATAGCCGCTGGCCGTGGCAAAGGCCGCAAGTTCGTGGATCGGCAGTGCTATCTCGTAGTCGGATTTCGCATTGCGCATCCAGGTCAGCCGGTCCTCGAACGCGCCGAACGCCTGCTCTGCGGTGCGCCCCAGCTGCGGCGCGTATTCCCATTCCACCATGGCCCGGGTCTTCAGCATGTCGGGCAGGGTCGCCGGAACGTGCCGGATCTTGTATCCCGCCGCCTCGCGGTGCCAGCCGAAGATACGCTCGTCGATCAGGGCGCGCGGCGCTTCGGTGATGCTCATCGACATGGCCAGAAGGTCGGCAATCGGTTCGGGCCGCCCCGAAAGCCCCAACAGCCAGTCCGCGCTGATCCCCAGGGCCGCCGCGCAATCGGCGGCAAGCTGTGCGTTGGGCAGACGCGTTCCCGCCGCCAGCAGCGCCGAAATGGTCGACCGGTCCACCCCGGTACGCCGCGCCAATGCCGCCTGGCTGACGGACCGTGCGGTCATCGCCTCGGCCAGCCGGGTGCGGAACAGGGCCGCACGGTCACGCTTGTCGATTCTATCTATCATCTGATGACTTTATAAAACGAACGTGGGGTTTTGTTTCCTATCTTCCGGTTTCACGGCGGGGGTTGCAAGTGATACACGTATTCTTGACCGTGCATAACTTCCGAGGGTTGCCTTGCGTAACGATCATCGTGGCGTCGAATGGCCCACACTGTTTGTGTTTGTGGCAACCTATACGCTTTGGGCAGTCTCCACCTCTGTCCTGTGGACGGCGATGCCAGTGGTCGGATTTATCGGTACAGTGTTCGCCATCGCGCAGTTTTCATCCCTGCAGCACGAGGTTTTGCACGGTCACCCCTTCCGGTCGCAGCGGCTGTCAGAGGCGATGGTGTTCCCCGGGCTGACGATCTACGTGCCCTATCTTCGCTTCAAGGACCTGCATCTGCAGCATCATTTCGATCCGAATCTGACCGATCCCTATGACGACCCGGAATCAAATTACCTTGACCCGGCGGTCTGGGCGCAGCTGTCCGCCGCGACAAGGCTGGTCTTGCGGATCAACAACACGCTGATCGGCCGGATGGCTTTTGGCCCGGCGGTATCGGCCTGGGCGCTGGTCCGGGGCGATCTGCGGCTGATCTTGCGGGGCGATCGGCGGGCGGCGCTGGCCTGGGCGCTGCATGTGCCCGGCGTTGCGCTGGTGCTGGGCTGGCTTTGGGCAAGCGCGGGGATGCCGGTCTGGGCCTATCTGCTGGCGGCCTATCTGGGGTGGAGCCTGCTGAAAATCCGCACCTACCTTGAACATCGCGCGCATGACACCGCACGGGCGCGCAGCGTGATCATCGAAAGCCGGGGTCCGCTGTCGTGGCTGTTCCTGAACAACAATTTCCACGCGGTGCATCACATGCATCCGGGCGTCGCCTGGTACCGGTTGCCGCAGACCTACTTTTCCAACCGCGCGCATTATCTGCGGCGGAATGACGGCTATCTCTATCCCGGCTATGGGCCAATTTTCCGGCAATTCCTGTTTCGCGCCAAGGATCCTCTGCCGCACCCGATCTGGCCAGTGGAAAAGGTCGGCAGGATTGATGCGTCGCGTTCACACGATGCGCCGGAAGCAGGGCAGATCGGTCGAATTGTCGAAGAACGGCACGCCGGGCTGATCGCCGCCCCGTAACAGATTTTCGACCTCGGCGATCACCACTTCGGTGATGAACGGCAGGTCCAGCGACCGCGCCGCGCCAAGGCCAATCCAGTGCAGATGCGCAAGTTCGTCGGCGGCATCCGAAAAGTCGTCGGGGTCGCCGATGATCCCGGTGGCGCTGACCAGAAAGAACCGCGCATCAAAGCGCCGGGTGCGGCCCGGTGGGGTGATGGCGCGAAACATGAAACGCATCGGCGGCGGGCCCGTGCTGGGCCCTGCCAGATGCAATCCGGTTTCTTCGGCCAGTTCGCGCCGCGCGGCGGCGACGAGGGCGGGCGGCGCGGGCGCATCCGCCGGGCAATGGCGTTGCAGCCGCAACTGACAGGCAGGGGCCAGCATTCCGTCCAGCGGCCCATCGTGATCCGCGACGTCAACGGCTCCACCGGGGAACACGTATTTCGATGGCATGAACACCGCCGCTGCGCCGCGTTGACCCATCAACACCTCGGGTCCGCCCGACCCTTGCCGCCAGAGGATCACCGTCGCGGCGGGCCGGATCGGTTCAGCCATGCGGCAGTGCCCCGAACCCGTGCATCCGCTTGGCCCATTGCAGCGCCACAAGCGCCCCTTTCAGGCGCGGCAAAAGGAACAGCGACAACGCCACGGTTCCCACAGTGAACACGGCGGCTAGCACCATGGGTTCGGGCCGCCAGCGCACGAAACTGTACAGCAGCACCGGCGCCAGAAGATGCCCGACGATCAGGATCGTCAGGTAGGCCGGGCCGTCATCGGCCCGCTGGTGATGCAACACCTCGCTACAGACCGGGCAGGCGTCGCGCACCTTCAGATAGCCGCGCATCATCGGCCCGGCGCCGCAGTTCGGGCACCGCCGCCGCCAGCCGCGAAGCAGCGCCGGCCGCAATGGCCGATCATCGGGGTGGGCCTGCGCCATCGCGGG
>JAYSYZ010000163.1:0-1570 GCA_043727195.1 Paracoccaceae bacterium
AAGGTGAGAGGCTGGACAACGACCCAAGCGGGGCTCGTTACGGCTGCTTCCTTCCGGACCTGACCGGGTTGGCGAGGCGCTTACCCGCGCCAACCTCTCAATCCCCGATATAGGCGAAGGGGCCGCCTGGTGCAAGCCTGAGACCAGTGTCGGGAACAGTCACGCGGGCAGGCTGCCGCCCCGTCCACCGCTGCCACCGCAAAGCCTGCCACGCTGTCTGAATGTGGATCAATCCCGACGCCGAGGCTGCCTCGGGGACATTCACGCCGGCTCTATTGATGCGCTGTGTGCTCGGTGACCCCGGATTTTGCCGGTCCGGGCATTCGCAGGTGGTCACCGCGCGAATGCTGTGGTCTGGCCCGCCTGGGTGTATTAGCCTTCCCGCAACCGGGGGAGGTTCCAATGTCGCGACTCATCCGTATCGACTGGCCTGACAATGGCGCGCCGGACCTGCCGCCCGCCTTCACACTGGCCGAGGCCGAGGCGCGGTTGCAGGCGCTGCGCCGGGCGGCGGCCGCGCGCGGGTATGAGGCAATCGTTGTCTACGGCGACCGGGAGCACGCGGCGAACATCCACTGGTTGACCGGGTTCGACCCGCGCTTTGAAGAGGCGGTCCTGGTGGTGACCCCCGGTGACGCCCTGTTGCTGGCGGGAAACGAGTGTCTGGCCTACACGGCGGTATCGCCGCTGGTGCAGGCGGGCGTGGTTCGGGTGGGGCACTGCGCCAGCCTGTCCCTGCCCTCGCAGCCGCGGGGCGGGCGGCGGTTGTTCGACTGGCTGGCCGACATGCTGGCGCTGGACGACACGGTCGGCGCGGTGGGCTGGAAGTGGTTCGGCGCGGACGAGGTCGATGATCCCGCGACGGCGCTGGATATCCCGGCGTTTCTGGCCGACCCGTTGCGCAAGCTGGCCGCACGGGTGGAAAATGCGACCGATCTGATGATGCATCCCGGGCACGGTCTGCGCTGCCGCGTCGATGTGGCCCAGATCGCGCGGCTGGAGTTTGCGAACCACATGGCTGCCGCCGCGCTGAGGCGGATGGTGTTCAGCTTCCGCGAGGGGATGAACGATTTTCAAGCGGTGGAGGCCGCGCGGATCGGTGGGTTGCCGCTGGGCTGTCATCCGACCTTTGCGATCGGCGACGCGCCGGGTTTGTGCGGGCCGTCGGGCAAACATCTTAAGGCGGGCGAGCCGATGGGGTTCAATATTTGCCACTGGGGAGCGAATATCTGCCGGGCAGGATGGGTGGCGCGGGGCGCGGCAGACTTGCCGGTGGCGGCGCAGGACTATCTGGAGGCGTTTGTGGCCCCCTACGTCACCGCGATGTCGGAATGGAGTTCGATGATGCGGCCGGGGGTTTCGGGTGGCTATATCTGGAAGCATATGCAGGCGGCGCTGCCGTTCGAGACCTTTGGGGTCACGCTCAATCCGGGGCATCTGATCGGGGTGGACGAGTGGATATCCTCGCCGATCCATCAGGGATCGACCGAGCCGCTGGCCAGCGGCATGGCGATGCAGATGGATGTGATACCGGGGCATCCGGTTTACGGCTCGACCCGGATGGAGGACG
>JAYSYZ010000164.1:0-3796 GCA_043727195.1 Paracoccaceae bacterium
CGGAAAATCCTGACCAGCGCCGCAGGCAGCGCCTCGCGCGCGGTCAGGCCGGGCAGAGCGGCCAGCATTGTGGCCAGCTTTTCGGCACGCAGCGGGGCCAGGTGATCCTTGTCGGAAAAATGCGCAAGGAAGGTGCCTTTCGCCGTTTCTGCCCGCGCCACCGCATCGGCTCGCAGTCCGGACAGACCGACCTCGGCCATGATCGCCCGCCCCGCCGCGATCAGCCTTTCCCGCGTCTGCGCCGTGCATGCCAGCGGCCTGCGACCCTGCCTCGCGATGGCGTTCACCTTCTGCGCCGCGGTGGAACACAGCACCGACGCCGTCCGTACCCGCAGGCTGGCCGCCGCCGAAAGCCATAGCCGCGCTGCCGCCTGACCGGGGTGGTTGAGGGGGTACCGCTTCGCCGCTATAAGCCTGCGGCAATGGCCCGGAGGATGCGGCGTGAAACTCTTTGTTGGTCTGGGCAATCCGGGCGCGAAATACGCGGGAAACCGGCACAACATCGGCTTCATGGCCGTTGACCGGATCGCCCGCGACCATGGCTTTTCGCCATGGAAAAAAGCATTTCACGGCCTGATCGCCGAGGGGCGGTTGGGCGAGGAAAAGGTGGTCCTGCTCAAGCCCGACACGTTCATGAACCTTTCGGGCCAGTCGGTGCAGGCGGCGGTGACCTTTCACAAGCTGCCGCTGGCAGATCTGACCGTCTTTCACGACGAACTTGACCTTGCACCCGGCAAGGTGCGGATGAAACAGGGCGGTGGCCATGCCGGGCACAACGGCCTGCGTTCGATCCATGGCCATCTGGGCGAGGCTTATGGCCGCGTCCGCCTTGGCATCGGCCATCCGGGACACAAGGATGCGGTGGCGGGATATGTCCTGCACGACTTTGCCAAGGCCGATGGGGATTGGCTGGACGATCTTCTGCGCGGCATTTCTGATGGGGCGGCGGCGCTGGCTGCGGGCGATGCAACCCGCTTCATGAACGCCGTGGCCTTGCGCACTGCGCCGGCCCGTTCCTCCACCTCCCCACGCGAACCATCCGTCGCCCCGGCGACAGCGGCCCCACCGGCGCCGGACAGCCGCAGCCCGATGCAGCGGCTGCTCGACCGGTTCCGGTGAACCCGGTCCGCGCCGCATTTTGCGCCATGGCCGCGTCCTGCGGCAAAATGGGTTCGCCCTTCATGGAAAGCCTGCTGTCCGGGCTGGCCAAGGGGCTGGCCCCCGATTGCGCGGTGGGCGCGCGGGTGCTGGGCTGGCCCGGAGACCCCACGGGCTTCGCCGATGCCCTGCCGCTCAGGCTGGCGGGCGGGCTGCATGCGCTGGTGCTGACGGGCGCCGACCCGGGTCTGGCAGGAGCCTACGCACAGGCCGGGGCGGGGCAACCCGCGCGGACCGCCCCCCTGCCGGATGCCGAGGCTGCAGCCCTGATCAAGGCTGCGTTGGCCGCAATGCGCGGGAACGCGGCTGCCCTTCTGCCCTGGCTCGACAGCGCACCGCAGACGAACGAGGTTCGCCGGTCGGCCGCACTGATCGCAGCCGGCCACTGGCTGACCGCAGGCTATGGCCTGCCTCTGGTCCTGTCAGAACTGGGGTCCAGCGCGGGGCTGAACCTGCTTTGGGATCATTACGGCATGAAAATTGGCGGGCAGAGCTTTGGTCCCGCCGATTCGGGGCTGCGCCTCATGCCGGATTGGCATGGGGTGCTGCCGCCACATGCCCCGCCGGTCATCCGTGCCCGCGCCGGGGTGGACCTGACCCCGCTGGACCCGGTGGCAGACCGGTTGCGCCTGCTGGCGTATCTCTGGCCGGATCAGCCTGACAGGCTGACGCGAACAGGGCAGGCGCTGGATCTGGCGGCAATCCAGCGCCCCAGCCTGACACAGGGCGATGCCATCGACTGGCTTTCGGACCGATTGCAAGTCCGGCACCCGGGCGCGATGCACGTGGTTTTTCACACGGTTGCGTGGCAGTATTTTGCCAAGGCGGCCCAGACGAAAGGGTTGGCCCTGCTGCGGGCCGCCGGTGCCCGTGCAACGCCGGATGCCCCGCTGGCCCATCTGGCGATGGAAGCCGACGCCGCCGTTGCAAACCAGGGTGCCGCGCTGACGGTCCAGGTCTGGCCAGGGGCGAGAACCGTGCAACTGGGCCGGGTGGATTTTCACGGCCGCTGGCTGCACTGGACCGCCCGACCCCCTGACGGCCCCGTCAGCCGCGCGAGAACAGCCCCGACAGCGCCTTTGACACCAGCGCCGTGACCCCTGGACGCTCTGCCGCGACAAAGGGCAAGGGGCGACACAATTCCATCGCCGCCACCCCGACACGGGCGGTCAGCGCGCCGTTAACCACCCCCTCGCCGAACCGGCGCGACAGTTTCGACAGGACACCACCCCCGGCCACCGACCCGATCAGATCATCGGTCAGCGCCACCGCCCCGGTTGCCACCAGCGTGGCAAAGACGCGGCGCAACAGCCGCAGGCTGCCGAAACTGCCCGCCCGTCCGCCATAAATCTCGGCGATCCGCCGGATCATCCTGAGGTTGGCGAAAAGTGCCGTCGCCACATCGGCCAGCGCGAGCGGAACCAGCGCCGTCACCGTGGCCACCTGCCGCGCCGCCGCCTCTACCTCGGCCCGGGCGCGGGCATCCAGCGGCACCAGCAATTCCCGTTCCGCCAGGGCCAGAACAGCGTCAGCGTCCATCACCTCGGCCTGCCGTTCCTCCAGCCGGGCGCGGCCCCAGGCGGTTTCGGCCCGCGCTGCATAGAGCCGCAGCAGCGCCGCGACCACGCCCTGCGCAGCCTTCAGGTCTGCCCCGGCCCGCGCGGCCACCGCTTGCTGGCGCAATCCGTCCAGCCGGGCCAGGCGGGCAAACCCCGCCCATTCGCGCAACGACAACAACAGCGCCGCTCCGACGGCAACCGCGACCAGCGTGAAGGCCACCCAGCCCAGCACCACATTCCGCGCCAAAAGCCCGGTCACGAAATCCCAGGCGGCCACCCCCAGCGCAAAGCTGAACAGCGCGCCAAACGCCCAGACGGCAAAGCGGCGCAGCGCCGACGGCGGTCGCCCCGCCAGGGCCGTCACCGCCTGCATCGCCTGCCCGTCCGGCAGCAGATCGGGCACCGGCGGGGCGGCACCGGGATCGGCGGCTTCGGCCATTTCGTGCAGAAAGGGCTTCGGAGGGCGGGTCACAGCCGATCTCCGATCAGAAATTCCACCGCCCGGTCAAGCCGGATATGCGGCGGCCCCTCACCCGGTTTCAGCGTCAGGCGCGCGGGCGCAAAGCCCATCAGTGCATAATCGGCATCAAGCCACTGGTCCGCCCCTTCGCGCGCCGGTGACAGCAGGCGCGCGGGGTCGGTTGGCAGGCGTCCGGGATACATCGCCACCTGCCTGCCGGTGGCAAGCAGGCGGCCCCGCACGCAAGGCAGGCTTTCGCCGTCACGGCCCACCACATCCTCGACCGTGGCGCGCAGGCTGGCCAGCGACAGTGCCTCGGTCCGGGCACCGGCGAAATCGGCGCGGGCGCGGGCCTCGGCCAGAAGCGCAGCGGTGATCGCGGTCAGCGCAGGGTGCTGTTCGTGGTGCAGATGATCCGCCTTGGTCGCGGCAAACAGGATGCGTTCCACCCGCCGCCCGCCGAACAGCCCCGTCAGCCAGCCGTTGCGACCGGGGCGGAACGCGCCCAACACCTCGGCCATCGTGCGGCGCAGGTCTTCGACGGCGCGGGGGCCCTGATGGATCGCGCCCAGCACGTCCAAGAGCACGATCTGACGGTCGATCCGGGCGAAATGGTCGC
>JAYSYZ010000165.1:0-3793 GCA_043727195.1 Paracoccaceae bacterium
ATCGTGCGGAGCGAGATCGGCAAGCTGGAGCTGGATCAGGTGCAGTCGAACCGGGCGCAACTGATCGACCGGGTGCGTGAACAGGTGTCGGCGATGGTCGACGACTGGGGCGTCGAGGTGACGCGGGCCGAGATACTCGACGTGAACCTGGATGAGGCGACACGGGCGGCGATGATGCAGCAGTTGAACGCCGAACGGGCCCGTCGCGCGCAGGTGATGGAGGCCGAGGGCAAGAAGCGGTCGGTCGAACTGGCCGCCGACGGTGATCTTTATGCCGCCGAGCAGGCCGCCAAGGGGCGGCGGGTGACGGCGGATGCCGAGGCCTATGCGACCGGGGTGATCGCGGTGGCGATCAAGGAAAGCGGGCTGGAGGCGGCGCAGTTCCAGATCGCCCTGAAACAGGTGGAGGCGCTGCAGGCGGTGGCGGTGGGGCAGGGCCGGCAGACGATTCTGCTGCCCGCGAATGCACTGGATGCGCTGGGGGATGCGTTCAAGATGCTGAAAGGGCGCGTATAGATGTGGCAGGATCTGGCTGGGGTCTGGTGGGCGTGGATCGTGCTTGGCTTTGCGCTGGGGGTGCTGGAGGTGCTGGTGCCGGGGTTCATCTTCCTGGGCTTTGCCATCGGTGCGGTGCTGACCGGGGTGCTGGTGGGGGTCGGGCTTGCCCCGGCGTCGCTGCCGGTGCTGCTGCTGGTTTTCGCGATCGGCTCGCTGGTGGCGTGGCTGGTGCTGCGCCGCATCCTGGGGGTGCGCGAGGGGCAGGTGAAGGTCTGGGACAAGGACATCAATGACTGAGCCGTTGGGTCTTTACGAAAACCCCGGCTGGGGCTCGGCAATCGTCGAGGCGCAGTTGGCGGTTTACGATCTGCCGTATCGGCTGATCCCGGCGGGCGACACCAGCAGCGCGGCAGCCGTGCAAACGGCAATGCGCGGGGTGAACCCGGTATGCCAAGTGCCCGCGCTGATCCTGCCGGACGGTCAGGTGATGACCGAAACCGCCGCGATGACCCTGTATCTGGCGGACGTGGCGGGGGTGGATGTGCTGGTGCCGGGGGCTGCCGCGCCAGAGCGGGCGGCGTTCCTGCGTTGGCTCATCTTTCTGGTCGCCGCTGTGTACCCAAGTTTCGCCTACGGTGACGTGCCGACCCGCTTTGTGCCCGCGGAAGGGGCAGATGCTTTTCAGGCCCGGGTGATCGAACATCGCAAGTCGATGTGGCGGGTGATTGAAGCAGAGGCTGTGGCGAAGGCCGGGGGGCCGTGGTTTCTGGGCGCGCGGTTTTCGGCGATTGACGTCTATCTGGCGGTGATGACGCGCTGGCGTCCAGGTGCTGCATGGTTTCAGGATGAGACGCCGAGGCTGTGGGCTTGCGGCATGGCTGCGGCAGTGCAGGCAGATATCGCCCCGGTGATGGCGCGGAATTTTGGCTGATGGAGTTTGTGGGGTGCAAGGCGGCGTTCTTTTGCGGGCCGAATATCCTGACATACCAACGTGATGAGAAGCCCGGTTTGCGTTGGCCGGGGCTGTGGGATCTGCCCGGCGGTGGCCGTGAAGGCGATGAGACGCCCGAGGAGTGCCTGCTGCGCGAGTTGGAGGAGGAGTTCGGGCTGAGGTTTGCCGAGGACCGGCTAATGTGGCGGCGGGTGTTTCCGTCGATCATGGAAGCCAGCCTGTTATCGGTGTTCTTTGGCGGCGTGTTGTCGGAGGCAGAGATTGCTGCGATCCGGTTCGGCGATGAGGGGCAGGGGTGGCAGATGATGCCGGTCACTGCGTTTCTGGCGCATGGGCAGGCCGTGCCCGAAATGCAGCGGCGGGCGGGGCTCTTGTCGGGTGACCGGCGCGGGTGGTGAGCGCGGCTGGCTCCCGGAGGGTTTCACACCCTTCGGACCACTGGTGGGATATTTGTCAAAGGGAAAGCTTGGCTGAATGTGCTTCAGCCCACCATGGGCGGTCATACGGCGTCATGACGCGGCGCTGAAGCGCAGCGCTTGCGGTCTGTCACGCAAGGGCGATAAGGCGGTTGTCCCATGCGGTGGGGCCGGTGCCGAGGCTTTTTGACCCGGAGTCATCCGCCGCCCAGATCGCACCGAGGCCATTGGTCAAGAGGAACCCGTCACCGATGGCTGCCGCCCCGCAGAGATCGGCGCGGCGGTGGGTGGCGATGGGGATGCCGTCGCTGCCGAAGATCATCGCGGCGCCGCCTTTGGGTGAGGTGATCAGGACGCGGGTGGCGGTGGCGGCGATGGAGCCTGCGTCGCCTTGCAGGGTGAAGGTATCCTCCGCCGCGGCCTTGCACGGAAGGGGGGCGGTGTTGGGGTGCCAGAGGCCCAAGAGGGGACGGGTTCGGCAGACGCCTCCTCCCACGGCATGGCGAAGGCGAGGGTGTCGCCGGTCAGCGAAAGGTGGCGGATGGCGTTCTGGTAGAGGTGGGGGAGGTCGGTCTGGTCGATGATGGCGCCTTTCGCCGAGAGGCGCGTCAGGTTGGGGCGCATGGTGGTGATGTCGAGCCTGGTGCGACCGGCCCGACGAGGGCGATTTCCGCGCTGGCGAGTGCGTCGAGCAGCACTGCATCCTAAAACCCGCCGGTACGCCCGAGGATGCGAAAGGCCATGCCGCGCAGGTCGATCGGGTGGGAATTCTGCCTTTCGTTCCTTAGACGGAAGACATAACTCTGGCCAAGCTTCAGCGTTGCGATGGGCGCGCCGGGATCGGGGCCGTCGCCGGGCCGGACCTGCCGGGTGATCGACCAGAAGGCGAAGGGCACATCGCCACCTACGCCGGGGGCGCCTTCGCGTGCCCAGCCGAGAGGGAAGTCGATCACCTCGGCAGTCGCAAGGTCAGGCTCGGGCACCGGGTTCGGCGGCAGGGGTCTGGCGTCGGCGAGGGTTCTGGCCAGCGGCGTGCCTTTGGCGCGCAACTTGGCGAGGGGCCGGATCTTGCCGCCACCCAGCGTCATCAGCACCAGCACCCCGCCCGTGGCGGGCATCACCAGCGCCAGATCGCCACGCTGGCCGGGGGCTGTGCCGCCACTGCGACGATGACCGACAGCGCATGGTTGCGGGTGGCGTCGGTGGCCCCCAGCCGCAGGCGCACTGGGCCCCCTGCCGGGGCCGGGCACCCCATCAACCTGCCAGTTTGCGGTAGAGACGGTGCCAAGCGTGCCACGCCGCGCGGCGTTGCGCGGGACGGAAAGGTCAAGGAACGCGCCATCCGACCCAGCCGGAAATCCCGGATTTTCAGCGGGGTATCGACGTCAAAACCGGGATGCTCTGCCTTTTCCGACACCGCGATACCGGTCGTCCCGCGCGACATTTGCGCAAAGGTTTTGCAGTGCGGGCGGTACCAGTTGGTGCCTGCGTGCCGGGGGGTGAAGCGGCAGGTGCAACGCCCGCCCAGCCCGATGGGGAATTGCGTCGGATAATGTACGCCGTCCTGATCATTGGTCAGGCGCAGCCCGTGCCAATGGACGGTTGTTTCCTGATCGAGGTGGTATTCTCCGGTGATTTCTGCCGGTAGCCGCTGTTTCAGGCGCAGGACGGGCGGCGGGCTGCCGGGGGGCAAAACTGAGCAAGCCATGGGTGGCCCGGGCGGGCGGGGGCAGCGAGAGGGCGGAGCCCGCGGCAAGGCCGGCCAAGAGAAAATGGCGACGGGTCAGCACCTTAGCCCTTGTTGGCGGCGGTCAGTCGCAGGGAGATGACGTGCTTCCTCGGCGGTCAGTTTTTTGATCATCGATCACCCTGCCATCGCCCGTCATGCGATATCCCTGTCGCAGCGGGGCATCGCGGCACTGAAAGA
>JAYSYZ010000166.1:0-10026 GCA_043727195.1 Paracoccaceae bacterium
GAGGCGGGGGTGCGCGCCATCCTTGCGGCAGGGGCGGTACCGGTGGTTCTGGGGGGCGATCATTCGGTCAACATCCCGTGCATCCGGGCCTTCGCGGGCCGCCCGATCCACATCGTGCAGATCGACGCGCATCTGGATTTCGTCGATGAGCGTCACGGCGTCCGGCATGGCCATGGCAACCCGATGCGGCGGGCGGCGGAACAGCCACATGTGACCGGGCTCAGCCAGTTCGGCATCCGCAATGTCAGTTCCACCGCCAAGGAGGGCTACGAGGCGGCGCGCGCCATGGGATCTGACATCCTGTCGGTGCGTCAGATCCGGGCGCTGGGGGTGGCGGCGGTGCTGGAACGGGTGCCGGCGGGGATTGATTATTATCTGACACTGGACATTGACGGATTTGACCCGTCGATCGCGCCGGGCACCGGGACGCCGTCACACGGCGGATTTCTGTATTATGAGGTGCTGGAACTGATCGACGGGCTGAGCCGCCGGGGCCGGATCGTCGGGCTTGATCTGGTCGAAGTGGCGCCGGATTACGACCATAGCGGCACGACGACGATCCTTGCCGCGCAGATCCTGCTGAACACCATCGGGCGGATCGCCCATCACGCGAAGCGCTGAGGCATTGGGCGACGCACTGGTCATCGGGGCAGGACCGGCCGGGCTTATGGCGGCAGAGGAGCTTGCGCGGGCAGGGCGGCGGGTGGTCATCTGCGAGGCCAAGCCCACGGCGGGGCGGAAGTTCCTGATGGCGGGCAAGTCGGGGCTGAACGTCACCAGGGATGAGGCACCGGCAGCGTTTGCCAGCCAGTATGACAGCGATTGGCTTGCACCGATGCTGGCGGAATTCGGGCCGCAGCAGGTGATGGAGTGGTGTCGGGAACTTGGCCAGGAGGTGTTTGCCGGATCGTCGGGCAAGGTGTTTCCGCTGGCGATGAAGGGGTCGCCGTTGCTGCGCGCCTGGTTGGCACGGCTGGCCGGGCTTGGGGTGGAGGTGCGGACGGGCTGGCGTTGGGCGGGGTTCGCGGGGCGGGCCCTGCGGTTTCAGACGGCGGCGGGGGAGCGGATGGTGGAGCCTGCCGTGACGGTGCTGGCGCTTGGCGGGGCAAGCTGGGCGCGGCTTGGGTCGGATGCGGCGTGGGTGCCGTGGCTGCGGGAGATGGGGGTTGAAGTGGCCCCGTTCCGGCCCGCCAACATGGGCTTTGGCGTGGACTGGTCGCCCCATATGGTCCGGTTCTTTGGCCAGCCGGTCAAGGGGGCCGCGCTGTGCGTCGCCGGGCGGCGGGAACGGGGGGAGTTTGTGGTGTCGGCCAGGGGGCTTGAGGGGGGTGGAATCTATGCGGTCAGCCGCGCGCTGCGCGAGGGGGCGGCGCTGGTGCTGGACCTGATGCCGGATGTGACGCATGCCGATCTTGCGGCGCGCTGGGCGCGGATGAAGCCGGGGGCAAGCACGGCGAACCGGCTACGAAAGCTGGGGATGTCGGCGGCGGCGGTGGCCTTGGTGATGGAGTTCGGCAGGGATCAGCCCTTGCAGGCAGTAAAGCATCTGCCGGTGCCGCTGACCGGACCGCGGCCGCTGGACGAGGCAATTTCGGTGGCCGGCGGTGTGACCCGTGCCGCGGTGACCGAGGCGCTGGAACTGCGCGCGCTGCCGGGGGTGTTCGTCTGCGGCGAGATGCTGGACTGGGAGGCGCCGACGGGCGGGTATCTGCTGACCGGCTGCTGGGCCACCGGGCGCTGGGCCGGGCGGGCGGCGGTCAGGACCCTGCGTTTGGCAGAGCAACCGGCGCGCCCGCCAGATGCGCCTCCAGCCACGGAACCGCCTTTGTGACAAGAATTTCAATCGCATGGGCCAGGGCGCCCGGATTTTCCGTGACGTCGAGGTAGGCAATCGTGCCCGGATCAGCCGCCGCCGGGCTAAAATGCGACAGGCGGATATCCTCATCTTCCGGCCAGTCGCTGGTCGTCGGGGCGGTGCCATCGGGTGTCAGGAAGCGGAGCGCGAGGTGAACGTCCCAGCCGTAACGGCTGCGCTGCAAATGTACGGCGGATTTGCCATGCGCAGTGCTGCGCGACCAGGTGCTGCCTTTCAGCGTGTAGCCCAGCGGGGCAATGGCGGTGTCGAGGGTCGCCACGATGATCTGATACGCCGCCTCACGCCGCGCCGGAAAGGCGGGGTCCCGCGAGGCGAGGTGGATGCGGGCGGATTGGGTGTCGTCATGAGGTGGCGGCATGGGCCCTCCGGTCACTGGTGCGCCCCGGTTGCAGCGGTCAGAGGCTGAGCCCCCCCGCCAGATCCGGCACGTCAAGCGCGGAAAAGCCGTAGTGGCGCAGCCAGCGCAGGTCGGATTCAAAGAAGGCGCGCAGGTCGGGGATGCCGTATTTCAGCATGGCAATGCGGTCGATGCCCATGCCGAAGGCAAAGCCCTGCCACTGGTCGGGATCCACCCCCGCAGCCTGCAGCACCTTGGGGTGGACCATGCCGGAGCCGAGAATCTCCATCCATTTGTCCCCCTCGCCGATCCTGAGTTGCCCGCCGACGTTGGAATAGCGGATGTCCACCTCGGCCGAGGGTTCGGTGAAGGGAAAGTGGCTGGCGCGGAAGCGCAACTCCACACGGTCCACCTCGAAATAGGCGCGGCAGAATTCCTCCAGCACCCATTTCAGGTTGGCCATCGAGATGTCGCGGTCGATGGCCAGCCCCTCGACCTGATGGAACATCGGCGTGTGGGTCTGGTCCATATCCATCCGGTAGACGCGGCCGGGGGCAATCACCCGGATCGGCGCGCCCTGCTCCATCAGGGCACGGATCTGCACCGGGCTGGTATGGGTGCGCATCACATGCGGCGGGCGGGTGTCGCCGGGATCGCGGTGCATGAAGAAGGTGTCATGTTCCTGCCGGGCGGGGTGTTCGGGCGGAATGTTCAGGGCGTCGAAATTGTACCAGTCACTTTCGACCTGCGGGCCTTCGGCGACGGCGAAGCCCATATCGGCGAAGATCGCGGTCAGCTCCTCCATCACCTGTGAGACGGGATGGACCGTGCCGCGCGGACGGGACCGTGCGGGCAGCGTCACGTCCAGCCATTCGGCGCGCAAGCGCTCATCCAGCGCGGCGTCACCGAGGGCGGCTTTTCTGGCGCGAAGGGCGGCGTCGATCTCGTCCTTGAGCGCGTTCAGCATGGCCCCGGCAGCCTGGCGTTGCGCCGGATCCATCTGGCCCAGATCGCGCATTTTCAGGCTGATCTCGCCTTTCTTGCCCAAAGCTGCGAGGCGGACTGCTTCCAGACCCGCCTCGTCCGGGGCGGCGGAGATGGCGGCCAGATATCTGGCTTTCAGCGTGTCGATCCCGTCCATCCAAAGCCTCCTGAACAACGGGGATGGTGCTAGCGGGGAAGCCCTTGGGATGCAAGGGCGCGGGGGTCAGAAGGCCGATCTGCGGGCCGGGTGCAGTGGCCGGGAGCAGATGTCGGCAGACGGCGGGTGGTGGTGGCTGGGCGGGGTCCTTTTCCCTGGCACCCCTTGTCTTGGTGCGTCAGGTCTGGTTCGTGACGGGCGATGATCACGAGGCGATTCACCAAGGGCGATGCGGTGTCGGAGGCGGTTTATTCGTCCTGCGAGCGGTATCGTTATGCCCTGACCCGGGTCTGGGCGCCGGGGCCGCGGGCGCTGTTTGTGATGCTGAACCCGTCGACGGCCACCGAGGTACAGAATGACCCAACGGTCGAACGGTGCGAACGGCGCGCCCGGACGCTGGGTTTCGGGGCGTTCCGCGTCGGCAACATCTTTGCCTTCCGGGCCACCGACCCAAAGGTGATGCGGGCCGAGGCGGACCCGATCGGCCCTGACAATGACGCGGCGATTGCCGAAGCGGCGGCCTGGGCCGACCGGATCGTCTGTGCCTGGGGCAACCATGGCCTTCATCGGGAGCGCGGTGCCAGCGTGGCGGCACTGCTGCGGCGAAGCGGTGTTCCGCTGCTTCACCTGGGCCTGACCGGCCATGGCCAGCCGCGCCATCCGCTGTATGTCGGGTATGACAGGCAGCCGGAACCTTGGTGATCAGGCGGCGGTCAGCCGGATGTCGCCAAGAGTGACCGGGCCGCCCTGCACCAGCGCCACCGGGGCCCCGTCCAGCAGGATGGTGATGTCATCGCTGCCCTGGTTGGTGGCGAGTGTCAGTTGCGGGTTCGGATGTGCTGCGGGGTCGTAGAGGACGACAATCTGATCCTGGGTGACGTCATAATCCGATATGGTCGCCACCTCGCCATGCTGGGGCCAATCCTGCAGCAAGAAGGTATCTTCACCCGCGCCGCCGGTTGCGTAGTCGGCGCGCCCCAGCACCAGCGTGTCATTCCCCGAACCGCCATTGAGGTAATCGACGTCATTGTCGTCGGTATCGTCGTTCAGGCCAGACAGCCAGTCATCACCGGCGTTCCCATCCAGCGTGTCGGAACCCGCGCCGCCGCTGAGGCGGTCATTGTCTTCACCACCGGCGAGCCAATCATCACCCGATCCGCCCGACAGCATATCCTGACCGCTACCGCCCAGCAGCGTGTCTGCACCAGCGCCGCCCGTCAGGCTGTCTGCCCCGTCATGACCGCCAAGAGAATCATCGCCTGCATCGCCAGAAATACTGTCATTTCCGGCTTGCCCGGCAAGGGAATCATTCCCGGCCCCGCCCGTCACGGTATCATCCCCGGCACCTGCCCAGACGGCATCGGTGCCTTCGCCCGCGTCGATGCTGTCGTCGCCATCCTTTCCGTCGATCTGGTCATCCCCGGCAGCCCCGAAGATCCGGTCGTCGCCGCCGCCACCAGACAGGATTTCGCCGACATCGCCGCCGGTGATGACGGCATCGTCGTCTGCCACATCCGCGATATCGTCGGACACCGGACTGTGCTGGCCATCCGGGTTCGCGGGGGCGAGAATGTCGTCCTGCAGCAGGTCGCCATGTTCTGCCTCGGGGTCGTCATGTGGATCAGTCTCATCGTCGTTGTCGTCAGGCGCCCCCTTCGAGCCCATGATGACATCGGCGGAGACACCGGCAATGAACACGCCAAGCAGGCCAAGAATCGTCAACATCGAACCGAACCCCTTGTGCGGCACCCCAGTGGCAGGGCCACGTTAACCAATTTTCCGTTAACCAATTGATTGGGTGAGGAAAATCTGAACTTTGGTTCTATCACGAATCTGGCATTGCGGAAAGCGGGCTTGCCCGAGCGGCACCGGTAATTTTGAGTCTCGGTTAAGCGTTTCTGTTTCTGCCGGGGCTGCGATCTGTTCTGGGGGCGCAGTTGACGCTTTTCATTTTCAGCAATCCCCCCTATACGCCACCATCCACCGGTGGTGGACCCTCCAAGGGCCTTGCTGGACGACATCCCGGCCTGCGCCATAACCCTTTGTCAAAGGAGACCCCGATGTCGATCACGGTTGAAGAAAAAGCGCGGCTGATCAAGGACTACGCCACCAAAGAGCATGACACCGGTTCGCCGGAAGTGCAGGTCGCGATTCTGTCATCGCGCATCGCCACGCTGACCGAGCATTTCAAGGGCCACAAGAAGGACAACCACTCGCGTCGTGGCCTTCTGATGATGGTGGCCCAGCGCCGCAAGCTGTTGGACTATCTGAAGGGCAAGGATGAAGCGCGCTATGCGTCGCTGATCTCCCGCCTCGGCCTGCGCCGCTAATCGGACGCTGGCTGGACGATTTGACGCCCGGAGCGAAAGCTGCGGGCGTTTTACATTAGTCTGATAGCGCCGCTTGCCAGTTTGATCGCAAATGGACGACGCGGATCACTTCAACGGATGAGTCGTCGGCAATGAAGATGACCAGATGCGACCTATAGCCATAGACGCGGACGGACGGAGTCAGATTCCCAAAATGCGGCGCAATTTCCGGCTGATCGCAGAGCAGCATCAGCAAGTCGGTCATGCCGGATGCGTAGGTTCTTGCCTGCTTTAGCGACCATCGCTCTGCCGTGTAGTCCCAGATGTCGGACAGGTCAGATTCTGCTGACGGTAGCAAGACGAGTTGTCGGGTCACTGGTCGGCTTCTGGAGTTGCCCGCAAATAAGCCGCCTCTTTCTCGGCGAAAAACGTTTTCGGATCGAATGGCTTGCCCGGCCCGCTTGCCAGACCCTCGTCAATCAGCGCCTGAATCTCGGCAATCGCCTGCCGCCGCTCTTGATCCCGGCGGATCAGATCCCGCATGTAATCGCTGACATTGCTGTAGCGCCCATCGCGAGTCTGCGCCTCGGCAAAGGCCTTCATCTGATCGGGCAGGGAAATGTTCATGGTGGCCATGGAAGGATGATGGGCCTTATGGCAAAGTTTGTCAATTGCCCTCCCCCTTCCCAACCCCCCCATTTTCCTGTATGCGCCCGCAATCTGCGATGTGCGGCCATGCCCCCGGCCACATGCGAAGGATTCGGGGGGCGGCGGCAATGGGGCCGCCAGATATATGGGACGACAGGCCAGGGGGCCGGTCCCTGAGGAAACCAGATGTTCAAAGTGACGACAAAATCCATCCAGTGGGGCCGTGACACGCTGACCCTGGAATCGGGCAAGGTTGCCCGTCAGGCCGATGGTTCGGTGATTGCCACGCTGGGGGAAACCTCGGTAATGGCCAACGTGACCTACGCCCGGACGCAAAAGCCGGGGCAGGACTTTTTCCCGCTGACCGTGCATTATCAGGAAAAATACTATGCCGCGGGCAAGATCCCCGGCGGTTTCTTCAAGCGCGAAGCGCGGCCTTCGGAGAAAGAGACGCTGACATCGCGTCTGATCGACCGGCCTTGCCGCCCGCTGTTTGTGGACGGGTTCAAGAACGAAGTGCTGGTGATGGCCACGGTGCTGAGCCATGACCTTGAGAATGATCCCGATATCGTGGCGATGATCGCCGTGTCGGCTGCGCTGACGATTTCCGGCGTGCCGTTCATGGGCCCGATCGGCGCGGCCCGCGTTGGTTTCACCGGTGGTGCCTATGTGCTGAACCCGTCGGTCGATGATATGCATGTGCTGCGCAATAACCCCGACCAGCGGCTGGATCTGGTTGTCGCGGGCACCAAAGATGCCGTGATGATGGTGGAATCCGAAGCCTATGAGCTGTCGGAAGACGAAATGCTGGGCGCGGTGAAGTTCGGCCATGCGCAGATGCAGCCGGTGATCGACCTGATCATCGACTTTGCCGAAGATTGCGCGAAAGAGCCGTTCGATTTTCAGGCACCGGATTATTCGGCCCTGTATGGCCGGGTGAAGAAGGCGGGCGAAAAGCAGATGCGCGCGGCCTTTGCGATCCGTGACAAGCAAGAGCGGACGACGGCCATCGACGCGGCGGTTGACGCGATCAAGGCGGCTGTTTCGGAAGAAGATCAGAAGGATGCAAACCTGTATCCGGCGATCAAGAAGCTGGAATCGTCGATCCTGCGTGGCGATGTGGTCAAGACCGGCATCCGTATCGACGGGCGCGACACCAAGACGGTGCGCCCGATTGTGTGCGAGACCGGCATCCTGCCGCGCACGCATGGGTCTGCGCTGTTCACCCGTGGCGAAACCCAAGGTTTGGTTGTGACCACGCTGGGCACCGGCGAGGATGAGCAGATCATCGACGCGCTGCATGGCAATTCGCGGTCCAACTTCCTGCTGCACTACAACTTTCCGCCCTATTCGGTTGGCGAAGTTGGCCGTGTGGGAAGCCCCGGCCGTCGCGAGATCGGCCATGGCAAGCTGGCCTGGCGCGCGTTGCAGGCGGTTCTGCCTGCGGCGACCGATTTTCCCTACACCATTCGCGTGGTGTCGGAGATCACGGAGTCGAACGGCTCCTCCTCCATGGCGTCGGTCTGCGGTGGAAGCTTGTCGATGATGGATGCGGGTGTGCCGCTGAAAGCCCCGGTTGCCGGTGTGGCGATGGGTCTGATCCTGGAAGATGACGGCAAGTTTGCAGTGTTGACCGATATTCTTGGCGACGAGGATCACCTCGGCGACATGGATTTCAAGGTGGCTGGTACCGCGAACGGCATCACGTCGCTGCAGATGGACATCAAGATTGCCGGGATCACCCCGGCGATCATGGAGCAGGCTTTGGCGCAGGCCAAGGACGGCCGGATGCACATTCTGGGCGAGATGGCGAAATCGCTGACGTCGGCGCAGGCGTTCAGCCAATACGCGCCGAAGATCGAGACGCTGCAGATCCCGACCGACAAGATCCGTGAAGTGATCGGATCAGGTGGCAAGGTGATCCGTGAAATCGTGGAAGTATCGGGTGCCAAGGTCGACATCAACGATGACGGCGTGATCAAGATTGCGTCGAACGACGCGACTGCGATCAAGCGCGCCTATGACATGATCTGGTCGATCGTGGCTGAGCCGGAGGAGGGCAAGGTCTACATCGGCAAGGTCGTCAAGCTGGTCGATTTTGGCGCCTTCGTGAATTTCTTCGGCAAGCGCGACGGACTGGTCCACGTTTCCCAGATCGCCAACAAGCGGCTGAACCATCCGAACGAGCTGTTGAAGGAAGGTCAGGAAGTGAAGGTAAAGCTCTTGGGCTTTGACGACCGTGGCAAAGTGCGGCTGGGCATGAAGATGGTCGACCAGGAGACCGGTGCCGAGATTGTCGAGAAGAAAGAAGAAGCCGCCGAAAGCTGAGCCTTCTGTAACAAAAAGCGAAGGCTCCGTGGGAAACCCCGGAGCCTTTTTTGCGTTGTGATCCTGCGCTGGTCGTCGGCCTGTCGGGTGCGTGTTGCGCCAACAGCTGCAACGATCAGTGTCATCAAAGGAAAAGCGAAATGACGCATCTTCTGTTGACCCGCCGCCGCGTTCTTGGCTCGGCACTTGCGGTCGCGCTACCGCTGCGCGCTGCGGCCCGCTCTGCCGACGACTGGGTCGTCCCTGAAGAATTCTTGTCCCGGCCTGTCAGCTTTCGCGACGAACAGGAGGTCGGCGCGATCATTGTCGACCCCGACTATTTTGAACTTTACTGGGTCACTGCGCCAAACGAGGGCGTGCTCTTTCGCGTCGGTGTGGGGCGTGGCGAGCGCTATGAAGCAGGTCGCTTCACCGTGGGTGCCAAGAAGGAGTGGCCAAGTTGGACGCCGACCGACGAGATGATCGCGCGCGAACCCGACCTTTACGCCAAATACGCCGATGGCATGCCCGGGGGCCCCGATAACCCGCTGGGCGCGCGGGCGCTCTATCTCTTCGACGATTTCGGCAACGACACCTACCTGCGGATCCACGGCACTCCGGAGCCATGGACAATCGGCTCGGCCGTGTCGAACGGCTGCGTGCGGCTGGTGAACGAGGATATCGAGGCGCTTTATGACGCTGTCGCGCTGGGCGCGCCGGTGGTGCTGTTGCCCAAGGTCGAATTGGCGTAACCATGATCAACGGGCGGCGATTTCAGCACATTCGCTGAGTCCACGTTCGTTAAAAAGGGTGTCACAATGTGCGACACCCCCGCAATGGTTTCAGGCCGGGGCCTTGGCAAAACGCAGATACGGCAGCCGGATATCCAGATCGCCGAAGCGTTCCTTCGCCTGATCGTTGTTCAGCGCCAATGCCACGATCACATCCTGCCCCGGCACCCAGTTGGCGGGTGTGGCCAGCGGGACGCCATCGGTGGCCTGAACGGCGTCAAGCGCGCGCAGGATCTCGGCGAAGTTGCGGCCAACCGACATCGGGTAGGTCATCGTCAGGCGAACCTTCTTGTCCGGTCCGACGATGTAGACGGTGCGGACGGTGGCAGAATGGGCGGGCGTGCGGCCTTCGGTCGGCAGGTAATAGTCGGCGGGCAGCATGTCATAGGCTTTGGCCACGGCCAGCGAGCTGTCGTCGATGATCGGAAAGTCTGCGGGTGCGCCGCCGAACGCCTCGATATCGCGCTTCCATTTGTCGTGGTCGGCGGTGCCGTCGACAGAGACACCGATAACTTTGGTCTTTCGCTTGGCCCATTCGTCCGCAAGCTGCGCGACGGCGGCGAATTCGGTGGTGCAGACCGGCGTGAAATCGCGTGGGTGCGAGAAGATGATCCCGT
>JAYSYZ010000167.1:0-3783 GCA_043727195.1 Paracoccaceae bacterium
CCAGACCAAGGCGCTGGAGGATGAAATCCAGACACGCAGGGAGGTTTCGCTGATGGGTGCGACGCTGCGCGCCGCAGCAGCGCAGACCAGCTTCATTGATCGGGTGCGCGGCGTGGTGAGCAGCCTGGCCGTGGCCGTTCCTAACCTGATTGACGACCCCGCAGCCTGTGATGCCTTGATGCTGCAAGTCGCCAAGCTTGAGCCGTTGGCTTCGGTGGTGGCGTTTGTGCCGATTGACGGCAAGATGACCTGTTCATCGGTGGGCAGAGACCACGATTATGGGGACGATCCACTGTTTCAGTCCGTCCGCGATGTGGAGGCGCCGTATTTCTGGGTTAATCCGTATGGCCCGATTGCAAAGACCTCAGTCTTGGGAATTTCGCATCCGGTCTACAACGCCGCCGGAGTATATTTGGGCTATGCGGTCGTGGCCGTTCCCCACAACAAGATCGACGAGATGGAGTTTATGCAGCTCCGCGCCGCCGACCAGTTCGAATCGCCGGGCGTCTTCTGGACTTTTGACCGGGAAGGCAGGATTTTGACCTCGAACCTGGACTTGGAGCTGGCGAAAAAGCAGCTGCCGACAAATCGTGCGCTGAAAGAGATCGTCGGGACCGATCGGTCGATCTTCCAGTCCGGATCGCTGGACGGCAAGGTCATGACCTATGCCGTGGTGCCGATCGTATCGGGCGAGCTTTACCTGATGGGCAGCTTCGTTACCGAAACGCCCATTGTCGGCTATAGCAGAGGCTTGGCGGTGTATCTGCCAACCTTGCTGATGTGGCTGGTAGGTCTGATCGTATCAATCATTGCCGCCGAGATGCTGGTCACGCGGCATGTGCGCACGCTCAACCGGTCTATCGTCAGTTTCGCGCGGGGTGACCGGCGTTTGCAATCCCTCGACCTCAAGAACGCACCGGCGGAACTGGATGAACTGGCATCGGCTTACGTTGCCATGACCGACAGCATCATGCGCAGCGAGGCGGAACTTGAGGATTCGGTGCACCAGAAGGAGGTGCTGCTGCGCGAGGTGCATCACCGGGTGAAGAACAATCTGCAACTGATCTCGTCTATCATGAACATCCAGATCCGCAGCGCCAAAAGCGGCGAGGCGAAGGACCTGTTGAAGAATTTGCAGGAACGGATCATGAGCCTTGCCACCGTGCACCGCGGGCTTTACCAGACCAGCGGCCTTGCCGATGTGCGCGCGCGCGAACTGATCCCGGATATCGTGCGGCAGATCATGTCGATGTCTTCCGGCCCCGAAAAACCGTTCGTCACCCATAACGAGATTGACGACCTGCGGCTGGTGCCGGATCAGGCGGTGCCGCTGTCGCTGATGCTGGCCGAGGCGCTGACCAACGCGATCAAGCATGCCGGCGCATCGCGGGATTACCCTGGCAGACTGACCGTCCGGCTGAAGCGGTCGGGGGGCAGTGATGCCGTGCTTGAGGTCGTGAACAGCAAGCGGGACCGCTTTCCGAATGCGCCTGCCGCCGCCGCGTCGGACACCGGGATCGGATCGCAACTCATCACCGCCTTCGTGCAGCAACTGGGCGGAAAACAGGAGTCCGGTGAGGCCGACGGCGACTATTACCTGAGGGTAACTTTCAACGTGTCACCTTTGGCCATGGCCGAAGACCGACAGGCGCCACAAGATGATACCGCCGGATGGAACGCTTCAGTTTCCTGAGCGTTGGGACTCGCCAGATAGCAAGACCAAGGATTGTCCATGCCAACCACAAACCGGTCAGTCCGTATCCTGCTGACCGCAGCAGAAGCATACCCCGCGCTGGAACGGGCATTTTTGGCTGCGAAATCAGAAATTTGGGCGAGCTTTCTGGTCTTTGATCTGTCGACGCGGCTCCGCTCGCCCGAAGCGATGGAGATCGGGAAAACCTGGTTCGATCTGGTTGTTCATACGTTGAACCGGGGTGTGTCTTTGCACATTTCGATCAGCGATGTCGATCCGATTGCGCGGGCGGCGATGCACCGTGCTGCGACGCGGCATTTGCGGATGTTCAGCGCTGCGGCGGCGGTGGCGAACCCGGGCGTCCGGCTGAAGGTGCTGCGCCCGCGCCATCCGGCCGAGACCGGGGTGCTGATCCGGATGGCGGTCTGGCCCTATGTCATGAAAAAGCTTTTCAGAACTGCAGGCTGGCTTAACAGCCTCGGCCCCGAATACCGCGCGGCGGCGCTGCGCGATATGAACGGGATGGTTGAAAATCTGCGTATCCGGGAAGACGGGTCAGTTGCCGTGCGGCTTTTATCGCTGCCGCGGCTATATCCGGTGGTGCACCACCAGAAATTGGCTGTGATCGACCGGCGGTTCCTTTACATCGGTGGCCTTGACCTCGACGAACGCCGCTATGACACACCTGCACATCGGCGCGCGGGGGATGAGACCTGGCACGATGTGCAGCTGATGATCGAGGGGTCGGTGGTCGCCGAGGCGCAGCAGCATCTGGAAAGCTTTCAGGACGTGATCGAGGGGAACGTGCCGCCGCCCCGGACTCGGCGCTTGCTGCGCACGCTGTCGCGGCCGCTGCGTCACGGGCTTTGGAACTTTGGACCCGAGCCGCTGGTCAACGAACTGCATGCGGCGCATCTGGTTCTGGCTCGCCGGGCCAACGAGCTGATCTATATGGAAAGCCAGTATTTTCGGGACATCGGTCTGGCGAAAACCCTGGCTGAAAGGGCACGTCGTGCGCCGGAAGTGCAGATGATCCTGATCCTGCCGGCAGCCCCGGATGATGTTGCGTTCGAGGGCCGAAGCGGACTGGACTCGCGCTTTGGCGAGGCGATGCAGGCCCGCGCATTGCGCATACTGCGCAAGGCATTTGGGGTGCGGCTTTTCGTCGGATCGCCCGCCCAGCCCCGCCCGGCACTGCCGGATGGCAAGGGTGACCCGGTGAAAAGACGCGACCGGTTGCACGGCGCCCCGCTGATCTATGTGCATGCCAAGGTATCCGTCTTTGATGACAGAGCGGCCATTGTGTCCTCAGCCAATCTGAATGGCCGCAGTCTGCGCTGGGATACCGAGGCAGGCGTTCATCTGACCGCCGAGAACGATGTGATCGAGTTGCGCCACCGGGTGATGGCGCATTGGCTGCCGAAAGGTGCCGATCCACAGACGTTCGAGGCGGCCACGGCCGTGCGGGCCTGGTCCCGGATCGCGTGGGGCAACGCCGCGAAACCGCCTGCCGAGCGGCAGGGTTATCTGTTGCCGCATGACTTCGCCGCCGCCGAGGCTTTCGGCAGGAAATTGCCGTTGCTGCCGGCCGAATTCGTCTGACCGGTCGCGGCCGGGAACCGGTTGCGCGGCGCGGCGTTTTTCAAGGGCAAGGGCGCGACACTGCGCTGCAACCCATGAAGGAGACCGCCATGAACTGGGATCAGATCGAAGGCAAATGGAAGCAGTACAAAGGCAAGGCCATTGAAAAATGGGGTGACCTGACCGACGACGAATTTGATCGTGCGGCGGGCAAGCGCGACCAGATGATCGGCCTTGTGCAGCAGAAGTACGGCACGGCAAAGGCTGACGCGGAGCGCGAGGTTGATGACTGGTTCCGGACGCTCTGAGGAGAGGTTGGATGAGCATTCAGAATGACGTCTCGGCTGACCCGCGCGGTGCCGTGTTTAGCGTGCTGGACGGTGTGCGGGCGGGAATGCTGGGTCTGACCGCCGGTGGCGAAGGCTTCCAGCCGATGACGCATTTTGCCGATGCGGGGCCGGGCGTCATCTGGTTCATCTCGTCGACAGACACGGCTCTGGTCCAGTCGC
>JAYSYZ010000168.1:0-9995 GCA_043727195.1 Paracoccaceae bacterium
GCACCGCCGACCGGTCGCCAGACCCGGCATAGCGGCTGGCCCGGCCCCAGTTGGTCAGCGCCTTTTCGGCAGGTTCGCCCCCCAGCACACGGTCCAGAACGCCGATTGCCGCCATCGCCCGCGCGCCAGGGGTCATCGCGATGACCCCTGACTGAACAGGATAGTCATCACATCACCCGGTAATTCGGGCTTTCCCGGGTGATCTGCACATCGTGCACATGGCTTTCCTTCAGCCCGGCGCCGGTAATCCGTACGAACTGGCAGTTCGACCGCATCGCGGCCACGTCGGCACAGCCGGTATAGCCCAACGCCGCGCGCAGGCCGCCGACCATCTGGTGAATGACCGCCGCCGCCGATCCCTTGTAGGGCACCTGCCCCTCGATCCCTTCCGGCACCAGCTTGTCACTGGCGGCGTCCTTCTGGAAATACCGGTCGGCAGACCCCCGCGCCATCGCGCCAAGGCTGCCCATGCCGCGATAGGCCTTGTAGCTGCGCCCGTTCCACAAGATCACCTCGCCGGGGCTTTCGTCGGTACCGGCGATGGCCGAACCGACCATCGCACACGACGCCCCCGCTGCGATGGCCTTGGCGAAATCGCCGGAATACTTGATGCCCCCGTCCGCGATGATCGGGATATCCCCGGCCGCGCCCGCCGCATCCATGATCGCGGTCAGTTGCGGCACTCCGACGCCTGCCACGATCCGCGTGGTGCAGATCGACCCCGGCCCGATGCCCACCTTTACCGCATCCGCCCCCGCACCGATCAGCGCCCGCGTCGCCTCGGCCGTGGCCACGTTGCCCGCCACCACCTGCACAAGGTTCGACAGCGCTTTGATCCGCTCCACCGCGCGGGCCACACCTTCGGAATGGCCGTGCGCCGTGTCGATCACCACCATGTCCACGCCCGCCTCGATCAGGGCCCGGCTGCGCTCGAAGCCCGCATCGCCCACTGTCGAGGCTGCGGCCACCCTGAGCCGCCCCATCTCGTCCTTGCAGGCATGCGGGTTCAGCACCGATTTCTCGGTGTCCTTCAGCGTCAAAAGGCCGGTCAGCTTGCCCTGCCCGTCGGTCACCAACAGCTTTTCGATCCGCCTGACCTTCATCAGGCTGATCGCTTCGGCCCGGTCCACCGGTTCGCGCAGGATGGCAAGGTTTTGCGAACTCATCATCGCCCGAACCGGGGTGCGGTCATCATTGGCGAACCGCATGTCGCGGTTGGTGACGATGCCCAGAACGCGGCCCAGCTCATCCACCACCGGAAAGCCGGTGATCGAATAGCGCTCCATCAGCACCTTGGCATCGGCGAGGGTCTGATCGGGGGTCAACGTGATCGGCTGATAGACAACACCGGATTCGAACCGCTTCACCCGCCGCACCTCATGCGCCTGCGCCTCGAGGTCAAGGTTGCGGTGGATCACCCCGATGCCGCCGGCCTGAGCCATCGCAATTGCCATGCGGCCTTCGGTCACCGTGTCCATCGCGCTGGACAACAGCGGGATATTCATCCGGATCGATTTCGTGACGAACGTCGACGTATCGGCCTCGGATGGCAGCACGCTCGAAGCGGCCGGCACCAACAGCACATCATCGAAGGTAAGAGCCTCACGAATCTCCATAGGTTTTCCCTCCGGGAGTGGCATCGTCTGGCGGTTCCCCTTTTCACGCAAGGAACCGCTTGGCAAGGGGAAAACCCGGATCTGCGGCTGGAACCGCGCCGCGCCGCATGGCACCGACCGCCGGCCTCTCCAAACCCTTGTCGGGATCACGGATCAGGTTCTGAGCACCGGGAACCAATCCTCGCGCAACCGGTCGCCGGGCTGCATGCCGTGCCCGGGAAACGGCGGCGAGGTCGGGCCGGGCCGCGCCACATAACGCGCATCCTCACCGACAAGGCGCAGCGAAAATGCCCGCCGCCGGGTGGCGGCAGTGTTGCCCCGCGCGCCGTGCAGGGTACGGAAATTGAACGCCACCGCATCGCCGGGCTGCATGTCCCATTCCAGGATCGGCATTGCTTCGGCCTCCGGGTCGGGAACCGGCATGTAGGCCGCGCTGTCTGGATAAAAGTCGGTCTGGTTCAGCCAGCGGGTCGGCAGCACATCCTTTTCCCACAGATGGCTGCCCGCAACACAGCGCAGCGCCGCCTCGCGCACCGGGTCAAGCGGCGACCAGAACGACACCGTCTGGCGGCCTTCGACAAAGTAATACGGCCCGTCGGTATGCCAGGGTGTCGGTCTGGTGGTGCCGGGTTCCTTGACCAGCACATGATCGTGGAACATCTGCACCCGCGCCGACCGCATCAGCCGCGCGGCAACCGCTGCCGCCGGGGATTGGCGGATCACAGCGGCGAATTCGGGGATACGGGTCCAGTTGCAATAATCGTCAAACTGCCCCGGCTCGCCGGGTTGCAACGTCGCCATCTGCGCGACACTGGGGTCAGCCATGTTACGCGCGACCCCGGCGCGCAGCATCGCCACCCAATCAGCCCAAAGCCCTTTGACCAGCACCACGCCGTCGCGCTGATACGCCTCGACCATCTCGTCGGTAATGACAACCATCACAATCTCCCCGCTCGCGCCCCACCCTGCCCTACCCACCCTGCCCCGCGGCGCGCGCAGGCGCAACTAGCCCGGCACCACCAGAACCGTCGCGCCCAGCCGCCGCAATGCGGCCCCCGTGCCCAGCTTGAACCGCGCCAGTCCCGGTGCCGCCGCACTGTTCACCGACCCAAGATCAAGCCAGCGCACCCCCTCGGCGCGCAACGCCTCGGCAGCGCGGGTCAGCATCACACCATGGACGCCCCGCCTGCGGGCCCTCTCCGACGCCCAGCCAAGATGATAACTGGCGCTGGTGCCGTGCCGGATGAAGGCCATAGCCGCCGCCAATTCGCCGCCGTCGCGCCACTGCCAAAGCCTGAATGCCTGCTCAGGCAGCGCCAGGGTAAATTCTGCAGAATGGGCGTGATACCGCCGCGTCAGCCGCTGTCGCGCCTCGGCCTGCAGCAAGTCCGTCAGAATGGCAGATCCGCCGCGCATCACCACAACCCCGGCACGTTCCGCCGCGACCAGACGATTGCGCCACTTGCCGGCCATCCCGCCGCGCAGGTCGCCTGCCAGATCCCAGATCGCCTGATGCATCGGTGTCACCAGCGGGATCAGCCCCGGTCCGCCAAATGGCGTTTCCGACGTCACGAGGGTAAGCCCCGGCCAGCGGGCAAAGCGCCGCACCGCCCGCCGTTGATCCCGGTCTGTCGCCCCCTCGTGCCAGACCGGCCCGCGTGAGATCAGCCGCATCCGCCCGCGCTGGACCACAAGCGCCGCACCGCAGCCAAGATCAGCCCGGGATACCTGCGCGCCACAAGCGGCGGCGGCCTGTCCGTAAGCATCGCTTTGCGGCAAAGGCAGCAATGTCCGGCTGCAGGGTTCGGGGTGACACATCGCGACATTAACGACACGGAAACCTTGCCATGCGCTTAACTGAAGGCATGACACGGGTCTCTGTTCGCAAAAATCTCGCCCCCGCGCCGCGCCTGACCCTCTGGGTGCCGGTCTTGATCGCGGGGGTATCAAGCCTGTTCTGGCTGGGCCTGGTGGCGCTGATCTACCGGTAAAGCAGTGACTTGCCGTTGGCGAAAAGATGCACCTTCTTCGGGTCGGCCGTCAGCTTGACGGTCGTGTGCCGCACTTCCGACCGGATCCCCGGCAGCTTGCCCACCACCTGATGGCCGTCGCCCTGTTTCTTGAAGTACAGCAGCGTCACCTCTCCCAAAGCTTCGGTAATCTCGACCTCGCCGGTAAAGATCGGCTCCCCCGCAGTCTCGACGAAATCCTCCGGTCGCACCCCGATCTTGACCTTCAGGCCCTTGTCAGAACCGATGGTTGGCACGGCAGACCGTGCCACACCGCCATTGTCCAGCTTTACCGTAGTGAGGGCACCGGTCTCCGTCACCTCGCCGGTCATCAGGTTCATCGACGGACTGCCGATGAACTGGGCGACGAATTCATTCTCGGGCCGTTCGTACAGATCCAGCGGCGTGCCGACCTGGCTGATGCCGCCGCCTGCCAGCACCACGATCCGGCTGGCCAGGGTCATCGCCTCCACCTGGTCATGCGTCACGTAGACCATGGTGGAGTTTGGCATCGCCTCTTTCAACTGCGCAATCTCGATCCGGGTGGCCACCCGCAAGGCGGCGTCAAGGTTCGACAGCGGCTCATCGAACAGATAGACCTTCGGATCGCGCACGATGCTGCGCCCGATGGCCACCCGTTGCCGCTGACCACCGGACAGCGCCTTTGGCAGGCGATCAAGGTAGGGCGTCAGTTGCAGGATGCGCGCCGCCTTGTCGACAGCCACCTTGATCTCGTCGGGCGATTTCTTTGCGATCTTCAGCGCGAATGACATGTTGTCGCGCACCGTCATGTGCGGGTACAGCGCGTAAGACTGGAACACCATCGCGATGCCGCGCTGTGCCGGCGGCACGTCGTTCATCCGCACCCCGTCGATGCTGAATTCGCCGCCGGTGATCCGTTCCAGCCCCGCGATCATCCTGAGCAGCGTCGATTTCCCACAGCCCGAGGGGCCGACGAACACGATCAACTCGCCGGTCTTGATGTCGAGGTTGATGTTTTTCAACACCTTCACCTCGCCATACGCCTTCTCCACGTCCTTCAGCAGCAATTCAGCCATGATGTCCCCTCCCTCAGTCCCGTTTGGCCAGACAAACACCCCAGGGGCCAAGCGTCACGCGCCCGCCGATGGCCGTCTGGCTGCCGAGTTCTGTTCCGATTGTTGTCCACGCCGCGTCGGGCAGCGCCACCTCTGCGGTGTCGCCCCCTAGGTTGAAGGCGCAGAAAATGTCCTCATCCCCGCCGCGCCGGAATGTCGCCGCATCGCCCGCAGCGCGGATATCCGTCATCGCGCCCGTGCGCAGCACCTTGTGCGCCCGCCGGAATGCCAGCGCCGCGCGGTAATGCGCCAGCATCGACTGCGGATTCGAGGTTTGTGCCGCCACTGACAAGGGCAGGTGCGGCGCCTTGACCGGCAACCACGGCTGGCCGGTGGAAAACCCGCCTGTCGCATTGTCAGTCACCCAGACCATCGGGGTACGGCACCCGTCGCGGCCCTTGAACTCGGGCCAGAACTCTATGCCATAGGGGTCTTGCAACTCCTCATGGCTCAGATCCGCCTCGGGCAAGCCCAGCTCTTCGCCCTGATACAGGCACAGCGAGCCGCGCAGGCACACCAGCAACGTGGCATAGGTCTTTGCCGCCGCATCGGTCAGGTTCCAGCGGGTGATGTGGCGGATCACGTCATGGTTGGAATAGGCCCAGCATGGCCAGGCATCCGGTGCCACCGCCGTCATCCGCGAGAAGGTATCCGCCAGCAGCCCCGCCGTCAGCCGCGTCGGCTGCAGCATTTCGAACGGATAGCACATCTGCACCTTGTCGCCGCCCGAGGTATACTCGGCCATGATCTCAAGCCCCCGCTGCGCATCGCCGACCTCACCCACCGCAGCGGCGTTGTAGGGGGTCAGCACGGCACGGAATTTGCGCAGGAATTCAAGGTTTTCCGGTTGGTTCTTGTCAAAGATATGCAGCTGGTGATTATAAGGGTTCACCGACGGTGCGATGGAATTGTTGCGCAATTCCTTTGGCAGGCTCGGGTTGTCGCGCAGATACTTGTCGGCGATGTAGAAGTTGATCGTGTCCAGCCGGAACCCGTCCACCCCGCGTTTCAGCCAGAACCGCACCACATCCAAGAGCGCGTCTTGCACCGCGTCGCAGTGAAAATTCAGGTCGGGCTGGCTGGTCAGGAAATTGTGCAGAAAATACTGCTCACGCCGGTTGTCCCATTGCCACGCCGACCCGCCGAATATCGACAGCCAGTTGTTCGGCGGCGTCCCGTCAGCCTTGGGTTCCGCCCAGACATACCAGTCGGCCTTGGCATTTCCCCGGTCCTTGCGACTTTCCACAAACCACGGATGCTGGTCACTGGTATGCGACAGCACCAGATCGATCATCACCCGAAGGCCAAGGTCATGCGCCCGCGCCACCACCGCGTCGAAATCGGCAAGCGTGCCGAACATCGGGTCGACGTCGCAGTAATCGCTGACGTCGTAACCGAAGTCCTTCATCGGGCTGGTGAAGAACGGGCTGATCCAGATTGCATCGGCGCCCAGACCGGCGATGTGATCCAGCCGTCCGACGATGCCTCCCAGATCGCCGATCCCGTCACCGTCCGAATCCTGATAGCTGCGCGGGTAGATCTGATAGATCACCGCCCCCCGCCACCACTCCGGGTCCGCCGCCAGCACAGCCCGATCTTCGCGTTCCATCCTGCTCACTTCACCGACCCTGCCAGCAAACCCCGCACCAGGAAGCGCTGCAGCGAGAAGAACACCGCCAGCGGCACCGCGATCGACACGAAGGCCGAGGCGGAGAGGATCTCCCAATCCCCGCCGCGCGAGCCCATCAGGTTGACCAGGTTGCCGGTCAGCACCTGCTGGTCATTGCCCGTGCCAAGGAACACCAGCGCCACCAGCAGGTCATTCCACGTCCACAGGAACTGAAAGATCGCAAACGACGCCAGCGCCGGAAACGACAAGGGCAGGATGATCTTGGTGAAGATCTGAAAATCCGTCGCCCCGTCAACCTTGGCATTCTCGATGATGTCGCGCGGCAAACCCACCATGTAGTTGCGCAACAGATAGACGGCGAGGGGCAGCCCGAACCCGGTATGCGCCAACCAGATCCCCAGATAGCCCTTGCCGATGCCGATCCAGTTATGGAACTGCAACAGCGGGATCAGCGCCAGCTGCAGCGGCACCACCAGCAAACCCACCACCGCCGCCACCAGCAGCGCCCGGCCCGGAAACTCCATCCACGCCAGCGCATAGGCGGCAAAGGCCGCAATCAGGATCGGGATGATCGTCGCCGGAATCGCCACCGTCGCAGTGTTCATGAAGGCCTGAAACACCGTCTGCCCGGCCATCGGGCTGAACAGCACATTGTTGTAGTTGTTCGTGGTAAACTCCGGCGGTGTCGTGGCCGTCGAAAACACCCGCGGCAGCCGCTGATCCTTCAATGTGGTGGGCGAGGTCAGCGCATAGCCGCCGTCAGGCTGCACCACCAGCGTCTGTCCCGCCTCCAGTTCCACCACCTGGCCCGCGTCATAGGCGGTCGGTTCCTTGGAACTCGTCCCCCATTTGCTGACCACGGACCCCGAGCTTTCGAACAACCGGCCCTCGATCACGAACACGCCGTCCTTCTGCACCTCATCACCGCCGACGCGGATCGCCGGCAGTTGCTGCTCCTGCGTCGTGACAGCCCGCCACCAGCCGGAACTGGCGATCTGATCCCCCGTCCGGAACGATGACACCAGCAACCCGAACGTCGGCAGCACCCACATCAGCACCAGCACCACGACCGAGATATGCACCGCCCAGGTCAGCGAGGATTTGGTTCCTGCGATATTGTCCATGTCCCGCCCCCCTCAGCGCATTTCTTTGCGCACGTTATAGACGTTCCAGACCAGGATCGGCATCACCAGCAGCATGATGATCATGGCACTGGCTGATCCCACCCCCCAGTCACCGGCACGGAACAGCTTGTCGTACATGTAATTCGCCAGAACCTGCGTCTGCCATTGACCGTTGGTCATCGCCAGCACGATGTCGAACACCTTCAGCACCACGATGGTGATGGTGGTCCAGACCACGACAATGGTCCCCATGATCTGCGGCACCTTGATCTTGAAGAATATCTGGAACGGGTTCGCCCCGTCGATGATCGCGGCCTCGACTGTATCTTCCGGAACACCGCGTAGCGCTGCCGACAGGATCACCATGGCAAACCCGGTCTGAATCCAGACCAGCACCGCCATCAGGAAAAAGTTGTTGTAAAACGGCAAGGTCAGCCAGGTTTGTGGCACGCCGTAGGGCAAGTCTGCGCCAAGGAGGCTCAGGATGCCACTGACGGTAGACCAGATCAGCCAGGCCAGAATGACCACGCCCACCGCCCGCAGGATCAAACCGACAAGGCCGCCCGGTGCCTCGGCCCCCTTCATCACGCCTCGGATCAGCGCCCAGGCCACATACACCAAGGCCGCACCAAAGGCCAAAAGCGCCAGCCCCGGCACCACCTTCAGAAAAAACGTCGACCAGATGCCGCCGTCAAACTTCAGCCACACCGCATTCAGCGCGCCGATCTGCGCCTGATCGGCAGGCCGCGTGTCATAGATCAGCTTCCAGATGACCGACGCGCCGACAAAGGAAATCGCCATCGGCATGAAGATCAGCGATTTGGCGATGTTGCCCCATTTGATCCGGTCGGTCAGTTGTGCAGCCAGCAGGCCAAACGCGGTCGAGGCCGCGGGCACCACAACCAGCCACAACATGTTGTTCTGCATGGATTCCCAGAACTTGTCCTCGGTGAACATCTGGGTGTAATTGGCAAATCCAACAAACGTCCGCGTATTGCCCGGTGCATCCTGGGTCAGCGACAGCCAGGCCGTCGCAAACACCGGATAGGCCAGATACAGACCAAGCGCCACTAGCGCAGGCATCAGGAACAGCCATGGCCGAATCTGGTTGGCCCGGTTGATGTTGCGCCCGGCATTCGGCCCGCTGGCCGGGAACAGAACCTTGTCGAGGAACAGGTTGGAGAAGTAGAAATAACCGATACACCCGCCGACGCCGATGACGATGGTCAGCAATGCCTGAAATGCTGGATTCATGTGCCCCTCCCAAGACCCGAACCGTATGATCGCAGGCAGGCGCGGACGGTGATCCGCGCCTGCCCCCCGTCGGGGTCGGCTTTACTTCGGCCAGCCCGATTCAATCGTGTCGGCCACTTCCTGCGCGGTTTTCCCGCCGACATAATCGACCATGCCGGTCCAGAACGTGCCAGCCCCAACTGCCGGATTCATCAGGTCAGACCCGTCAAACCGGAAGGTTGTCGCATTGAGCAGAATTTCACCCTGCTTTTTTGCTGCAGCACTGCCGTAAAGATCTGTGTTGACCGACTTCAACGGCGTCAGAAAGCCTGATCCAGCCATCCAGATTTCATGCGCAATCGGCGTTTTCAGCCATTCGATGAACGCACGGGCGCCTTCGCTGTCCTTGGTCATGAACGCCAGCGTTCCTGCGCCAAGCACCGGCTTGCCCAGATCCTTGCCCGCATAGGCCGGCATGTAGAAGAAGTCTGCATCCGTGCCCAGTTCCGTACCTTCGGGGAAGAACGAAGGGATGAACGAAGCCTGATGGTGCATGTAGCACTGCGGCGGCGACGAGAAGAGCCCCTTCGGGCTGTCGCGGAAGTCGGTCGAAGCAACCGCTGCAGCACCACCGGCCACATATTTGTCATTCTTGGCAAAAAAGCCGAACTCGTCGATCGCCGCGACCACAGCCGGGTCGTTGAAGGCGATCTCGTGCTTGTACCACTTATCATAGACATCGGGTGACTGCGTCCGCAGCATCATGTCTTCGACCCAGTCGGTCGCGGGCCAGCCCGTCGCACCACCCGAACCCAGACCGATGCACCATGGCGTACCGCCGTCTGCCACGATCTGCTCGGTCAGCGCCTTCAGGTCTTCCATCGTCTCAGGCACTTTGTACCCGGCATCCGCAAAGTTGTCGGGCGAATACCAGACCAGCGATTTCACGTCGATCTTGTAGGGGAAGGCATACAGCGCCGGCGCGCCATCCGCACCTTTGTAGGTGCCAAGGCTGACCCAGCTGTCACCCGCGGCATAGTTGTCTTTCAGCCAGGTTTCGGTGTCAGCCCCCAGCGGGATGATGAAACCCTTCGACGCAAGGTCGGCGATCAGCCCCGGCTGCGGCAGAACCGCGATATCCGGCGGGCTGCCGGCTTGCGTGTCGATGACGATCTGCTGCTCATAGTTTTCCGACGACGAATAATTCACCTTCACGCCCGAAGCGGCGGTGAAATAGGCCAGCATGGTTTCCACCAGCACCTGATCCTCGCCCCGCCATGGCCCGA
>JAYSYZ010000169.1:0-3780 GCA_043727195.1 Paracoccaceae bacterium
GCCAGCCCGAACACCGTGACGAAGAGGATGATCGCGTAGGCCGAGGAATAGCCGGTGCGCCACTTCTCGAACGCCTCGCGTTTCAGGTTGATCGAGGCGAGTTCGGTCACCGATCCGGGGCCGCCGCCGGTGAGTTGCACCACAAGATCGAACATCTTGAAGTTCTCGATGCCGCGGAACAGCACCGCCAGCATCAGGAACGGCAGGACCATGGGGATGGTGATCGTCCAGAACTGCCGCCATGTGGAGGCGCGGTCGACCTCGGCCGCCTCATAGATGTAGTCGGGGATCGAGCGCAGGCCCGCGAGGCAGATCAGCATCACGAAGGGCGTCCACATCCAGGTGTCGACGATGACGATCGACCAGGGGGCGAGGGTGGTGGAGCCCAGCATCTCGAAGCTTGACGCAGGGGTGCCGGTCAGAAATTCGATCACGTAGTTGAACAGGCCGATCTGCGGCTGGTACAGAAAGGTCCAGAAGTTGCCGACCACGGCGGGCGACAGCATCATCGGGATCACGATCAGGGTGGTCAACAGGTCGTTGCCCTTGAACTTGCGGTTGATCAGCCAGGCGAGGGTAAACCCGATCAGCACCTGAAACAGGATCGTCCAGAACAGGAAATGTGCGGTGGCCTGCATGTTGCCCCAGATCCCGTCATCGGTCAGGATCTTGGTGTAGTTGTCGAGACCGACCCATTTCACTTCGGCGTTGGGGCGGTTGGAACGGTAGTTGGTGAACGACAGCCGGATCGTCCAGATCAGCGGGAAGATGTTGACGGCGAGCAGCAGGAGGATCGTCGGCGTGACGAAGATCCAGGCGATGGTGCGGTCCGACAGGCCCTTGGCGCGGCGCGCAAGGGATGACGGGGTGGCCCGCGCCAGCCGGTCGATTGGGGTCTCGGGCATGGGAAGGATCCTGCAGGCCGTGGCACGGCGGGGGTGGGGCGCGCTGGTCGCGCGCCCCGTCGGATCAGAGCTTGCCTTCTTCTTCGAAGACTTCGGTCCAGTCGGCGATCAGACCATCGAGCGCTTCTTTCGCGGTGCCCTTGTCGGCAACGACGAAGTCGTGGATGCGCTCCTGCATCGCCAGCATGAGCGAGGCGTAAGCCGGTTCCTGCCAGAAATCCTTGACGTCATTCATCGCGACAAGGAAGTCACCGGCGAAAGGCGCGCTGGCCGGAAAGGCCGGGTCGTTCAGCACCGAATTTGCTGCCGAATAGCCGCCAAGCTTCCACCATTGCGCCTGGATGTCGGGCTGGGCGAACCACTTGATATATTCCAGCGCCGCTTCCTGCTTTTCCGAATAGGCGACGACGGAAATCCCCTGACCGCCCAGCGTGGAGCCGGCCACGTTCTGCGGCGGGTTGACGAAGAAATCGATCTTGTCGCCGCCGGTGTTCGGATCGGCGTACAGGCCGGGGAAGAACGCGAACCAGTTCATCGCCATCGCCACCTGACCGGATTTGAAGGCGTCGAGGCTTTCGGTCATGTAGCTGTTGGTATAGCCGGGCGGGGTGCCGGTCTTGTAAAGTTCCTTGTAGAACTCCAGCCCCGCGACAGCTTCGGGCGAATTGACCGCACCCTCCATGTCATATTTTCCCGGCGTCATCTCATACTTGAAGCCAAAGGGATACAGCGCCGAGGTGACGCCCATGGTGATGCCTTCCGAGCCGCGCTCGGTAAAGATGGCCGCCCCGTAGACGGTCTTGCCATCAATCTCGCGGCCCTGAAAGAACTGGGCGATTTCAAGCAGTTCGGTCTGGCTTTTCGGCTCTGCCAGATCGCGGCCGTACTTTTCCTTGAACGCGGCCTGGACGTCGGGCATCGCGAACCAGTCCTTGCGGTAGAACCAGCCGTTCGCATCACCCATCGCGGGCAGGGCATAATAGTTCGGGCTGCCCTTTGGCCAGGTCGAATAGGCATAGACGGTGGCAGGGGCAAAGTCGTCCATGCTGATGCCGCTGGCGTCGAAGAAGTCGTTCAGCTTGACGTAATGGCCGTTCTCTGCCCCGCCGCCGATCCACTGGCTGTCGCCGATCAGCAGATCGCACAGCTTGCCGCCCGAGTTGAGTTCGGTCAGCATCCGGTCGGCAAAATTGGGCCACGGGGTGAATTCGAAGTTCATCTTGTGGCCGGATTTCGCTTCGAAATCCTTCGACAGCTCCACAAGCGCATTTGCCGGGTCCCACGCGGCCCAGCACAGGGTAAGCTCTTCGGCCTGGGCGGTGGTGCCCGAAACAAGGGCGACTGCCGCCGTGGCAGCAAGGTATCTGGCTTTCATGTAATCCTCCCGGTTGATGTGGCTGGACCCGTGCATCTGCCGGGTCTTCTTTGCATTGCCGTCACGATAGACGCGGTTGGCTGCGGCTGTAAAGCGTTTTTGAGGTACGTCCCTCATTTTCTGCACCAAGCCCGATCCAAAGCGATTTGAAGGGCGATTCAGGCGGCTTCGGTGGTGGCGGGGGCCAGATCGGGTGGCGGCGGCAGGTTTTCGCGGATCACGATCTCGATGCGAATCTGTTCCTGGCCTTCGTCAAACGCCACCCGGTCGGCTTTGGCGCGCAAGACGCGCAGGGTGCTGCGGGCCAGATGGCCGAGGTTCTGGGTGATGACGGCAGAAATCTCGCCCGCCTCCAGTGCCGCGCGGGCATGCGGGGTCAGTTCATGGGCAATGACGGTCAGTTTGCCGCAAAGCCCCAATTCTGCAAGGGTTTGCGTCAGTGCCCGGTGACCGCCGCCCATCGCATAGATGCCGCGCACCCCCGGTGCATTCGCCAGCATTTCGCGGACGACGTGCCGCAGCGCAATGGCAGAACCGTGGGTTTCCAGCGTCTGCAACGCCTCGACCCCGGGAAAGTCGCGCAACATCACCTCGTCAAAGCCGCGCCGTCGTTCGATGGTGTCGCGGGCCAGCAGCGACTGGCCCAGCACCAGCACCTGCCCCGGCCCGCCGCCGAGATAGCGCCCCATCAGCACCCCCGCAGTGCGGCCCGCGGCGCGGTTGTCGATGCCGATGAAATGGTCGCGATCGGTATTGGGCAGGTCCGAGACCAGCGCCACCACCGGCAGACCCTTGGCGCGCAAGCTGCGGACGGCGTCGCGCAGAATCGGGGTTTCCGGCGCCATCAGCGCCACGCCCGCATGATCCCGCCCCGGCAGGGTTGCCAGCAGGGTTGCCAGCGCATGCGGATCCTCTGCCGGAAAGCGGTGCAGCCTGACCTCGGTCCGCGAGGTGGCGGCCACCCGGCCTGCATCCAGAAATGCCTCTTCAAGTGTCTGAATGAATTGACTTTCCACATCGGGCAACACCACGGCCATCCGGTAAGTGCGGCTGCGGGCCAGATTTGCCGCAGCCAGATCGCGGACATAACCAAGCCGGTTGATCGCGTCATTCACCGCGCGAATGGTCTTGTCGCGCACGCCCGGGCGTTCGTTCAGAACCCGGTCAACGGTGGCAAGGCTGACCCCGGCCTCACGGGCGATATCGTTGACGGTTGGCCGCAATCTGACCCCCTTGCGCGTGACAACGACTATCTGCGCCGCAAAGAGGTACGTCAATCATCTCCGCAAATTCGGCATCTCCGCGAAACTGGTATCTCCGCGAAACTGGTATCCCTGCAGACCAGCACACCTGCAAACGGGTTGACGCGGCCCGCTGTCCCCGCGCCAATGGGGGCAAACGGAGGGGATGACATGCGCAGCCTGCTTTTGTTCGGCGACAGCAATACCCACGGGTCGATGCCCGCGCCGCATCTGGGGTTTTCGGGGCGCTACCGGCGCG
>JAYSYZ010000170.1:0-9897 GCA_043727195.1 Paracoccaceae bacterium
TGGTCAGGGATCGGCATGGGCGGATCAGTCGATCATCGGCAGCAACGCATCCAGCGATTTTTTCGCGTCGCCATAGAACATCCGGGTATTATCCTTGTAGAACAACGGATTTTCGATACCGGAATAGCCGGTTCCCTGGCCCCGTTTGCTGACAAACACCTGTTTCGCCTTCCAGCATTCCAGCACCGGCATCCCGGCGATGGGGCTGTTGGGGTCTTCCTGTGCCGCCGGATTCACGATGTCGTTCGAGCCGATCACGATGGCCACGTCGGTTGCCGGGAAATCGTCGTTGATCTCGTCCATCTCCAGCACGATATCGTAGGGCACCTTTGCTTCGGCCAGCAGCACGTTCATGTGGCCGGGCAAGCGCCCCGCGACGGGATGGATGGCAAAGCGCACCGTCTTGCCCTTGGCGCGCAGTTTGCGCGTCAACTCGCTGACCGATTGTTGTGCCTGCGCCACCGCCATGCCGTAGCCGGGGATGATGATCACGCTGTCCGCATCGTTCAGCGCCGCCGCCACACCTTCGGCGTCAATCGCGATCTGTTCGCCGGCAATTTCCATCGCCGGGCCGGTGATGGTGCCGAACCCGCCGAGGATGACCGAAATGAACGACCGGTTCATCGCCTTGCACATGATGTAGCTCAGGATCGCACCGCTGGAGCCGACCAGCGCCCCGGTGACGATCAGGAGGTCATTGCCGAGGGTAAAGCCGATCGCCGCCGCCGCCCAGCCGGAATAGCTGTTCAGCATGGAAACCACGACTGGCATGTCCGCCCCGCCGATCCCCATGATCAGATGATAGCCGATGAAAAACGCCAGCAGCGTCATGCCGATCAGCGCCCAGATCCCCGCACCCTGCACATACAGCACCAGCAGGATCAGCGACCCCAACGCCGCGCCGGCATTCAGCAGATGCCCGCCGGGCAGTTTCTTTGCCTTGCCGTCGACGCGGCCCGCCAGCTTGCCGAAGGCCACGACCGATCCGGTGAAGGTGACCGCGCCGATGAACACGCCAAGGAAAACCTCGACCTTCAGGATCGAGATTTCGACCCCGGTCTTGTGCGCCAGCACGGCGGCAAAGCCGGTCAGCACGTCACGCGCGGTCTGGTCCATCGCGGTCACGCGGGCCAGTTCGATATCGGCGTTGAAGCCGATGAACACCGCCGCGAGGCCGACAAAGGAATGCAAAGCCGCCACCAGTTGCGGCATTTCCGTCATCTGCACCTTGCCCGCGACATACCACCCGGCGACCGCCCCCAGCGCGATCATCGGCAGCACGACCCACAGGTTGCCGACATCGGGCGACAGCACCGTGGCCACCACCGCCAGCGCCATGCCGGCAATGCCATACCAGACGGCGCGCTTGGCGCTTTCCTGCCCCGAAAGCCCGCCCAGCGACAGGATGAACAATACAGCGGCGGCGATGCCTGCTGCTGAAACGATACCGATGCTCATACCCATGCCCTCACGACTTCTGGAACATGGCGAGCATCCGGCGTGTCACCAGAAAGCCCCCCACGATGTTGACGGTGGCGATCAGGACTGATGCCGCCGCAAGGATCACCACAAGCCAGTTGCCCGACCCGATCTGCAACAATGCGCCCAGGATGACGATGCCCGAGATCGCGTTGGTGACCGCCATCAGCGGCGTGTGCAGGCTGTGCGAGACGTTCCAGATCACCGAAAAGCCGATGAAACAGGCCAGCGCAAAGACGATGAAATGCGCCATGAAACTGGTTGGCGCGTAAGACCCCATTACCAGCATCAAGGCACCGCCGACCGCCAGCATTCCCACCTGACTGCGGGTCTGGGCCCGAAACGCCGCCACCTCATTGGCGCGGCGCTGTTCGACCGTCAGTTCCCGTGCCTTTTCCTTTGGCTTTGCCGCGGCAATGGCCGCGATCTTTGGCGGTGGCGGCGGGTAGGTCACCGCCCCAAGATGCGCCGCAGTCGCCCCCCGGATCACATCATCTTCCATGTTATGGGCGATGATGCCGTCTTTCTTTGGCGTCAGATCAGCCAGCATATGCCGGATATTGTTGGAATAAAGCGTTGATGCCTGCGCCGCCATCCGGCTGGGGAAATCGGTGTAGCCGACGACCGTCACACCATTGGCGCTGACGATCTTCTGATCCGGCACGGTCAGATCGCAGTTGCCACCGCGTTCGGCTGCAAGATCGACGATCACGCTGCCGGGTTTCATTGCCGCTACCATATCTTCGGTCCACAGCTTTGGTGCGGGGCGGCCGGGGATCAGTGCGGTGGTGATGACGATGTCCATATCCGGTGCCAGTTCGCGGAACTTGGCCAGCTGTGCATCGCGGAACTCTGGCGAGGAGGGGGCCGCATAGCCGCCGGTCGCGGCGCCGTCCTGCTTGTCCTCAAACTCCAGAAAAACAAAACTCGCGCCCATCGATTCGATCTGTTCGGACACTTCGGGGCGCACGTCGAACGCATAGACGATCGCGCCGAGAGAGGTTGCCGTGCCAATGGCCGCCAACCCCGCGACACCCGCACCGACGATCAGAACCTTTGCGGGTGGCACCTTGCCTGCCGCCGTCACCTGACCGGTGAAGAACCGGCCGAAATTGCTGCCCGCCTCGATCACCGCGCGGTAGCCGGCGATATTGGCCATCGAGGACAGCGCGTCCATCTTCTGGGCACGCGAGATGCGCGGCACCATGTCCATGGCGACCACGCTCAGGCTTTTCTGTGCCGCAGCGGCAAGGAGTTCGGGGTTCTGCGCCGGCCAGAAAAAGCTGATCAGCGTCTGGCCGTCTTTCAGCGTTGCCAGTTCCGCGGCCTCCGTGCCGCGCACCTTGATGATGACATCCGCCGCCGCGATCACGCTGTCGGCGGTTGGCAGGACCTCGGCCCCGGCGGCTGCATAAAGCGCGTCGGAAAACCCGGCCTTTGCCCCTGCCCCGGCCTGAACGCAGCAACCGTGGCCCAGCTTCACCAGATGCAGCACGGAATCGGGCGTCATCGCCACCCGGTTCTCGCCCGGATAAATCTCTGTCAGTGCGCCGATCTTCACAGTGGTCCCCCGCTTTTCATCTCCGGTCCCGTGCCCGGTAGTTGCAAACTTCGTTTCGACTTACCACCGCGCAACAATATTTCAAACCCTACATCACGCCGGACTGCAACCTGCTTATCTGCGACCGACCCACCGCCGCACCCGCTGTGCCCAAAGGTCGAACTCCGGCCCGAAGGCTGCGGTCAGCACCGCCTCTTCGTCGCGGATGAACCGGGTCTGGATGACCCCGACAAACACCGCCACCAGCGGCAGTGCCAGCAGCGCATCCCACCAGAAGATCGCCCCCGTCAGGATCAGCGCATCGGCAAGATAGATCGGGTTCCGGCTGAAGCCAAAGGCCCCGTCGGTCACCAGTGCCGCTGGGGCGCGGCGCGGGATGACCGTGGTCTTGCGCGCGGCCATCCGGCGGATCGCCGCCGTCAGCAGCCCAAGCCCCGCCAGAACCAGCGCCCCGCCGATCCAGCGCCCCGCACCCGCGGCAAGCACCACCGGATAGATCCGCCCGATCCCCCACGCCACCACAAGGTGGCCGAAAAGCCAGATCGGTGGCAGGTCGATTGCGCCGAACAGCTTGTGCATTCGTCTGACCCCAGGCAACGGCCCCGGTTCCCGTTTAGCGCGCGCCGGCAGGCATCCGCAAGCGGCCGCCGGGCCATTTTCCGGCTTGGCGTTTTCCGCCTGCCCCTGCATAACACCGCAAAGCCCGAGGACGCCACGATGCCCACCGATTTCGCCGCCACCAAGCGTCTGTTCCATCTGCCTGCGGGGGTGGTCTATCTTGACGGCAACTCCTTGGGACCGATGGTCAAATCGGCACCGGCGCGGGTGGCAACCGTGGTCGAGAGGGAATGGGGCGAGCTGCTCATCACCGGCTGGAACAAGGCCGGCTGGATGGACCAGCCCGCCCGTGTCGGCGACCGCATCGCCAGGCTGATCGGTGCCGCCCCCGGCACCGTGGTGATGGGCGACACGCTGTCGATCAAGGTTTACCAGGCCCTCGCCGCAAGCCTGGAGATGAACCCCAGGCGCCGGGTCATCCTGTCGGACAGCGGCAACTTTCCGTCTGATCTCTATATCGCCGAAGGGCTGTGCCGCACCCTTGGCGGACAGTACCGGCTAAAGACCGTGGCCCCCGAAGCGGTGATGTCGGCCATCGATGACACCGTGGCGGTGACCCTGATCACCGAGGTCGATTACCGCACCGGACGCCGCCACGACATGGCGGACCTGACCCGCCGCGCGCATGAGGTGGGGGCGCTGACGGTCTGGGATCTGGCGCATAGTGCCGGGGCGTTTGCGGTCGATCTGGCCGGGGCCGGGGCCGACTTTGCGGTCGGTTGCACCTACAAATACCTCAACTCCGGCCCCGGCGGCCCGGCCTTCATCTATGTCGCACCGCAACATGCCGAGACCGCCCGCCCTGCCCTGTCAGGCTGGCTGGGGCACGAAGCCCCGTTCGCCTTTGACCTTGATTACCGCCCCGGTGCGGGGATCGAACGCATGCGGGTGGGAACGCCGCCGGTCCTGCAACTGGCCGCACTCGAGGCGGCGCTGGATGTCTGGGATCAGGTCGATCTGGGCGATCTGCGCACACAGTCGCTGCGTCTGCAGGACCAGTTCATCAAGGGGGTGGAGGCGCGCGCGCCCACCCTCAGCCTGGCCACCCCGCGCCCGCATCTGATGCGCGGCAGCCAGGTTTCGTTCCGCCACCCCGAAGGCTATGCGATCATGCAAAACCTGATATCCCTCGGCGTGATCGGCGATTTCCGCAGCCCCGATATCCTGCGCTTCGGCTTCACCCCGTTGTTCATTGACGAGGATGACGTGGCCCGCGCGGTCAACGTGCTGGCCAGGATCATGGACTACGCAAGCTGGGACCGGCCCGAGTTCAAGAAACGCGCAAAGGTGACATGATGATCCGCCTCTGGACCCCCGAGACGATGCTGCAACCCGCATCGCGCTATAGCCAGCTTGCGCTTGCCGAGGGGGCCACCCGGCGGCTGGAAATCGCGGGTCAGGTCGGCCTTGGCCCCGATGGCACGCTGGCCGAAGGGCTGGCCGCACAGCTTGATACCGCGTTCGCCAATGTCGATGCTGCCCTTGCCGCCGCCGGGATGAGCCGCGCGAACCTGATGAAGATCACCGTCTATCTGACGGAAAACACGGGAGAAGCCGTCGCCACCTACCGCGCCCGGCGCGACGCCTGGGTGGGGGAGGTCACCCCACCCGCCGCGACGCTGTTGATTGTGGCGGGCCTTGCCAGCCCGGCGTGGCTGGTCGAGGTTGATGCCGTAGCCGCCGGTTAGGCCATGGCCCGCACCATCCGCCTCTACCGCCCCGAAGACCGCGCCGCCGTCAAGCGGGTCTATTACCGCGCGATCCGCGAAGGCACCGCCGACCTGCTGACCGAGGCGGAGCGTGCCGCCTGGGCCCCGACACCCGACCCCGACCCGGCCACGCCCGACAAGCTGGTCGATCAGTGGTGCTGGATTGCCGAAGAGGATGGCCGCGCCACCGGGTTCATGTCGCTGTGCCCCGACGGCCTGCTCGACATGGCGTTTGTGATTCCCGAGGTGCGTGGCGACGGGACCGCCGCCGCCCTGTATGACACCCTTCTCGCCAAGGCCAATGCCGCGGCCCTGCCCCGCCTGACCGTCATCGCCAGCCCGTTTTCGCACCGCTTCCTTGCCAGACGCGGCTGGCAGGTCGACCGCGAGGGGCCGGAGGTGCATGATGGCCAGACCTATCATCTTTACCACATGTCGCTGACCGTCCGCCCTGCCTGACGCCCCTTTCCCACCGGCCGCATTTGCCGCATCCTGCGACGGCACCCTGCCGAAGGACGCCCCTCATGCACTTCGCCCGCATTCCGCTGATCTTTCTGTTCGTCGCCGGTCAGGCGGGTGCCGAAACCGCCGCTGACCGGTTCGCCGCGAAGCGCGGCCTCAACTTCGAACTCTGGGTGGAATGGCGCAGCGTCGAAGATACGGTGACCGACCCGGATTTTCTGGCGGTGTTTCCCGATTGGCGCCGTCATGTGCCGGACGGGGCCGTGGCCGCGCTGGCCGCGAACGGCTTTGACACCATCCGCCTGCCGATTGACCCCGCACCGTTCCTGCGGCTTGGCCCCGGACCTGCGCAGGATGCCCTGATGGATCAGGTTGCCGAAACCACGGCGATGATCCAGACCGCCGGTCTGAAGGTTGTCGTCGACCTGCACGCCATTCCGCGTCAGGGCGAGGATTGGGGGACCGATGCGATCCTGAATGACCCGGCGATTTTCGACGCCTACGCCGCAATCGTCGGCAGGCTTGCCACCCGGCTGCACGGGATGGATCCGGACCGCACCGCGGTGGAACTGCTGAATGAACCGACCAACGATTGCGGTCTGGTGTCTGAACCGGCCTTGCAGAAATGGCCCGGGCAGTTGGCCAGCCTGCACCGGTCGGCCCGGACGGGCGCGCCCGACCTGCCGCTGGTCGTCTCGGGCGGCTGCTGGGGCAGTGCGGACGGGCTGTTGGCCATCGACCCGGCCATTCTGGATGACGACAATCTGATCTGGAGCTTTCACAGCTATGGTCCCTACTTCTTTACCCATCAGGGCGCGGGGTGGGGCGGCGGGGCAACCGCATTGTTTGCGGGCGTGCCCTACCCGCCGGATGCGGTCGATGACGGGCTGGCCACGCGTCTGGTGGCAGACGCCGTCCGCCGCGCCGATGCCGCCGGTCAGGCTGACATGACGGCGGCGGTGCTGGCGGCGGAACTGCAGGCCTACCGCGATCTTGCCGCAGATGCGTCGACGGAGGATATCGCCCGCGTGGCCGGTTGGGCCGATGCGCATGGCGTGCCGCGCAGCCGGATCTTTGTCGGCGAATTCGGGGTGATCCGCGACAATGGTGCAGCGGTCGCAGTGCCCCCGGCCAGCCGCGCCGCCTTTCTGGATGCCAAGATTTCGGCGATCGAGGCTGCGGGCTTTGGCTGGGCGGTGTACAGCTGGACCGGCAGCCTTGCCGTCGCCGATCCGCGCAGCTACCGGATGGACCCGGCCCTTTGCCCCGCCTTGCGGTTGACGGGATGCTGATCTGCATCGCCCTCCCGCCGCTTTGCCGCCCGTCGGCCTGGGCCTGCCTGTGGCGGCGCACCGGCCCCCTTGCCGCCATCGCCCGAAAGCGTCCGCTCCTCGCCTGATCCCGTTCATCAAGGAGTGAGAGCCATGCCCACCTGCCCCTTCAACCCGTCGGACGACGGTGCCGAGATGTCGTTCGACGGCCGGATGTCATATGGCGACTACCTCAGGATCGACCAGATCCTCGGCGCGCAGCACATGCTGACCTCGGCGCATGACGAGATGCTGTTCATCATCCAGCACCAGACCTCTGAACTCTGGATGCGGCTTGCCCTGCACGAACTGGACGCCGCCCGCCGCGCCATCGCCGAAGATCGCGCGCCCGAGGCGTTCAAGATGCTGGCCCGGATCAGCCGCATCTTCGAACAGTTGAACAATGCCTGGGACGTGCTGCGCACGATGACGCCGTCGGATTACACGCATTTCCGCGATGACCTTGGCCAGTCGTCGGGCTTTCAATCCTGGCAGTACCGGCTGATCGAATATGCGGTCGGCAACCGCAACCTTGCGATGCTGAAACCCCATGCCCACCGCCCTGATCTGACGGCAAGGCTGGAGGCGGAACTGGCCCGCCCGACGCTGTATGACGAGGCATTGCGCCACCTTGCCCGCGCCGGCCTGCCGGTGCCCGCCGAAATCCTGAACCGCGACCTGCGTCAGCCCTGGGCAGCGCATGCCGGCGTGCTGGCGGCATGGGTGGTTGTCTACCGCGATCCGACAACCCATTGGCAGGCCTATGAGCTGGCCGAAAAGCTGGTGGATCTGGAGGATTACTTCCGTCGCTGGCGGTTCAACCACGTCACCACCGTCGAACGCGTCATCGGCTTCAAGCGCGGCACCGGCGGGACGTCGGGGGTGGCCTATCTGCGCCGGATGCTGGACGTCCAGCTTTTCCCGGAACTTTGGCAGCTTCGCACCACGCTTTGACGGCATCATCACGCGCCCGTGATTGCATTTCGCCGCCTTGATGGTTTGACGGGGCGGGGCCGCTCGGCTACCGTTGCGTCAAATGAACCTGCAGGCATCCGTCTGCGGAATAAGAACAAGTGGGCCCGTCAATGCGTTACACTCCGACTGTTTTCCTCAGCAAGGGCACCGCCGCCGCTGCGGCGCTTGCGATGCTGCTGCTGGCGGGCTGCGTCGATCCGACGATGACGGCGGCGACGTCGGGGCAGGCTGCGCTGCCGAAGGCCGACGAGAATGTCTATGTCGCCAAGATGGATGCCGGGATCGCGATCCCGTCACTGCCGGTTGAAAAGATCCCCGCAGCCTTTCGCCGGCAAGTGGTGCAATATACCAGCAACCAGCCCCCCGGCACGATCATCATCAACCCCGGCCAGCGCCTGCTGTACTATGTTCTCGGCAACAACAAGGCGATCCGCTACGGCATCGCCGTCGGCAAGGCCGGGTTCGAATGGTCGGGCGAGGCGGTGATTGCCGAAAAGAAGACCTGGCCGACCTGGATCCCGCCGAAAGAAATGATCGAGCGCAAGCCGGAACTGGCAAAGTGGGAAAACGGCCAGCCGGGCGGCCCGACCAACCCTTTGGGCTCGCGGGCGTTGTACCTACTGTCGAATGGGGTGGATTACGGCTACCGGATCCACGGCACCCCGGAATGGATGTCGATCGGGCGCAACGCCTCGTCTGGTTGCATTCGGATGATCAATCAGGACGTAATGGATCTGTTTGACCGGGTGAAGGGTGGCGAAAAGGTCATCGTGCTGACCGCCTCGGGCGAGATGCCCAAGGGTCTCTACATCCCGAAACCGGCTGTGGTGAAAAAGAAGGCCGCACCAAAGGCCGCGGTTGCCGTGAACCCGGTGCCCGCACTGGTCGTGCTGCCCCCGCCCTCCATCGCCACCGGCGCGCCCGCAATCCCCGCCCCGACGCCGGTGACGACGCCCGCCCCGGCCTGCGCGGGGCCGCTGGTCAACGGGGTCTGTCCGGCGGCAAAGCCCGCGGCCGAAGCTGCCGACTGATCCGGTGTCACTGGTCTGAGCGGGCGCGGGTCGGCAAGACGCGCGCCCCTCTGGATCAGCCTACAGCCAGGTATCGTAATCGCTGACCAGAAGGTGGGTCGGGGCCACATCCTCCTCGATCTCGGCAAACCGGCCGAGCGGTGCGCGAAAGATGTTGTCGGTCAGATCGTCATTCACCGTGCTGACCTCGCCGATCAGCACATCGCCGCCTTCGCCCCAGAACGCGTGCCAATCGCCGGGCATCAGCGTGACACATTCACCGGGTGCAAGTTTCAGCCTGTCGCCCGGGCCGTAGCGCCGTTCGATCCCGTCGCAGCGCACGACGCCGCCCCGGTCGGGCGCAAAGCTGCCACGCTCGTCGGACCCGTACAGTTCCACCACCAGCGTCGCCCCGCCCCGGTTGATGATGTCTTCGGCCTTGATCACATGGGTGTGCATCGGGCTGAGCTGATCCTGCCGCGATATCAACAGCTTTTCGGCATAGCACATGCCACCGCCGCGCTGCAGATCGGCCAGCTGGCCGTTGCGCAGGGTGAACAGGAACAGTCCAAGGGTATCGAACCTGCCCTGCCCGTAGTCGGTAATGTCCCACCCCATGCGGCAATCGACGATCCGGCGCGCATCGGACCGCGCCTTGAACTCATCCGGTGACCAATAGGCGAATGGCGGCAACACAAAGCCGTGGTGCCGGATCATGTCATCCGCCGCGGCCATGATGTCGTTGATGCGGGACCGTTTCATCTGCTGCTCCA
>JAYSYZ010000171.1:0-3737 GCA_043727195.1 Paracoccaceae bacterium
TCCGGCGGAGGCGAAGAAGCGTGGTTACAAGTCGGTCGTCCGGCGCGACGTGGTGCGGTTGGTCACCCCCGGCACGCTGACCGAGGATTCGCTGCTGGAGGCGCGGCGGCACAATTATCTGTGTGCGTTTGCCGAGGTGCGCGATCAGGCGGCACTGGCCTGGGCTGATATCTCGACCGGCGAGTTCCGGGTGATGCCCAGCGGCCTTTCGCGGCTTGGCCCCGACCTTGCCAGACTGGCCCCGCGCGAAGTGTTGGTGAGCGAGGCGCGAGAACGGGAACTAGAGCCTAACATTGCTGAAAGCGGGGCGGCGTTGACGCCACTGTCGCGGGGCAGCTTTGATTCCACCGGTGCGGAAAAGCGTCTGTGCGAGATGTTTGGCATTGGATCGCTGGATGCGTTTGGCAGCTTTAACCGGGCGGAAGTGTCGGCGATGGGGGCGTTGGTCGACTATCTGCACCTGACGCAGCGCGGGCGGATGCCGCTGCTGCGCCCGCCGATCAAGGAGATTCCGGGCGGGACGCTGCAGATCGACGCGGCCACCCGACGCAATCTGGAATTGACCTCGGCGCTGTCTGGGGGCCGCGAAGGATCGTTGTTGGCGGCGGTGGACCGGACGGTGACAGCGGGCGGCGCGCGGCTGCTGGAACGGCGCATTTCGGCGCCGTCGCTGGATCTGGCGCTGATTCACCATCGTCTGCAGGCGGTCCGTGGGTTGATCGAGGATCCGAGGTTGCGCGAAAGCCTGCGCGAGGCGTTGCGCCGGGTGCCGGATATGGACCGCGCGCTGTCGCGCATGGCGCTTGACCGGGGGGGGCCGCGTGATCTTGGCGCAATCCGCGCAGGGTTGGAACAGGCAGAGCGGATCGCCGGGCAGTTGGGGAATGGTCCGGTGCTGCTGGCGGAGGCGGCGGGGGCGCTGGTCGGGCATCTGGCGCTGGTCGGGCTGCTGGACCGGGCGCTGGTGGCGGACTTGCCGCTGCTGGCGCGGGATGGTGGGTTCATCGCGACGGGGTTTGATGCCGAACTGGACGAGACGCGGTCGTGGCGCGACGAGGGGCGCGGGGTGATCGCGCGGATGCAGGCGGAATATGTGGCGCAGACCGGGATTGCCAGCCTGAAGATCAAGCACAATAATGTATTGGGTTATTTCATCGAAGTGACGCCGACACACGAATCTGTGATGCGGGCGATGCCTGAAACCTTCATCCATCGGCAAACGACAGCGGGGCAGGTTCGGTTTACCACCGTGCCGCTGAACGAGATCGAGACACGCGTTCTTAACGCGGGAAACCACGCGCTGGAAATCGAAAAACGTCACTATGCAAGCCTGAAAGCGGAGATCCTGGGAAAATCCGGGCCTATCGGGTTGGCTGCACGGGCGCTGGCCGAAATTGACTTGACGGCGGCTTTCGCCGATCTTGCCGCGGCTGAGGGTTGGGCGGAGCCGATGGTTGACGACAGCCGTGCCTTTCTGGTCAGCGGCGGGCGGCATCCGGTGGTGGAGCGCGCTTTGCACCGACAGGGTGCGGGGGCTTTTGTCGCCAATGACTGCGCCCTGACAGGGCATGGAACACCGGCGATCTGGCTGCTGACTGGGCCGAACATGGCGGGGAAATCGACGTTCCTGCGGCAGAACGCGCTGATCGCCTTGTTGGCGCAGGCGGGCAGCTATGTTCCGGCTGCGGCAGCGCGCATCGGCCTTGTCAGCCAGTTGTTCAGCCGGGTCGGCGCGGCGGATGATCTGGCGCGCGGTCGGTCGACCTTTATGGTCGAGATGGTGGAGACGGCCGCGATCCTGAACCAGGCGGATGACCGGGCGCTGGTGATTCTGGACGAGATCGGCCGCGGCACGGCAACCTATGACGGCCTTTCCATTGCCTGGGCGACGCTGGAACATCTGCACGAGGTGAACCGCTGCAGGGCGCTGTTCGCCACGCATTACCATGAAATGACGGCGCTGGCCGGAAAACTGGCAGGCGTCGAGAATGCGACCGTGACGGTCAAGGAGTGGGAGGGAGATGTGATCTTTCTGCACGAGGTCAGGAAAGGTGCCGCCGACCGGTCTTATGGGGTACAGGTGGCACGACTTGCCGGGCTACCCGCAAGTGTGGTGGAGCGGGCCAAGATCGTGCTTGAGGCGCTGGAGAAAGGCGAACGCGAAGGCGGATCGCAGAAGGCACTGATCGACGATCTGCCTTTGTTTCGGGCCGCGCCGGCGATGGCAGCGCGACGCTTGGCAAGCGAATCCGCCGTGGAAGCACGGCTTCGTGACCTGCAGCCCGACGAGTTGACACCGATGCAGGCGTTACGGTTGATTTATGAGATCAAGGGGCTGCTTTGATTGACACTGGGCTTGTAGCTCAGCTCACGTTGTCGACGACACGCCGACCTGTGCTGGCCGCAGGAGACGGTCATGCAAAAGAAAACCCTCGGTCATCATCTGGATGATCTGGCCGGCCTTGGTGCCTGGCAGCGGCGCCTCGAACATCGCCTGATGTTGCTGGGGGTCAAACATCTCGCCGATCTCGGGCGCGATCGGCGTCATGCCGTGGCGGGTCATCACGGTGATCAGCTCGCGCAATGTCAGCTCGACGCCTTCGATCAGCGCCGACGCGCTGGCGCGTTGTTCGTCACCGACGACGTTCAGCGCCCGTTTCAGATTGTCGAACACCGGCAGCAGGTCGCGTGCCAGCCGCGTACTGCCATATTGCTCGGCCTCGCGGCGGTCGCGATCTGCGCGTTTGCGGGAGTTTTCCGCATCTGCCAGCGCGCGGATAAACTTGTCGCGCATGTCATCGCGTTCGGCGCGCAGCGTTTCCAGTTCCTCGGCCAAGGCGCCAGCCTCGGGGGACATCTCGAATTCTTCCAGCTCGATCTCCTGCGGAGTGGCCTGTTCCTGCGCCATCTTGTCGTCCTCGTCTTGTCATTTCAGCCCTTGCCCCGGTCGGAGACAAGGCGGCCCACCAACTGGGCGGTGTAGTCGACAATCGGCACGATGCGACCATAGTTCAGCCGGGTCGGACCGATGACGCCCACCGCGCCGATGATTTTCCGATCAGCGTTCATATAGGGAGAAACCACCAGACTTGAACCGGAAAGTGAAAAAAGCTTGTTCTCGGAACCGATAAAAATGCGCACACCCTCGCCCGTTTCGGCCAGGCCCAGGAATTCGGCAATATCCCGCTTGCGTTCAAGGTCATCAAAAAGGGAACGGACACGCTCGATCTCGGTTGCGTCGGCAACGCCTTCAATCAGGTTGGCGCGACCTCTGACGATCAGCCGTTCAGAGGTTTCGCCCGCGTTCTCCCACAGCGCAATGCCGCTTTCCACCATCTCCCGGGCCAGCATGTCGATTTCTTGCCGCCTGTGAGCGATTTCAGAAGTCATGGTCTTGCGCAGTTCGGTCAGGGTCTTGCCCTCGGCCAAGGCATTGAGAAAATTCGCCGCCTCGCGCATGGACGAGGGCGTCTGGCCGGGTGGCGGCACGAAGATGCGATTTTCCACCTGGCCATCGGCGAACACCAGCACAACCAGCGCCCGGTCAGCGGCGAGGCTGACGAATTCGATATGTCGGATCGCCGCTTCGCGTTTCGGAGCCAGCACCAGACTTGCGCCACGGGTGATGCCCGACAGGGCCGCGCCGACCTGATCGAGGAGGCTTGTCACATCCTGATCATTGGAGCCCAGCGTTGCGTCGATCCTTTCCTGATCCTCGCGCGCCACGGACCCCACTT
>JAYSYZ010000172.1:0-9792 GCA_043727195.1 Paracoccaceae bacterium
CCGGTGCGCGGATAGAAATCCCGGTTTCCCCAGCTTTGATTGGCGCGGATGAAGAACACCTGCACGCAGGCCTGGCCATGTTCCAGATGCAGCGCCACCACATCCGCCTCGGTCACGCCCTGCGGGTTGATGCCCTGGCTTTGCTGAACCTGGGTCAGGGCGCGGATGCGGTCGCGCAAGGCGGCCGCGCGCTCGAACTCCATCGCGCCAGACGCATCGGTCATCGACTTCGCCAGATCCGCCTGCACCGAAGTGGTCTTGCCTTCCAGAAACCGCGTCGCATCCGCAACCAGCGTGCCATAGCCTGCGGTGCCGATCTTGCCCACACAGGGGGCCGAGCAGCGCTTGATCTGGAACTGCAGGCAGGGACGGGTACGAGACTCGAACATCGCGTCCGAGCAGTTGCGCAGAAGGAACACCTTCTGCAGTTGATTAAGTGTCCGGTTCACCGCGCCTGCACTGGCAAAGGGGCCGAAATAAGCGCCCTTCTCCGACTTCTTGCCGCGATGTTTCTTGATCTGCGGAAAGGGATGCTGGGCCGAAATCAGGATGTTCGGAAAGCTTTTGTCGTCGCGCAGCAGCACGTTGTAGCGCGGCTTCAGCTGTTTGATCAGGTTCTGCTCCAGCAGCAGCGCCTCCAGCTCGGTCCGCGTCGTCAGGAACATCATCGACACGGTCTCAAAGATCATCCGGGCGATCCGTCCCGAATGGCCCAAGGGGCGGGCATAATTCGCCACCCGCGCCTTCAAGTTGCGCGCTTTGCCCACGTAAAGCACTTCGGAGGCGGCATTCAGCATCCGGTACACGCCGGGCGAACCGTCCAGCGTCTTCAGGTAATCCTGGATCACCTCATGTCCGGTGCGGGGTTTTTCGTCCATTCCTGCGGCCTGTAAGTCGGTGTTCGATTCTCACCCCCGGCTGCACTGAACCATGGCCGGGGGCAAGAGAAAAGCTGTCCACGGTTTCTGTGGATAACTGCGGGGAAAAGAATTCGGGAGGATGGTTTTTCCGTTGTTTTCAGCCCGCTTCGCTGCCTTGCCTGTTTTTTAGGCAGAATACCAAGTCATTGATCCTAATAAAAACTTTTTTAGAAAGCTGTCAAATCCCTGAAAACTCACACGATTTATGACGAAGTTGTGACCGACGCGTGAAAAGTGGACAACTCGGCACCATGTCTGGCCGGGCTCACTCCGGCCCCAGCACATCGGGCGTCTGCCACGCCAGATGCTGACCACCGTCAACCGCCAGAAATTGGCCCGTGACGGCCGGACTGTCGAGGAAAAATCCAAGCGCTGCGGTGATATCCGCAAGGTTTGCACCACGCCCCAGCAAGGTTGCCGCGCGCTGGCGGGCAAAATGCACCTCGCTTTGCCGCGCGCCGCGCAGGGTCGGGCCGGGGCCGATGGCATTGACGCGGATATGCGGCGCAAGCCCCTGCGCCGCAGTGCGGGTCAGCGCCCAAAGGCCCATCTTGGCGATGGTATAGCTGGAAAACTCCGGTGTCAGTTTCAGGATGCGTTGGTCGATCATGTTGATGATCAGGCCCTGCGCCAAAGGCTCGCCCAAGGCATCGGGCACGGCGGCGGGGCATTGGCGCGCAAAGGCCTGCGTCAGCACATAAGGCGCCCTCAGGTTTGATTCGATATGCCGGTCCCAACTTGCGCGCGTCGCCGTGTCGATCCGGTCGTGTTCAAAGATCGACGCGTTGTTGACCAGCACCGTCAGCGGCCCCAGTGCGGCCATGGCTGCCGGGATCAGCGCCGCCGTCTCAGCCTCGACCAACAGGTCGGCCTGCAGCGTCACCGCCTTGCGGCCCAACTGCCGGATTTCGCCCGCAACCGCCTCTGCCTCGCCGGCAGAGCTGGCATAATGCACCGCCACATCATGCCCCCGCCCCGCCAGATACAGCGCCATCGCCCGGCCAAGCCGCTTGCCCGCCCCCGTCACCAGCGCTGTCATCAGGCCTTCCCTCCGCAGTCGCACGTCTTGCAACCGATCAGATAGCGCCCGCATTTGGCGCAGACAGCGGCCTTGCGGCGCTTTGTCACGATGCGGCCCACGGCACCGGGAAACAGCGCCTTGCCGATCATCGCGACAAGGACCATCGCGCCCAGAAAGATCAGGATCGTCTTGACCAGCATCTACAAACCGTAGCGCGCCCAAAGCGCGCGGTCTTCCACCGTGTTCAGCGTCTGGTCGATCAGGCTCATCCCCAGCCGCTGGAACAGGCTGCGCTTCTGGCCAAAGGGCACAAGGCGAACCTTGTCGCCATAAAGCTCCTTCAACTTCGGCTCCAGATGCGCCACGCCGTCGACCAGCCCGACCTCTGTCGCACCCTGACCCACCCAGATGTCGGCGTTGAACAGATCAGCGTCCGCCAGCCGTGCCCCGCGCCGCGACTTCACATGATTGATGAATGCCTGATGGATCGGCATTTGCAGCGCCCGCAGCCGGTCCACATCCTCGGGCTTTTGCGGCAGGAACGGGTCCGCGAAACTTTTGGACGTGCCCGCCGTGACCACCCGCCGCTCGACCCCTTGCCGTGCCAGCAGTTCGGGAAACCCGAATGAGGCAAAGATCACCCCGATAGATCCGACGATCGAACTTTGATCGACCCAGATGTCATCCGCCGCACAGGCCAGCCAATAGCCGCCCGAGGCTGCAACATCCTCGACAAACGCGTGAACCGGAAGCTTCATCTCATCCGCCAGCCGCCGGATGCGCGCCGCGATCAGCGAGGATTGCGCCGCCGATCCGCCGGGCGAATTGATCACCAGCGCCACAGCCGCAGGTTTGCCGCGCTTGAAAGCGCGGTCGATCAGCGGGCCAAGGGCGGCATCGTTCAGGCTGCGCCCGCCCATACCGATGCTGCCATTCAGCCGGATCACCGGGACAGTTGCAGGTTTCGGCAGAAAGGGGATGAAACGTCTCATCCGTCCCAGTTAGGCGTTCCGGGGCTTGCGGGCAAGGGCAGGCCGGGGCACGGTCCCGGCATGATCGACAAGCTGGAGATGTTCATCGCCCTTGCCCGCGAACGCCATTTCGGCCGCGCGGCCGAAGCCTGCGGCGTGACGCAACCCTCGCTTTCCGGCGCGATCCGGCAGTTGGAGGATCAGTTGGGCGTGCAGCTGGTGTTTCGCGGCAGCCGGTTTCAGGGCCTCACGCCCGAAGGTCAGCGGGTGCTGGACCGCGCGCTGGGCATCGTCGGCGACGTGCGCGCCCTGAGGGAAGAAATGCGGGCGATGCGCTCTGGCCTGTCGGGTAATCTCAGGCTGGGGGTGATCCCGACCGCCCTGCCCATGGTGGCGGCGCTGACCGGCCCGTTCACGGCGCGGCACCCGAATGTCCGCGTCTCCATCCTCAGCCGGACCAGCGCCGAGATTCTGGCCGGGATCGAAAGCCTCGATCTGGAGGCGGGCATCACCTATCTTGACAACGAACCGCTGGGCCGGGTGGCGCAGGTGCCGCTTTACACCGAATTCTATCGCCTGCTTTGCGCCCCCGGTCCGCTGCTGGCTGCGCGCGCGCAGGTGACCTGGGCCGAAGTGGCCGGCCTGCCGCTGTGCCTGCTGACCTCAGACATGCAGAACCGCCGGATCGTCAACCAGCATCTCGCCGACGCAGGTGCCAAGGTCAGCCTGTCCATCGAATCCAACTCGATCATCGCATTGATTTCGCATGTTCTGACCGGGCAATGGGCCAGCGTCGTGCCAAAAAAGCTGGCCGACATGTTCGTTACCGACGGCCGGCTGGTTTCGATCCCCATCGTGGAGCCGGAGGCCGAGCACAGCGTCGGCCTGATCACCGCAAGGCGTGATCCGCAAACCCCGGTCCTGCACGCCCTGATCGAGGATGCGGCGCGACTGGCGGTTTGATAGTCTGCGGCTATTGCATGACGGTATATCAAGATTGATTTTCCTATCAATCGGCGTATTCCGAACGCACGTCAGCCAGAGGTAAGTCAGATGCTCGATTCCGTCACCGACCGCATGGATGAAATCATCGCGGCGCATCGCGGCCTGGAAGGGCCGCTGCTGCCGATCCTGCACGCCGTGCAGGCTGCGTTCGGTCATGTCCCGGAAACTGTTCTGCCGGTGATCGCCAAGGCGCTGAACCTGTCAAAGGCCGAAGTGCACGGCGTGGTCAGCTTTTACCACGATTTTCGCCCGACGCCTGCCGGGCGGCACGTGCTCAAGCTGTGCCGCGCCGAGGCCTGTCAGGCCATGGGTGCCAACCGGGTGGCGGCGCATGCGCAGCGCGCGCTCGGGGTCGACTGGCACGGCACGACTGCGGACGGCGCCATGACGCTGGAACCGGTGTTCTGCCTCGGCCTCTGCGCCTGCGGACCGGCGGCGATGATTGACGGGCGGCTGGTCGGGCGCTGCGACGAGACGCGCCTCGATGCGCTTGTGGCAGAGGTGCGGGCATGAAGGTCTATGTCCCGCTCGACTCCGCGGCCGTCGCCCTCGGGGCAGACGATGTTGCCGCCGCGATTCTGGCCGAGGCTGCACGGCGTGGCATTCCGGTGGAAATCGTGCGCAACGGCAGCCATGGCATGGTCTGGCTTGAGCCGCTGGTCGAAGTGGTGACCGGTGACGCCCGCACCGGTTTCGGCCCGATGACGCCGGCCGATGTGCCGGCGCTGTTCGGTGATCTTGCCGCACATCCCAAGGCGCTCGGCCCCGTGGCGGAACTGCCGTGGATGATGGGTCAGACCCGGCTGACCTTTGCGCGTGTCGGCGTGATCGACCCGCTGTCGCTGGCCGACTATGCGGCGCAGGGCGGCTTGTCAGGCCTGCGCCGCGCGCTCGGCATGGACCGGGCCGCGATCGTGGACGAGGTGACCGCATCTGGCCTGCGCGGTCGCGGCGGCGCGGGGTTCCCGACGGGCATCAAGTGGAAGACCGTCAGCGACGCGGTGGCGGACCGCAAGTATATCGTTTGCAATGCTGACGAAGGCGACAGTGCCACCTTCGCCGACCGGATGCTCATGGAAGGCGACCCCTTCACCCTGATCGAGGGCATGATCATCGCGGGGCTGGCAACGGGTGCAACGAAGGGGTTTGTGTACATTCGTTCGGAATACCCCGTGGCGATCCGGGTGATGCAGGCCGCGTGCGATCTGGCCGCAGCGTCGGGCATACTCGGGGTATCGGTTTTGGGGTCGGGCCATCGTTTCGACATCGAAATCCGTGTCGGGGCCGGGGCCTATGTCTGCGGCGAGGAAACCTCGCTTCTGAACTCGCTGGAGGGAAAGCGCGGCGTGGTGCGGTCAAAGCCGCCACTGCCGGCGCTTGAAGGCTTCATGGGCAGACCAACGGTCGTCAACAATGTCATTTCGCTGGCATCGGTGCCGGTGATCTTCCAGAAGGGTGCCGCCTTCTACAAGGATTTCGGTCTGGGCCGGTCGCGCGGAACGATCCCGCTGCAGATTGCCGGAAACGTCGCCCGCGGTGGGCTCTACGAGGTGGCCTTCGGTCTTACCCTTGGTCAAATTGTTGATGAAATTGCCGGGGGTTGCGCCACGGGCCGCCCGGTAAAGGCGGTGCAGGTGGGGGGTCCGCTGGGCGCCTATCATCCCCGGTCGGAATTCCACACCCCCTTTGGTTACGAAGAATTCGCGGGCCAGGGCGGTCTGATCGGTCATGCCGGGCTGACCGTGTTCGACGACAGCGCCGACATGCTGCAACAGGCCCGCTTCGCCATGGAATTCTGTGCCATCGAATCTTGTGGCAAATGCACACCCTGCCGCATCGGGGCCGTGCGCGGCGCCGAAACCATTGACCGCATCGCCCGGGGCGACGTTGCCGCGATCCCCTTGCTGACCGATTTGTGCAACACGATGAAATCCGGGTCGCTATGCGCCCTTGGTGGCTTCACGCCCTACCCGGTGATGAGCGCGCTCACCCATTTCCCCGATGATTTCGCCCCGTTGAAAGAGGCCGCCGAATGAAAGACTTCATCATCCCGGATCGCGATTTCGGCACCCCTGCGGTGAAAACCAAACAAATGGTCACTTTAACGATCGATGGCTGTGACGTGACGGTCCCGGCAGGCACCAGCATCATGCGCGCGGCGGCGGTTGCGGGCATTCAGGTGCCCAAACTCTGCGCCACCGACAGCGTCGACGCCTTCGGTTCCTGCCGCCTGTGCCTCGTTGAAATCGAAGGGCGCAACGGCACGCCGGCCTCCTGCACCACCCCGGTTGCTGCCGGCCTGCAAGTCCACACCCAGAATGCCAAGCTGAAACAGTTGCGGCGCGGGGTGATGGAACTGTACATCTCCGACCACCCGTTGGATTGTCTGACCTGCAGCGCGAACGGTGACTGCGAACTGCAGGACATGGCAGGCGCGGTCGGCCTGCGGGATGTGCGGTATCAGGCCGAGGATACCCATTTCCGCGCCAGGGACACCAGCGGCATCGCCAACCCGCTGTACATCCCGCGCGACGATTCCAACCCTTATTTCAGCTACGATCCGCAAAAATGCATCGTCTGTTCGCGCTGCGTCCGCGCCTGCGAAGAGGTGCAGGGCACCTACGCGCTGACCATCGAAGGCCGGGGCTTCGACAGCCGTGTGTCGTTCGGCGCCAAAACCGACAATGCACTTGCCTCCGACTGCGTCTCCTGCGGGGCCTGCGTCGCCGCCTGCCCGACCGCCACCTTGCAGGAAAAGTCGATCATCGAGATCGGCACGCCGTCACATTCCGTGATCACCACCTGCGCCTATTGCGGCGTCGGCTGCAGCTTCAAGGCCGAGATGCGCGGCGATGAGCTGGTGCGGATGACGCCTTACAAGCACGGCAAGGCCAACCGGGGCCATTCCTGCGTCAAGGGGCGCTTCGCCTATGGCTACGCCAGCCACAAGGACCGCATCCTGAACCCGCTGATCCGCGAAAGCATCAGTGATCCGTGGCAAGAAGTGACATGGGCCCGGGCGATGGAATTTGCCGCAAACCGGATGAAAGGCATCCAGCAGAAATACGGGCGACAGTCGGTGGGGGTGATCACCTCGTCGCGCTGCACCAATGAAGAGGCTTATCTGGTGCAGAAGCTGACGCGCGCCGTGTTTATGAACAACAATACGGATACCTGCGCGCGGGTCTGCCATTCGCCAACCGGCTATGGGCTGGGGCAGACCTTCGGCACCTCTGCGGGCACGCAGGATTTCGATTCCGTCGAGGACACCGATGTCGTCGTGATCATCGGTGCCAACCCGACCGACGGTCACCCGGTGTTTGCCAGCCGCCTGAAAAAGCGGCTGCGTCAGGGGGCCAAGCTCATCGTGATCGACCCGCGCCGGATCGATCTGGTCGACGGCCCGCATGTCAAGGCCGCGCATCATCTGCCCTTGCGGCCCGGCACCAACGTGGCCGTGGTGACCGCCATCGCGCATGTGATCGTCACCGAAGGGTTGTTCGATGCGACCTTCATCCGCGAGCGGTGTGATTGGGACGAGTTTCAGGACTATGCCGAATTCGTCTCGGCCCCGAACCAAAGCCCCGAAGCCACGGAACTCTTGACCGGCGTCAAGGCGGATGACCTGCGCGCCGCCGCAAGGCTTTACGCGCTGGGCGGCAACGGCTCGATCTATTACGGCCTTGGCGTGACGGAACATTCCCAGGGTTCCACCACCGTGATCGGCATTGCCAACCTCGCCATGTTGACCGGCAACATCGGGCGGCCCGGCGTCGGGATCAACCCGTTGCGCGGGCAGAACAATGTGCAGGGGTCGTGCGACATGGGGTCATTCCCGCACGAACTGCCCGGCTACCGCCACGTCAAGGAAGACGCCGTCCGCACGGTGTTCGAGGATATGTGGGGCGTCACCATCGACAACGAACCCGGACTGCGCATCCCCAACATGCTGGACGCGGCCGTGGAAGGCACGTTCAAGGGGCTGTACTGCCAGGGCGAGGATATCCTGCAGTCGGATCCCGACACCAAACATGTCGCGGCAGGCCTCGCCGCGATGGAATGCGTGATCGTCCACGATCTGTTCCTGAACGAAACCGCGAATTACGCCCATGTGTTCTTCCCCGGCTCGTCCTTCCTGGAAAAGGACGGCACATTCACAAACGCCGAACGCCGCATCAACCGGGTGCGCCGCGTGATGGCCCCGCGCAACGGTTACGCCGATTGGGAAGTGACGCAGCTGTTCGCGCAAGCCTTGGGCGCGAACTGGACCTACACACATCCCAGCCAGATCATGGATGAAATCGCCGTGCTGACGCCGTCTTTCGCGGGCGTCAGTTATGAAAAGCTGGAGGTGATGGGCTCCGTCCAGTGGCCCTGCAATGACACTGCGCCAGAGGGCACGCCCTTGATGCATATCGACGGTTTCGTGCGCGGCAAGGGCCGCTTCATCCGCACCGAATATGTGGCGACCGACGAACGCACCGGCCCGCGCTTTCCGCTGCTGCTCACCACCGGGCGCATCCTGTCGCAATACAATGTCGGCGCCCAGACGCGGCGAACGGCGAATGTGGTTTGGCACGCCGAAGATGTGCTGGAAATCCACCCGCATGACGCCGAATTGCGTGGCGTCAAGGATGGCGACTGGGTGCGGTTGGCAAGCCGTTCCGGCGATACGTCGCTGCGCGCCCAGATCACCGACCGGGTCAGCCCCGGCGTGGTCTACACCACCTTTCACCACCCGGATACGCAGGCCAATGTCATCACCACCGATTTCTCGGACTGGGCAACCAACTGCCCGGAATACAAGGTGACGGCGGTGCAGGTCAGCCCGTCGAACGGGCCGACGGAATGGCAGCAGGACTACAACGCCCAGGCCGCCATGTCGCGGCGAATGCTGCCCGCAGCGGAATGAAGGGCCTCGCATGATCGGCGCGCGGCCCACCCCACGGCTCGCCTTCGGTTCCCGGGTCGAGGCCGGCGAACGGATGCTGCCCGAAGAGGTGGCCGTGGCGCTGACCTTCAATGGCACGACACAGGCCGTGATGATGGCCACGCCGGATGATCTGGTTGATTTTGGCTACGGATTTGCCCTGACCGAGGGGATTGCGCGCCCCGGTGACGTGCTGTCCGTCGAGGTGGAAATTCTGCCCAAGGGCCGCGATGTGCAGCTATGGCTCCGCCCCGAAGCTGCGGCGCAATTGGCCGCACGCCGCCGCACCATGACGGGGCCGGTCGGCTGTGGCCTGTGCGGTATCGACAGCCTCGATCAGGCGCTGCGCGCGGTGCCGGGGGTGGCGCACAGCCCGTTCCGCATGACCCCGTCGCAGGTGATGGCGGCGGTGGCGACCCTGCCGGGCCAGCAGCGGCTGCACGATGCCACCCGCGCGGTGCATGGCGCGGCGTGGTGGGTGCAAGGCGCGCTCCGCCTCGCGCGCGAGGATGTCGGGCGGCATAACGCGCTGGACAAGCTCGTCGGGGCAATGGTGCGCAGTGATACGCCCGCTGCCGGGGGGGCCATCGTGCTGACCAGCCGCGTCTCCATCGACATGGTGCAAAAGGTGGCGATGCTGGGTGCGCCGGTGATCATCGCCGTATCGGCGCCCACCGCCGATGCCGTGACGCTGGCCGATCATTGCGGCATCACCCTCATCGCCCTGGCCCGGACCGACCGGTTCGAAGTTTTCACCCATACGGATCGTTTGACGACGGAGGTGCCGCATGTCGGCTGAAAAGCTGGTCCATATGGCCAATCAGATTGCCCGGTTCATGGAATCCAAACCGCATGACGAAGGTGTCGCGGGCCTCGCGTCCCATATCAACGATTATTGGGAACCCCGGATGCGGCGACAGTTCTTCGAGATTGTCGATACCGGCG
>JAYSYZ010000173.1:0-9789 GCA_043727195.1 Paracoccaceae bacterium
GGCACGACCGAGGTCCGTTGCAGTTCTGACATCATATTGCCGGTGTAAAGCGCCAGCCTGACCTCGGCCCGGTTGCGGGTGTCGTCGGCATAGCGATCCGTCAGCAACCGGTTCGATACGAAGACTATTCCCGCCGCGACCAGCAAAAGCAGGGCCACCGCCAGCTTCACGCGCCAGGGCCATCCCTTCGCGGGGTCATCAAGGTCGGTGGTGTCTGCGGATGTCATCGCTCAAGATTAAGCCCGCCGTTTGCCCGCCTCAAGCAGATGGCGTTCAGGCCAGCGCCATCCCGCCCATCAGCGACGCAAAAAGCCCGCGTCCGTCGGTACCGCCGAGGGCCGGGTCGACTGCCCGTTCGGGATGCGGCATCATGCCCAGAACACGACGGTTATTCGACAGGACGCCGGCGATATCAGCCATCGCGCCGTTGGGGTTGTCGGCATAGCTAAAGGCAATGCGATCCTCAGCCTGGAGCGCGCGCAGGCCTTCGGTGTCGATGGCGTAGTTGCCATCGTGGTGGGCGATGGGGATCCGGATTTCTGCTGCGGTCAAGTAGCCCGCAGTAAAGGCACTGGCAGTCGTCGTCACCTTCAATGTGACGGTCCGACAGACGAATTGCAGCGTCGCATTGCGCATCAGGACACCGGGCAGCAGACCCATCTCCGTCAGCACCTGAAATCCGTTGCAGATGCCCAGCACATAGCCGCCCGCCACGGCATGGGCGCGGACCGCCGCGCCGATCGGCGATTGTGCGGCGATGGCACCGCAGCGCAGGTAATCGCCAAACGAAAACCCCCCGGGTATGCCGACCACGTCGGTGCCTGGGGGCAGGCCTGTATCCTTGTGCCAGACGCGGGCCACCTGAAACCCGGCAGCCGCGAACGCGATGGCCAGATCGCGGTCACAGTTCGATCCGGGAAAGGTGATGACGGCGGCTTTCATGGCCTCTCCGATACTGGCGCATTCTGCAGGCGCTTTAGCGCAATCGCATGCGAGTGGCTACCCCGTTCACGGCTTGCGCGGGGCCGAAATCACCGTAGACTTACGGAATGCTGACCGATGCCGCTGTCGATGACCTTCGCGCCGCCCTTGGGCCTCGCTTTTCGACTGCGGCGCCGGTGCTGGCCGAACACGGGCAAAGCGAGAGCCTGGTGACGGCGGGCCTGCCGGATGCGGTATTCTTTCCCGAAACGACGGCTGAGGTTTCAGCATTGGTCGCGATTGCGACCCGCCACCGGATTGCGCTGATCGGCTGGGGGGCAGGCACGTCGCTGGAGGGGCATGCCTTGGCGCTGTCAGGCGGCATCGTGGTGGACTTTCGCGGCATGGCGCGGGTGATCGACGTCCGTCCCGAAGATCGGCTGGTACGCGTGCAGCCCGGCCTGACGCGCGAGGCATTGAATGCCGAATTGCGCACGACCGGGCTGATGTTTCCGGTCGATCCGGGGGCCAATGCCTCGCTTGGCGGGATGGCAGCGACGCGGGCCTCGGGTACGACGGCGGTGCGATATGGCACGATGCGCGATAATGTGCGGGGTTTGGAAGTGGTGCTGGCCGACGGGCGGGTGATCCGGACCGGCACCGGCGCGCCGAAATCATCCGCCGGGTATGATCTGACGGCGCTTTTCGTCGGGTCAGAGGGGACGCTGGGCCTGATCACCGAACTGACCCTGCGGCTGCATGGCCAGCCGGAGGCCGTGGCGGCAGCGGCCTGTGCCTTTCCGACGATAGGGGCGGCGGTGGATTGTGTGATCGCGACGATCCAGATGGGCGTACCGATGGCGCGGATCGAGTTTCTGGATGAAGCGACCGTATCCGCCTGCAACGCCTATTCCGGCACAAATCTGCCCCCCGCCCCGCAGCTTTTGGTGGAGTTTCAGGGCAGCCCGGTCAGCGTGGCCGACGATATCAAACGGTTCGAAGAGATCGCCGCCGGGTTTCAGGCCGATGGGTTCCAATGGGCGGACCGGCAGGAAGACCGGACGCGGCTGTGGAAGATGCGGCACCAGGCCTACCACGCGATCCGCGCGGTTCGGCCGGGGTGCCGGGCAATCGTGACCGATGTTTGCGTGCCGATATCGGCGCTGGCCGTGGCGGTGGAGGAGACGCGGGCAGATATCGCGGCGTCGGGGATTCCGGGGCCGATATTGGGCCATGTCGGTGACGGGAATTTTCACGCGATCCTGCTGGTGCGGGCCGATGATGCCGCAGAGGTGGCGCTGGCCAAGGGGCTGGCGGGGCGGATGGCAGAGCGGGCGCTGCGTCTGGGGGGGACGATCACGGGGGAGCATGGCGTCGGGTTCGGCAAGCTTGCCCATATGGCGGCCGAGCATGGGGAGGCCTGGGGCGTGATGGGGGACATCAAGCGGGCGCTGGACCCGATGGGGTTGATGAATCCGGGAAAAGTGGTGCCGCAAGGGGCGTGAAAACACGCGTGTTAAGGTGTCTAATATATTGATATTGTTAGATACCACGTTTTTTGTTAAGGTGTTGTTAAGCTTTGGTTGCCGCCGCCGCAACCGGGCCTCTGGTCACTTTGAACCAAAGGTCCCGGGGCGCGGACGCCGGTCACATGCCGAAGGCGTTCTGGCGAAACAGGCCGCGGTCAATCTCGCGCTGGCGGCGTTCCAGGTCGATATGCGAGACGGAAGCGTCGAGATAGGCGCGTTCCAGATCGCGGGTCGTCGGCAGCAGCCGCGGCGTCAGCACCGATTTCAAGAAGCTCAACATGGCATCATCCTTTATTCTGGTTGATGAGACATAGGTTGCTGCATTGCAGCAGAAAAGGCGCGCGCCGGAAGGGCGGCCATGCACCACGCGCAAGGCTTACACCGAAAGAAGCGCCCTCGCCGCAGCGCGGGCGGCCTCGGTCACGGTATCGCCGGCCAGCATGCGGGCGATTTCCTCGACCCGGGCGGGGGCATCGAGGGCGGTGACGGTCGACAGGGTCTGGTCGGCCACCACGCGCTTTTCCACCCGCCAGTGCTGGGCACCAAAGGCCGCGACCTGCGGGGAATGGGTCACCACCAGCACCTGCGCGCCATCGGCGAGGGCCTTCAGCCGCCGTCCGACTGCATCGGCGGTGGCGCCGCCGACGCCACGGTCAATCTCGTCGAAGATCAGCGTCTGGCCGGGCGTGTCGCCGGTGAGGCACACCTTCAAGGCCAGCAGAAAGCGGCTGAGTTCGCCGCCCGAGGCGATGCGGTTCAGCGGGCCGGACGGCGCGCCGGGGTTGGGGGCGACGGTGAAGGTGACCGCGTCGGTGCCGTCCGGCCCCGGATCGCCTTCAGCAAATTCGGTGACAAAGACGGTGCGTTCCATCTTGAGCGGGGCCAGTTCGGCGGCCATCGCGACATCCAGCCGGATCGCGGCGGCGCGGCGGGCCTTGCGGATGGCGGCGGCTTCGGTGGCGTAGGCCGCCTCGGCATCAGTCACCGCCTTTTGCAGCTTTGCCAGACCGGCCACGCCGCCCTCAAAGGCGCTGAGACGCGCGCGCAAGTCGGTGGCGAAGGTGCCAAGCTCGTCAGGCAGGACGCCATGCTTGCGGGCCAGCGCGCGGATCGCGAACAGCCGTTCCTCTACCGCTTCCAGATCGGACGGATTGAAATCAAGCGCGCGCAGGGTCGATTGCACCCCTTCCTGCGCATCTGACAACTCGATCAGGGCGCGGTTCAGGGCGGCAAGTGCCGGTTCCAGCACCCCTTCGGACTTGTCGGCAGCGCCATCCAGCCAGCGCAGCGCATCGCGCATCCGACCCTCGGCACCGTCTTCGGACAGGGCGCTCAGCGCCTTGGCGACATCCTCGCGGATGCGTGCGGCGCCCTGCATCAGGCGGCGGCGGGCATCAAGCGTGGCGTCTTCGCCCGGTTCGGGGTTCAGCTTGTCAAGTTCCGCGACGGCATGGCGAAGATAGTCCTCTTCGGCGGCGGCCCGGGCCAGGCTGGCATCCGCTTCGGCCAAGGCGGTGCGGGCGCTGCGCTGTGCGGCCCAGGCGGCGCGCAACGGGGTTGCGTCAAGCCCGGCAAAAAGATCCAGCAGCGCGCGGTGGCCACGCGGGTTCAGCAGGCCCCGGTCATCATGCTGGCCGTGCAGTTCGACCAGATGGTCGGACAGATCGCGCAACACCTCGCCCGAGACGCGGCGGTCATTGATGAAGGCGGTCTTGCGGCCATCGGCGAAATTGACGCGGCGCAGGATCAATTCGCCATCGGATTCGATCCCGGCCAAGGCGAGCACGGCATGGGCGGCGTGACCGGTGGCAAGATCGAAGACAGCGGTGACTTCGCCCTGGGTGGCCCCCTGCCGGACCAGTTCCGCCCTGCCCCGCCAGCCAAGCACAAAACCGAGCGCATCGAGCAGGATCGACTTGCCCGCGCCGGTTTCGCCGGTCAGCACGTTCAGACCGGGGCCAAGCTCAAGACTCAGCCGGTCGATGATCAGCACATCGCGGATATCAAGCGAGATCAGCATGGCAGCCCCGCAGGATGGGCGATCCGCCCATCCCGGTCACAACCACTCGCCCCGGACCATCTGGCGATAGACGGTGCGCAGCCAGCCTTCGCCCTTGGCTTCGGGGCTGAGGCCGCGGCCTTTCAGCAAACGGAAGCTGTCGTCATAGAAGGGCGAGGCCTGATAGTTGAAGCCAAGGACCGCCGCTGCCGTCTGCGCCTCGTCGTTGAGGCCGAGCGCCAGATAGCATTCCACCAGCCGGTGCAACGCCTCGGCGGTGTGGGTGGTGGTCTGGAAATCCTGTACCACGGTGCGGAAGCGGTTGATCGCGGCAGTGTAGTGGCGGCGTTTCAGGTAGTAGCGCCCGATTTCCATTTCCTTGGCGGCCAACTGGTCGAAGGCGAGGTCGAACTTCAGGATCGCCGAGCGGGCATATTCGCTGTCGGGATAGGTCTCGATCACGTCGCGCATGCCCTTGAGGGCCTGAAAGGTGATGCCCTGATCGCGACCGACATCGTCGATCTGGTCATAGTAGCTGAGCGCCATCAGATAAAGGGCGTAGGGCGCATCCTCATCCCCCGGGTAGAAATCGAGGAACCGCTGGGCGGCATCGCGTGCCTCGGGGTATTCCTTGGCCTTGTGATGGGTGAAGGCCTGCATGATCAGCGCACGCTTGGCGTATTCGGTGTAGGGGTAAAGCCGTTCCACCTCTTGGAAATAAACCAGGGCGTCCTTGGGTTTGCGGGCGGTTTCCAGCTCCAGCTCGCCTTTTTTGTAGATCTCCTCGGCAGTGTAGGTGTCAAGCGCCCGTTCCCGCGAGCCGCCGCCGCAGCCTGCAAGCAGCGTCACCAGCAGCGCCGCAGCAAGCAACCCTGCGTTCGACCTTTCGCCCCACCTGCCGCCTGACATGTTCCGCCTATCCAAACCTGCGAGCCCCTGTCCGGCCCCGGGTAAGCGGGCACCGCCGGGGCGATTTGCCTTGTCCTAGCACAGAAAAATCCGGGGCGCAAAACGCCTTTCGCGACTTTCCGTCATGGGTGGGGAAGTCCTTAGTGCCGCGCCGGAAGATCGCCACGGTGCACGCCGACGCCGGGCAGCTTGCCGACGGTCTGCGGGCCGCAGTCGACCATGCGAAACGCCTCCGGGTCGGCAAAAAGCGCGCGCAGCAGTCGATTGGTCAGCGCGTGACCGGCCCGGTCGCCGGTGTAGCGGGCCAAAAGCGGGCCACCGGCAAGGGCGAGGTCACCGACCGCATCCAGCATCTTGTGGCGCACCGGTTCATCCGCATGGCGCAAACCACCGGGGGACAGGACGTGATCGCCCTGAAACACCACGGCGTTTTCCAGGGTGCCGCCCAAGGCGAGCCCCTTTTCGCGCATCGCGTCGACGTCGGACTGGCGGCAGAACGTCCGGCTGTCGGACAGTTCGCGCACGAAAGCGCCGTTGGCCATGTTCAGCTGGCGCGCCTGGGTGCCGATCGCCGCGTCATCGAACGAGATGCGGAAGTCGATTTCCAGCATGTCGGCGGGTTCAAGGCGGGCAACCGCGTCGCCGTCCTGCACCTCAACCGTCTTCAGGACACGGATGGCGCGCACCGGGGCGGCCTGTTCGCGCAGACCACGGGCAAGAAACCCCTCGACAAAGGGCACGGCGGAGCCGTCAAGGATCGGCACTTCGGGACCGTCAATCTCGATCAGGGCGTTGTGGATGGCGGAACCGGCGAGGGCCGCCATCAAATGCTCGATGGTCTGGACGGACACACTGGCGGTATTTTCAACCAGCGTACACAGGCGCGAAGGCACGACGGCATCCCAGCGCGCGGGAATCATCGCGTCACGACCGGTTACGTCGATGCGGCGGAACCAGATTCCGTAATCGGCCGAGGCCGGGCGCACGACCATCCGCACGGCTGCACCGCTGTGCAGGCCGAACCCTGTGAAGGCGGCCGCAGATTTCAGGGTGTTCTGCACGTCTCGGTCAACCTCATGTGGAACGCAGGCCATGCCATACGTTTTCTTTGCTGACTAGATAGGCCGCCGCCGCGCCAAGCTCAACTCACGCTTTGTAACGGTATGTGACAGGCAGGACGCAAAGCGCAACCCGTTGGAAAGAATGCAAAAAGGCCCGGTCGCCCGGGCCTTTCGGCAGGGGGTTGGTAACCCCAGATCAGTTGGCCTGGCGGCGCAGGAATGCCGGAATCTCGATCCGGTCCTGATCGGCACCAAGGTCCTGTTCGTCATCATAGGCGGTCACCGGCGGCTGCTGGCGGCTGGTCTGCGGGGCGGGCCGGTCTGTCGCGGCCTCCAGGTGACCGGCCATCCGGTTGATCAGGGAGCCGATGCCGAAGCGTGGTTTCTGACCGGCAGAGGCCGACGCGGCGGCAGCGGGGGCCACGACGGCGGGCCGTGCCGCCATTCCCGCAGCAGGGCGGCTGACCGCCGCCTGCAGGCGCGCCAGCGCCTCGGGCGAGGGCTGACCGGCCATGCGCGGGCGCGGCGCGACGAAATCACCGGCATCCGCCTCGATCGCGGCGGGGGCAGAGCGGATCATCGTCGGTTGCGCGGCTGGTTGCGGACGGTAGACGGGCGGCGGCAGGTCATCGGCGACGCGGGTTTCTTCGGCCCGGACCCCGGCCTGCGAGGCGACGGCGTCGAACAGGTCGGTCGCATCACCTTCGTCGTCCATCATGGCCGGCATCGGATCAACCACCGACATCACCATGGCGGGTTGCGGCGCGGCGCGGCGCGGTTCGGCCTGCACCGGCTGCAGCGTCAGCGGCGTTGCCATCGAGCGGCGCGCCACGGGCGGTTCGGCCCGGCTGGCGGCGGTGGCGTCGATGCCGGTCGCCACGACCGACACGCGCAGCCGCCCCTCCATCGACACATCGAGCGTCGAGCCGACAATGATGTTCGCCTCGGGATCGACCTTTTCGCGGATGATATTGGCGGCCTCATCCAGTTCGAACAGCGTCAGATCATGCCCGCCGGTGATGTTGATCAGCACACCTTTCGCGCCGTTCAGGCTGATTTCGTCGAGCAGCGGGTTGGCAATCGCCTTTTCCGCTGCCTGAATGGCGCGGTCGTCGCCCGACGCTTCGCCGGTGCCCATCATCGCCTTGCCCATTTCGTCCATCACCGCGCGGACATCGGCGAAGTCGAGGTTGATGAGGCCCGGGCGGACCATCAGGTCGGTCACGCCCTTGACGCCCTGATACAGAACGTCATCGGCCATGGCGAAGGCTTCGGTAAAGGTGGTCTTTTCGTTGGCGAGCCGGAACAGGTTCTGGTTCGGGATGATGATCAGCGTATCGACCACCTTCTGCAGCGCCTCGATGCCCTCATCGGCCTGACGCATCCGCTTGTTGCCCTCGAACTGGAAGGGCTTGGTCACCACCCCCACGGTCAGGACGCCAAGTTCCCGCGCCGCCTGTGCGATGATCGGCGCGGCCCCGGTGCCGGTGCCGCCGCCCATCCCGGCGGTGATGAAGCACATGTGGGCGCCCGCCAGATGATCGACGATTTCCTCGATGGTCTCTTCAGCGGCGGCGGCGCCGACGGTCGGCCGGGCCCCTGCCCCCAGACCCTCCGTCACCTTGACGCCCATCTGGATGCGGGTATGGGCGCGGCTTTGCTGCAGCGCCTGCGCATCGGTGTTGGCCACGACAAACTCCACCCCTTCGAGGTTCTTGTCGATCATGTTGTTGACCGCGTTGCCACCCGCACCGCCAACACCGAAGACGGTGATGCGCGGCTTAAGCTCTTCACGCTCGGAATGCATTGTCAGATTGAGTGCCATGGGTTTTTTGCCTGTCCGTTTTTTAATTGCGCCGCTTATGGTTTTTGGCACCCGAATGCGCCTGTCCCGGGCGCAAAAATGCCGACTTATCCCCATTTCTATCCCCAACCCGTCCAAAGGTCACTAAAAAAAGACGAAATGCCCGCAAAATATGGGGGATTGCTGACCCGGTTCAGCGGTATTTCGGTTTTGATGCAGGATGTGGTGGTCACCAGTTGTCCTTGAACCATTTTACCGCCCGGCGCAGCGACCGGGCCGGATAGCGTTCGGCGGGGATTTCGAAGTCCCACCATTCATCCTGTGGATGGGCCGCGAACAGGCAAAGACCGACGGCGCTGGCAAACGCCGCCCCGGTGGCCGCCTGTGGCAGGCCCTGCACCCTGAGCGGACGGCCAAGGCGGACCCGCTGGCCAAGGATGCGGGTCGCCAGGCCATCAAGGCCGGGGATCAGGCTGCTGCCGCCGGTCAGCACCAGCTGCTGGCTGGGCAGGCTGTCAAAGCCTGCTGCATCAAGGCGGGCGCGGATTTCCTCGAGAATCTCTTCCACGCGGGGGCGCATGATGCCGATCAGTTCGGTGCGGCTGATCTGGCGGCGATCCTTTTCCCAGTCGCCGCTGTCGCCGCCGATATCGATCATCTCGCGGTCGTCCATGCCGGTGGCGTACAGCCCGCCATGGCGGGTCTTGACCCGCTCGGCGGTGGCCAGCGGAATCTGCAACCCCTTGGAGATGTCGGAGGTGACGTGATCACCGCCCATGCGGACAGAATCGGCATAAATCATGTGCTTCTTGATGAAGATCGAGATGCCGGTCGCACCGCCGCCCATGTCGATGCAGGCGGCCCCCAGTTCCTGTTCATCCTCGACGAGGCTGGAGATGCCCGAGACATAGGCAGAATGCGCGATCCCGGCGAGTTCGAGGTCGCAACGCTTGATGCAGTAGAGCAGGTTCTGCACCACGTCGCCGTCAACCGACAAGAGATGCATGTCGCAGGCGAGGCGGTTGCCGATCTGCCCGCGCGGATCACCAAGGCCGGAGCGGTGGTCGAGCGCGAAGTTCACCGGTTGGGCGTGGAGCACCTCACGCCCCTGGCCGATATCGGGAACGTCGCAGGCGGCAAGCACGCGGCTGACGTCCTGTTCGGTGACCACCGAGTCCTGCAGATCCCATTCGCCCGCAAGGCCGTAACTGCGCGGATCAGCCCCGGCGAAACAGGCGATGACGTGATCGACGCGGACATTGGCCATCTTTTGCGCGGCCTGCACGGCGGTGCGGATGGCACGCTCCGTTTCGTTCATCACCGAGATTTCGCCGAAGCGCACCCCGCGGGACCGGGTGGTCGCGGCACCGATGACGCGGAACTGGCTTTGCCCGGCCATCGGCCCGACGCCATCCTGTTCGCGCAGCTTGTCCGGCCCATCAAAACGCAGGACAAGACAGGCGATTTTCGAGGTGCCGACGTCCAGAATGGCGATGACGCCGCGCTGCATGGCAGCCCGCCGCATGTTCCGCATGGCACGTTGGGAGGTATAGAGATCGGTCACAG
>JAYSYZ010000174.1:0-9783 GCA_043727195.1 Paracoccaceae bacterium
TCACCTTCCGCACTTTTTCCAGCGGCATCGACAGCTTTTCAGCGAGTTCCTCCGGTGTTGGCTCGCGGCCGATTTCGTGCATCATTTGACGCGAAGTGCGCACGATCTTGTTGATCGTCTCGATCATGTGCACGGGGATGCGAATGGTGCGGGCTTGGTCGGCGATCGAGCGCGTGATGGCCTGCCTGATCCACCATGTCGCATAAGTCGAGAATTTATAGCCGCGGCGGTATTCGAATTTATCGACAGCCTTCATCAGGCCGATATTACCCTCTTGAATAAGATCAAGGAATTGCAGACCCCGGTTGGTGTATTTCTTGGCAATCGAGATTACCAGACGCAGGTTCGCCTCGACCATTTCCTTTTTGGCTTGGCGCGCCTCTTTCTCGCCCTTTTGGACTTGGTTCACGATGCGGCGGAATTCGGAGATATCAACGCCGATATAGGTGCCGACCCCGGCCATTTCGGCGCGCAGTTCTTCAACCTTATCGCGCGAACGCTCCATCAGGGCTTGCCAGCCACGGCCCGATTTGGCGGCCATGCGGTCCAGCCATGTCGGGTCCAATTCATAGCCCTGATATTCGTCGATGAATTCGCGCCGGTTGATCCGGGCGGCATCGGCGAGTTTGACCATGTTGGAATTGATCCCCATGATCTTGCGATTGATGCCGTAAAGCTGGTCGATCAGGGCTTCGATGCGGCTGTTATTAAGATGCAACTCGTTGACCAGAAGCACGATTTCCGAGCGCAGCTTCTGATATGCGGCCTCTTCGGCGGTGGAAAAGCGGTCGGCGTTCGACAGTGCCGCGTTCATCCGCAGGTCCTGCATTTCAGACAGCTTGACGTAGTCGCGCGCGATCAGGTCCAGCGTTTCAAGGACGCGCGGCTTCAGCGCGGCCTCCATCGCGGCCAGCGACATGTTGGAGGCTTCGTCATCGTCTTCGTCGTCGGCTTCGCTGAGGATCGGGTTGCCGTCGGCATCCAGTTCGGGCTCGGCGGCACCAGTGTGGCGCGGCGCGGCACCGACGTCAACCTCGTCAAGCGGCGGGCCGTCCATTTCCTCGTCGCCGTCCAGGCTGCGCCCGAACGTGGCCTCGAGGTCGATCACGTCGCGCAGCAGGATGTCTTCGGACAACAGTTCGTCGCGCCAGATGGTGATGGCATGGAAGGTCAGCGGGCTTTCGCACAGGCCCGCGATCATCGTGTTGCGCCCGGCCTCGATCCGTTTGGCGATGGCGATTTCGCCCTCGCGGGACAAAAGCTCGACCGAGCCCATTTCGCGCAGATACATCCGGACCGGATCGTCGGTGCGGTCCAGCGCTTCGGATGTGGTGCCTGCGACGGCAACCTCGCGGCTGGTCGAGACTTCGACGATTTCGCCAACCGGAACTTCGGCCTCGTCGGCTTCGTCATCCTCGATGATGTTGATGCCCATCTCGGACAGCATCGACATCACGTCCTCGATCTGTTCGGAGGATACCTGTTCCGGTGGCAGGACCGTGTTCAACTGGTCATAGGTGATGTAGCCGCGCTCTTTCGCGTCGGCGATCATCTTCTTGACGGCCGCCTGGCTCATGTCCAGCGAGACATCGGCCTCGTCGGCTTCGGGCTTGCCATCGTCGTTGTCTTTCGGGGCCATGGGTGCTCCTTGCGGGCAGTCGAGGGGGGCAGTCGCGGGCGAATCGGGGCTGGGCTTTTCGAATCAATAACCCGAATCAGGCCGGGGGAAAGGCCGAATCAGCGGTTTTTCTTTACCCAGACCTGCCTATCGATCAGGGATTGCAGATGTCTTGACAGAGCGAGCCGGTCCTCGCCCAGATCGGTGGCGTCGGCCCGCTCCGGCTTATCCGACCGGTGGCGGGCTTCGGCGGCCTTTGACAGCCGCCAGGTAATCCCTTCATCAGGCAGGCCGCCAAGGTCTTCGACGGCCTCTTCGATCTCCCGCCGGGCGCCGCGCTGGGCGTCAAGCTTGGCAAGTTCTTCGGCCAGACAGAGGGTGGCAAGATCGTCGTCACCGGTGTTGCGGACCGGCGGCGCAATCGAGACGTGGGGTCGCTGGAGCAGTGCGTCAAGGGCTGCGGGGGCGGATTCGGCAATCCGCAGCCGCAGAGCCGCGTCATCGGCATGGGTCAGGATCAGGCGGCGCAGGGAGTTGTGATCATCCCCCGTCAGATCAAGCCGTTCCAGTGCGGATTCGAAACGGCGGATCAGCGCGGGGTGGTGGATCAGGGTGGCAAGGATCACCGCCTCGCGCAGAACCTCGTCGACCGGCCCGCCGGATTGCGCCAGCAGCGACGACCGGGTCGAGGGCATCGCACCCGAGGGTGCCTGCAGCCGCTTGCCGGGGGTAAAGGCACGGCGGATGCCGAACAGCTCCCACCGCAGGCGCTTGATCTCTTCGCCGTAATGGCTGCGGATGAAGGGATCGGCGATGCGTTTCAGCGCCGCGCGCAGGGTCTTGTCCAGCGCGGCCTTGCGTTCCGGGCTGTCAAAGCTGCGGCCTTCGGTTTCGCGCTGCCAGAGCAGATTGACCATTGGCTGGGCGGCATCAAGCACGGCCTTCATCGCGCCAGCACCTTGCGATCTGATCAGATCATCCGGATCCATCCCGGCGGGCATCATGGCAAAGCGCAGCCCCTTGCCGGCCTCCAGCAGGGGCAGGGCAAGGTCGATGACCCGCAGCGCGGCGCGGGTCCCTGCCGTGTCGCCGTCAAGTGCGATGACCGGCTCGTCGGCAATCCGCCACATCAGGCGCAACTGGTCTTCGGTGACGGCGGTGCCAAGCGGGGCGACGGTGGCGCGGAAACCTGCCTCGGATAGGGCGATGACGTCCATGTAGCCTTCGGCGACGATCAGGGGCTGGCCCTTGCCCGCCGCCTCGCGCGCCGGGGCGTGGTTATAGAGGTTGCGGCCCTTGTCGAACAGGTCGGTTTCCGGGCCGTTCAGGTATTTGGCGCGGGCGTCTGCGGCCATCGCCCTGCCGCCAAGGCTGATGGCGCGGCCGCGTCCGTCGCGGATCGGGAATATGATGCGACCGCGAAACCGGTCATACAGCGCGCCGTCATCGGCCTTGGCGACGAGGCCGGCGTCGATCATCTGATCGGTGGGGATGCCCTTCTGGGTCAGCGCCTGCATCAGGTTTGTCCGGGCGTCCGGGGCAAAGCCGATCTCCCACCGCTCCTGCGCGTCGGGCTTCAGGCCGCGCTTTGACAGATAGGCGCGGGCATCAGCAGCGGCTGTGGTCTTCAACTGCAGCCGGAACCATTTCACCGCTTCTTCCATGACGTTAGACAGCCCGGTGCGCCGGTCAGCCTTTTCGACGGCGCGCGGATCCATCGCGGGCATCGGCAACCCGGCCTCGGCGGCCAGCAGCTGCACCGCCTCCATGAAGCCGAGGTTTTCGGTTTCCTTGACGAAGGTCACCGCATCGCCTTTGGCATGACAGCCGAAGCAATAATAATAGCCCTTTCGGTCATCGACGTGGAACGAGGCGGTCTTTTCCTGATGGAACGGGCAGGGCGCCCACATGTCGCCGCGCCCCAGGTTGGATTTGCGCAAATCCCAGGTGACCTTCTTTCCGACGACGGAAGAAAGCGAAACGCGGGTGCGCAATTCGTCAAGGAAACCGGGGGGCAGACTCATGTGCAGGGGATCGCCAGACAGGGGGCAGGGCGCGGAACGAGTGACACCGGGGGCGTTTTACCCTCCGAACTCCCCTAAGGATATTTCGTCCGATGTGAAAGACCAAGGGCTATCGGCCTTCACTTTGGCCCAAATATCCCACGGGGGTGCGGGGGTGTGAAACCCCCGCTGCCGACGGATCAGAAGCCCAGCCGGTCGCGCATCGCGTACCAGATCATCGCCAGCACCAGAAGCGGCGCGCGCAGGGCGACGCCGCCGGGAAAGCGGGGCTGCGGCAGGCTGGCCATCAGGTCGAACCGTTCCGCCTGCGCGGCGACGGCCTCGGCCAGGATCTTGCCGGAAAGCGTCGACATCGCGATGCCGTGGCCCGAGCAGCTTGACGCGGCAAGAATGTTCTGCGCCGGGCGCAGGAAGCAGGGCATCCGGTTCATCGTGATGGCGAGGGTGCCGCCCCAGGCGTAGTCGATCTTGACGCCTTTCAGTTGCGGATAAACCTCGAGCATCGGTTTCGACACGGTCTTGATGATGTCGGGAAAGCGATAGCCGTAGGATTCTCCACCGCCGAACAGGAGCCGGTTGTCTTCTGACAGCCGCCAGTAGTTGACGACGAACCTTGTGTCGGCCACCGCAACAGGTTCGGCGATGATCGCCTTCGCGCGGTCGCCCAGAGGTTCGGTCGCGATGATGAAGTTGTTGATCGGCATGACTTTCGCGGCGACAGCCATGTTCAGCTGACCAAGATACCCGTTGCCGGCCAGGATCACTTGCCCGCAGTCGACCTGCCCGGAACTGGTGCGCACCACGGGGTTTGCGCCGCCTTCCACCCGGTGCACCTCGGACCGCTCATGGATGCGCACGCCGGCCTTGGCGGCGGCCGCGGCAAGGCCGAGCGCGTAGTTCAGGGGATGGATATGGCCGGCATCGCGGTCGATCTCGCCGCCTTGGTAGATGGTCGCACCGATCAGGCGGCGGATGGCGTCACGGTCGAGCGGTTCGAGATGCGTGTAGCCATAGTCGCGCTGCAGCTTTTCGGCATAGGCGCGGGCGTCGCGAACCTCGGCGTCGGTGCGGCAGGCATGGGCGATGCCGGGATGGAAGGTCACCGGCATCCGATGGTCGCGGATCAGCGATTTGACCAGCGCCTTCGCCTCTTCGGCAAGGTTCCAGAGGCGGTGGGCGTCCTCGCGCCCCATCGCCTTTTCGATCCAGACCTGATCACGCCTTTGGCCGGACCCCACCTGCCCGCCGTTGCGGCCCGATGCACCAAAGCCGACACGGTGGGCTTCCAGAAGCACCACGTCATAGCCGCGCTGGCGCAGATGCAGGGCCGCAGACAGCCCCGTATAGCCGCCGCCGACAACGCAGACATCGGCCTTGTGCCGGCCTTTCAGCCCCGCGAACGGGGCCAGCGGGGTGGCCGTTGCCGCGTAATATGACGCGGGATAGTCGCCCTGTCTGTCGTTGATGTGCAGAAGGTTCATACGTTCAGCAACAGATGCTCGCGTTCCCATGGGCTGATGACTTGCAGAAACTCTTTGTATTCGTTGCGTTTCACCGAATCGTAGACCCGGCAGAACATCGGGCCCAGCACCTGTTGCAGCGCCGCATCCTCGCCGAACAGATCAAGCGCATCACCAAGGTTCACCGGAATCTCGTCGCTGTCGATGTAGGCCGAGCCCTGAAATTCCGGCCGTGCGCCCTTTTTCTCCATCAGCCCCAGATAGCCGCAGGCCAGGGTGGCGGCGATGCCGAGGTAGGGGTTGCAATCCATCCCCGGCAGCCGGTTTTCAACCCGCCGCCCGGCGGAATTGCTGATCGGGATGCGCAGGCCGGTGGTGCGGTTGTCGCGGCCCCATTCCAGGTTGATCGGGGCGGCGAAATCCGGAACGTAACGGCGGTAGCTGTTCACATAGGGGGCCAGCAGGGCGATGGCCCCGGTCAGGTGGTTCTGCATGCCGCCGATGAAGTTCAGGAAATGCTCGGTCTCCGCCCCTTTCGGGCCGGCAAAGATGTTCTTGCCGGTTTTGGTATCGACGATCGAGGTGTGGATATGCATCGCCGAACCCGGCTCGCCGGCGATGGGCTTGGCCATGAAGGTGGCAAAGCAGTCGTGGCGCAGCGCCGCCTCGCGGATCAGGCGCTTGAAGAAGAACACGTCATCGGCCAGGCGGACCGGATCGCCGTGCGCGAGGTTCAGCTCGATCTGCCCCGCACCGCCTTCCTGCAGGATGCCGTCGATTTCCAACCCCTGGGCTTCGGCGAAATCGTAGATGTCGTCGATGACCTTGCCGTATTCATCGACTGCCGACAGCGAATAGGCCTGCTTGCCCGCGGCGCGGCGGCCGGACCGGCCCATCGGCGGGATCACCGGCTGGTTCGGGTCGATGTTGCGGGCGGTCAGGAAGAACTCCATCTCGGGCGCCACGACCGGCTTCCAGCCCTGCGCCCGGTACAGATCGACCACCCGGCGCAGCACGTTGCGCGGCGAATAGGGCACTGGGGTGCCGTCCTGATCCACCGCATCATGGATCACCTGCAGCGTGACAGCCGCCGTCCAGGCGGCGGCGGTGGCGGTGGTGAAATCGGGGACCAGATACATGTCGGGTTCGGTAAAGGCGTCGAACGGGTTGTCGGCCCATTCGCCGGTAATCGTCTGCAGAAAGATCGAGTTTGGCAGGAAGTAATTGGTCTGCTTGGCAAATTTTGCGGCGGGCATCGCCTTGCCGCGCGCTACGCCGGCGATATCGCCGATCACGCATTCCACTTCGTCTACCCGGCGGTTGCCGATGTAGTCACGCGCTGCCTCGGGCAGCTGGTCGGTCCATTTGGACATGGGTCACACTTTTTGGGGGGGGTGGCCCCCGCGCGGGTCAGGCGCGGAGCTTCTCGGCCCCGGTTGCTGTGGTCGTCGGGTGGGCGAGAAAGAAGGCCGCGATCCGGGCGGCAAGGGTCTGATCCTGCAGCGGGTCGGCAAGTCGCGCCCGGGCCTTGGCCATCACGTCATCGGGCACAAGGCCGGGGCCACGCGTGCGCATCAGGCCGTCGATGAATTCGGGGCGAAACTCGGGGTGGGCCTGCACGGTGAACATGCGGTCGTCGTAAAGCAGGGCCGCGTTTTCGCAGAACTCGTTGGTGGCGATGACCTGGGCACTGTCGGGCACAGTGACCACCTGATCGCGGTGCCAGGCGTTCAGGGTGATCCTTTCGCCGTCGAAATCATAGTCGGTGGGGCCAACCGACCAGCCACCGGCAAATTTCTCGACCCGGCCGCCCATCGCCTGCGCGACGATCTGGTGACCAAAGCAGATGCCGACCACCGGCACATGTTTGGCGTAAGCGTCGCGGATGAACGCCTCCAGCGGCTTGATGAAGGGGTGATCCTCATACGCGCCGTGGCGCGAGCCGGTGATCAGCCAGCCGTCGCATTCGGTGATGCTGGCGGGAAACTCCATCGTTTCCACCCGGTAGCGGCGAAAGGTCAGGCCGCGTCCGGCCAGCAGCCGTTCGAACATGTCGGGGTAATCGCCCAGATCGTCCCTCAGGGCGTCGGGGGAGGCTCCGGTCTGCAGGATGCCGATTTGCATGGTGGTCTCGTGGGTTGCTGGCCGGATGGTAGGCGACAAGCCCCCCATCCGGTCAAGGGGTCAGACGGTATCGAGATAAAGCTCCACCTGTTCTTCGGGCGAAAGTTCGGCCAGGTAGTGAAGTTCCTGCCGCTTGGTCTGCACAAAGTTGCGGATCAGTTCCTTTGGCAGAAAGCGGTAGAGGATGTCACTGTTTTCGAACGCGTCGATGGCGGCATCCCAGGTGGCGGGGATCTGTGGCAGGTCCATCGCATAGGCGTTGCCGGTGACGGGGGGCGGCGGCTCCACCTCGTCCTCGATCCCCATCAGGGCGGCACCGAGGATCGCGGCCAGCATCAGGTAGGGGTTCACGTCGCCCCCCGCCACCCGGTGTTCGATGCGCCGGGCTTCGGGGTTGCCGGCAGGGATGCGGATCGCGGCGGTGCGGTTTTCAAACCCCCAGCTGATCGCGGTGGGGGCATGTTTGTCGGGGACCAGCCGGTCGTAACTGTTCAGATGCGGCGCGAACAGCAGCGTTGAATCGTGCATCGCGTTCAGACACCCCGCCACGGCATGGCGCAGCGCAGCGGTACCTTTGGGGCCGCCGCTGTCAAAGATGTTGTCGCCCTTTTCGTCCAGCACCGAGAAATGCGTGTGCAGGCCCGAACCGGAATATTCCATATACGGTTTGGCCATGAACGAAGCGGCAAAGCCGTGGCGGCGGGCCAGTCCCTTGACCAGCATCTTGAACAGCCAGGCATCGTCGGCGGCGCGGAGCGCATCGTCGCAGTGCATCAGGTTGACCTCGAACTGGCCCAGACCGGTTTCCGAGGTGGTGGTGTCGGCGGGAATGTCCATCGCCTCGCACGCATCGTAAAGATCGGTGAAGAAGGTGTCGAAGGCATCAAGCGCGCGGATCGACAGGGTTTCTGCCGCTTTGCGCCGCTTGCCCGACCGGGGGCTGGCGGGCACCTGCATGGTTTTGCCGCTGTCGTCGATGAGGAAAAATTCCAGTTCCATCGCGCAGACCGGGGTCAGGCCCCGCGCCTTGTACCGTTCCACCACCGCGCGCAGTGCATGGCGCGGGTCGCCGTCGTAGGGCTGGCCGTTTTCGCGGAACATCCAGATCGGCAGCAATGCCGTCGGCGCCTCGAGCCAGGGCATCGGCATAAAGCCTCGTTCGGTGGGTTTCAGCACACCATCGGCATCGCCCTGTTCAAAGACCAGCGGGCTGTCGTCGATATCCTCGCCCCAGATGTCCAGGCTGAGGACCGAGAAGGGAAACCGTGTCCCATTCTTGACCACATTGTCGGCAAAGCGGGTGGGCACGCGTTTGCCCCGCGCCTGACCGTTCAAATCAACAGCGGCCACGCGGATGGTCCGCACGTCCGGATGCTTGCGTAGATAGTCTTTCATCATCATCGCTGTCAGGCAGGGCATGAACCGCCCGCACAGGTGACCAGCATGGTCCGGCAGGCGGGGTTCGGATCATGCCCTTGATCCCATTCCCTTGTTTTTGATCACCGGCGGGGCCGTTGTGGCCACTCCGCAATTTGATCAAATTTGAGGTTACTATCGGATCACCTGCGGACGCAAGCGGATTCTGCTTTTCTGGTTGGAAGGCAGGTGTCGGTTCAGGCGCTTGTTCACCCTGTTGCAGACAAGGGTCAGGATCAGCGTCAGGCAGATGAAATAGAAGGCGACGATGGGATAAGGCACGAAAGGGTTGAAGGTCTTGTCGGCAAAGTAGTTGGCGTAATACAGCGCGTCGCCCTTTTGCTGGAACGCCGGGAAGCTGGAAAAGAACACCAGCGTGGTGGCGTGGAACAGAAAGATCGCTTCGTTGGTGTAGGCGGGCCAGGCCAGACGCAGCATCGTCGGCCACTGGATGCGGGCGAATTTTTGCCAGCCGGTGATGCCGTAAGCCTCGGCCGCCTCCAGATCGCCCTTCGGGATGGATTGCAGCGCGCCGTGAAAGATCTCGGCGGCATAGGCCGAGGTATTCAGGAACAGAACAAACAACGCCCCGGCCCAGGCGCGGGTGGTCCAGGCGGTGTCTGCCGTCAGGCCGAAAAGGATGATGCCCGTCTTGGGCAGCATCTGCAGCGCCTCGTAAGCGAGGAAGAACTGGATGAACAGCGGCGAGCCGCGGAACACAAAGACGAACCATCCGGCGGGTTTTCGCAGCCAGGGGCTGCGGGCGGATTTGGCCACTGCGACTGCGGTCGCAAGAAAGAACCCGAAGGCAAGCGCCAGCACACCGAAATAGACGTTCCAGATCAGGCCCGACCCGATCAGGGTGAACTGCTGGCAGAGGGTGAAATCCGACTTGGGCAGAAGATTGACGCCAAGGCCGATGGATCGGAAGGCGTAGTCCTGCACGGTTTGCCAGCAGCTCATGCGCCCGCCTTTCGCAGGGCTTCGCCCGCAGCGGTGGCCTGACCCCGGCTGAGCCGCGCCGACAGGCGGGCCAGCACGATCTCGGAAAGCCGGGTAAAGGCCAGATAGAAGACCAGAAGGCCGATGAAATACCAAAGCCGCCAGTCCGGATGCGGGTATTCATAGGCCTGCGTCTTGG
>JAYSYZ010000175.1:0-1524 GCA_043727195.1 Paracoccaceae bacterium
GCGTCGCGGCCGCCGCCGACCATGCCAAGGCGCAGGCGGGCGGGGCGGGCGGTGTGGGCGGCGTCGATCATGGCTTACTCCAATCCCAGCATGCGGCGGTTGGCGGCGCGGTCGGTGCCGGCACCGGCGAAATCGTCAAAGGCCTTTTCGGTGACGCGGATGATGTGGGCATTGACGAAGGCGGCACCTTCGCGGGCCCCATCCTCGGGGTGTTTCAGGCAGCATTCCCATTCGACCACGGCCCAGCCGTCAAAGCCGTACTGGGTGAGTTTTGCGAAGATGCCGCCGAAATCCACCTGCCCGTCACCGGGCGAACGGAAGCGGCCAGCGCGGTTGACCCATGACTGAAAGCCACCGTAGACGCCCTGGCGGCCGGTGGGGTTCAGTTCGGCGTCCTTGACGTGGAACATCTTGATCCGGTCGTGGTAGATGTCGATATTGGAGAGATAATCAAGGTGTTGCAGGACGTAGTGCGATGGGTCGTACAGCATGTTCGCACGCTTGTGGCCTTTGACACGGTCAAGAAACATCTCAAAGCTGATGCCGTCGTGCAGGTCTTCGCCGGGGTGAATCTCGTAGCAAACGTCTATGCCGCAATCGTCGGCATGGTTCAGGATCGGGGTCCAGCGGCGGGCAAGTTCGTCAAACGCCTCCTCCACCAGACCGGCGGGGCGTTGCGGCCAGGGGTAGAGGTAGGGCCAGGCCAGCGCACCGGAGAAGGTGGCATGCGCGGTGAGGCCAAGGTTCTTCGAGGCAGTGAGGGCCTTTTTCACCTGATCCGCGGCCCATTCGGCGCGGGCCTTCGGATTGCCGCGCACGGACGGCGCGGCAAAGCCATCGAACGCTGTATCATAGGCGGGGTGGACGGCGACGAGTTGGCCTTGCAGGTGGGTTGACAGTTCGGTGATCTGCACCCCTGCATCCTGAGCAATGCCTTTCAAGTCATCGCAGTAAGCCGTTGAGGTGGATGCCTTTTGCAGATCGAACAGACGGTTGTCCCAGCTTGGCACCTGCACGCCGACGTAGCCGCAATCGGCGGCCCATGCGGTGATGGATTGCCAGCTGTTGAACGGGGCAACATCGCCCGCGAACTGCGCCAGAAACAACGCCGGGCCCTGCATCGTCTTCATTCTCTACCTCCGTTGCGGGGCGTCGCCCGCCTCTACATGATCGGGTTGATCGAGGAATTGTCCCGCTTCGTCAGCGTGCCGTTCGATGGCGGCGATAAGGGCGCGGGCGAGAAAGTCACCGGCGCGGCCGACATCTTCGTGGACCACAAGAATTTCCTTGCGGAAACGCCGCAGGAAAGAGATCGCCTCTTTCGCCACCATATCAAAGTCGGTGCCGATGCCCATGCCCGCCCGTTCCGCCCCGTTGACAGCAGCCATCGCAGCCGTGGTGGAGCCGATCAGCAGGCCATCGGGGAACGGGGTGGCGCGGAAGCGGCGGTAAATCGCATCCTCGATCTGTTCGGAAGGGGAATCGCTGTTGACGTCGGCGGCGATCTCGAACCGGGCACCGTGC
>JAYSYZ010000176.1:0-3692 GCA_043727195.1 Paracoccaceae bacterium
GTCGCGGTCATGCCAAAGCCGCCGGGCACCTGCATCGTCGCCGGCCCGGCCTGCCAGTCCGGCGAGTGCAGCACGAAGCCCCGCCCCCGCTCCACCGGGCCGCCCAGATGCACCCGGATGTCGCGGCCTTCGGGGGCCACGGGGATGTTCAGCTGCTCCAGCAGCCCGGCAAAGCTCATCTCCCGCGCGGGCTTGTTGACGATGATCCCCATCGCCCCCTCCGGCGAATGCGCGCAGATCAGGACCACGCTCCGCTCGAACCGCGGATCGCCCATCCCGGGCATCGCGATCAGGATCTTGCCTGCCAGTTCCATCTGCGCACCTACCTTCCCCGATACCCGCAGCATGCCCCGGTGCCCGTCGCGTCTCAAGTCACGATTGTTTCCGGACGGCTGCCAATTTCTCACGCGGCGTCGCTGCAAAGTGATTTCCCTGTGCCGCGCCAATGCCTATTCTTGCGCCATGATCCGCATCGCCATCCTTGCCGCCCTGGTGGCCGCCCCCGCCGCCGCCACCACGCAGGACGATGTGCTGTCGGCCAGCATCCTGCCCGGCTGGCAGATGGAAAGCGGGGCGCAGATGGCCGCGCTGGCGCTGGTGCTGGCACCCGGCTGGAAGACCTACTGGCGCAGCCCGGGCGATGCGGGCATCCCGCCCGGCTTTGACTGGTCGGCATCGCAGAACGTCAGGTCGGTGCGCATCCACTGGCCCGCCCCGTCGGTGTTCCACACCAATGGCATGCAAAGCATCGGCTATCATGACCGGCTGGTGCTGCCGGTCGAGGTGACGCCGATCGACCCGGCCAGACCGATGCGGCTGTCTGCCACGGTTGACCTTGGCATTTGCGACAAGATCTGCCTGCCCGCCAGTGTAACGCTCAGTTCCGATCTGGCGGCCCCCGGCGCGCCGGACGCCATCATCCGCACTGCCCTTGACCAGCGCGCCGCAACCGCCGCCGAGGCGGGGGTGACAGGCATCACCTGCACCATCGATCCGATTGCCGATGGCCTGCGCCTGACCGCCGCGATCCGCCTTCCGCCGCAGGGCAGCGACGAGGTGGTGGCTTTCGAAACCACAACCCCCGGCATCTGGATCGCCGAAAGCACCGAGCGGCGCACCGGCGATACGCTGATTGCCGTGACCGATCTCGTCGACCGCTCCGGTGCGCCCTTTGCGCTTGACCGGTCGGGCGTGACGGTCACCATCCTCGCCGCCGGGGGTGCCGTGGAATTGCGTGGCTGCCCGGCGCCCTGATTCCGAACCTGCTGCAGCCGCAGCCCGTTGCAAAGCAGGCGGCAAAGCAGGCGCGTGGGGCCTTGATGACCCAAGCCTGCGCCGCTTTTGCCCTACCCCCGACGCGGGCGCAGTGCCGCGAACGCTGCCACCACCAGCCCCAGCACCATCAGCGCACCCGCAAGGTAGACCGCAAGTCCGGCAAGGCTGGCCGGTAATCCCGCAATTCCGGGCACTGCGCCCGCCACCCAGCCCGGCAGCGCACCAGTCACCGCGACCGGGCCCATGATCACGCCCGCCAGCGCCACCAGCGCCACCGTCGCCGCCACAAACACCCCGCGCATCCGCCCCCGACCCCCCAGCAACGCCCGCCGCAAGGTGGTGAAGGCCCGGGCGATATTGGCCTGCACCGCCATCAGGGCAGGCACCACCAGCAGCACCAGCACCATCCCGAAGCCAAGCCCGAAGACCAGCGTGATCACCGTCGGCTTCAGAAACTCGGCCTGCGAGCTTGTCTCGTACAGCAGCGGCGCCAGCCCCAGCACGGTCGTCAGCGTGGTCAGCAGCACCGGGCGGAAGCGGTCAGACACGCCGTCGATGATCGCCGGGATCAGGCCGCGCGTTTCCTGATACTCGTCGATTGTGGTCACCAGCACGATGGCATCGTTGATGATGATCCCCGACATGCCGATCAATCCGACAACGGAAAACATCGACATCGGCACACCCCAGACCCAATGCCCCCAGATCGCACCGACAAGGCCGAACGGGATCACCGCCATCACCACCAGCGGCCGCGTCCAGTGCGCAAAGATCCAGGCCAGGGTCAGGTAGATGCCCAACAGACAGGCCAGCAGCGCCACCAGCGCGCCCCCCAGAAATTCCTCCTCGTCCGCCGCCTGACCGGACAGTTGCCAGCCGATGCCGTAATCCATCTCGACGGCGGGCATGATTTCGTCGCGCAGGGCGCGCTGCACTTCGGTGGCGCGGGCCGGGTCATCCTCGGCCAGATCGGCCGATACGGTGACCAGTCTCAGGCCGTTTTCGCGCAGCACGGTGGAAAATCCGGACCGGCTTTCCACCGTGACGATATCGGCCAGCGGCACATAGACCCCCGCCTCGGCCCGCATCAGCGTCCGGTCAAGGAAATCGGCGGTCAATTCGCGCTTTGGCAGTTCCACCCGGATCGTCGCCTGCCGTGGTCCTTCGGGAAAACTTGCCGCCTCGATGCCACCCAACCGCTCGCGGAGCGCCCGCGCCAGCGTCGCCGTGTCAAAGCCAAGGCTTTCGCCCTGCGGGGTCAGGGTCAGAACCAGTTCTTCGCTGTCATAGGCCAGACTGTCGGCCAGCCCCGACACCTCGGGATACACCGCCAGCGCCGTTTTGAGCGCCTCGGCTGCGGCTTTCAACTGCGCCGCATCGCCACCGTAAAGATCCACCGACAGCGCAGCGCCGCCGGGCCCGAAATGCGCGCCGCGAAAGCTCAGCTCCTCCAGCTTCGGGTGCGCCACGACCTCGGCCTCCAGCGCCGAGATGAACTCGAAACTGGAATAGGGGCGCAGGTCAGGGCTGATCAGCTCCATCGAGATCGCACCCAGAAGGTCTGGCGCCTTGGTCGTGGCACCCGCCAGCCCGCGCCCTGAACCGCCGCCCACTTCGGCCAGCACGAAGATTACCGGATCCGTGCCGTGTTCCTTGGCAAGGCCTGCCGTGACCACAGCGGTGGCGCGCTGCAATTCGCGCATCATCGCCAGAGTGTCATCACGGTTTGCCCCCGGCAGCATCGAATAACTGCCATTGACCGATGCCTGCTCCGGCGCGTTGAAAAAGCGGAACTGCACCTCGCCCTTCACGAACAGCGACACCTGCCACGCCAGTGCCAGTAGACAGGCGGCCAGAACCACATAGGGCGCGCCGACCACCCCGCGCACAAAGGGCCTTACCAGACGCACCCGGACCCGGTTCAAACCCCGGTTCACCATCCGCGAAGGCCAGTCATACCACCGGTCCCGCCCTGCATCGGCCATGGCATGCGCCAGATGCCGGGGCAGGATCAGAAAGCATTCGACCAACGACACCAAGAGGATGATCGTCACGGTGATGGGAATGTCGACGATCAGTTCGCCGAACCGCCCGCCGATCAGGACAAGGCCCAGAAATGCGATCGAGGTGGTGATAGACGAGGCAAGGATCGGCCCGGCCATCCAGCCGGCGGCGGTTTCGGCGGCGATCTGCGGGCTTTCGCCCAGCGTCGTGACCCGGAATTCCACATGCTCGGCCACCACGATGGAATCGTCGACAATCACCCCCACCATGATGATCAGCGCAAACAGCGAAATCATGTTCAGCGACTGCCCCGCAAGGTACATCACCGCCAGCGCCGACAGCATGGCCGCCGGAATGCCCATCGCCACCCAGAACGCCATGCGGGCGTTCAGCGACAGGAACAGCATCACCAG
>JAYSYZ010000177.1:0-28492 GCA_043727195.1 Paracoccaceae bacterium
AGCGACCTCGACGGGCATCGGCGCGATAGGGATTAACCGGGCCTTAACCCTCATGCGGCAGGTTTGCGGCAGGAGGGGTGCGCAATGAAGGATCTGCCCGACACGATTTCACCCGAACGCTGGCTCGTTCACCTGTTTTCAGCGCGGAGTGCTGCGGAAGGTGGAACCGTCCGGCGCAAGGTCGCTGACGTCGAACGCCTGATCGGGCGTGCCCGCTTCATCTACGAGGTCCACCGCCGTGGCTTTCGCGTGGTAGAGAATGCCGGCCAATTCATCGTGTTCTGCAATCGCGAGCCGGTGTATCTCCTCAACTGACGGCCGGGCGGGCCGCAAATCTTTTCGAAAAGATTTGCAAAATCCTTCGAAGGATTTTGTCCCCACCCATCTGACAGGCTAGGCTCGCAACCATGACCGCCCGCCCGATCAAACGCTCCCTCACCCTCAACGGCCACCGCACCTCGGTGTCGCTGGAAGAACCGTTCTGGACCGCCTTCCGCGACATCGCCGCCGCCCGCAGCCAGCCCCTGAACGCCCTCGCCGCTGAAATCGACGCCGCCCGCGCGGGCGGCGAAGGCCTCGCCTCCGCCATCCGGATCTTCATCCTCGGCCACTACCGCGCCGCCGCCGCAAGCGCCCCGGCAAGGTCACCGTAACCGGTGAACCGCCGCTCGTACTCCAGCCCCAGCCGCTGCGCGCAATCGCGGGCCTTGGCTTCCAGCGCCGGGTCATCAGTCTGCGCCTGATAGACGAGCTTGGTGTAGTTGCCGAAATACATGTCTCGCAACTCAGGATGCCGGTCGAGGCCCATCGGCCGCCACACGAACGCATCGAATTGCCGCACCAGAAAATCCGTCAGGTAGAACGCGGTGAACTCCGTCTCCGCCCGCTCGGCAAACACCGCATTTCCTTCGAAGAACGCATAGCAATGCGGCCCCGCAACCATCTCGACGCCAAGCCGCGCGCAGGCCGCCTGCAAAAGCCCGCCCGTCCCGCAATCGGCATAAACCACAAAGATCGTCTCATAGCGCCCGCGCGCTTCTGCCACCGCCGCCTCGACCGCCGGGATGATCCGCGCCGGCCACAGGTGCAGCTTGGCGGGCAGGCATTGCAGGTCCAGATGGTCCCAGCCATTTGCCGCCTTCAGCGCCAGTATCTCATGCGCCAAGGCCCCGCAGGCGATCAACAGCACCCGTCCAGACCGGTTCGGTGCCAATCCCACATATGTCAGGCTGGTATCATCCACGGGCAGAGGCCCTTTCAGGATCAGCGGCCGAGCCGGGTCCAGGTCAGGATGACGCTGGCCGAAATGGCGGCAAAGCTCAGCGCCACAAGCGGTGCCCCGGTCCAGAGCACAAGAACAACCGTCAGCGCCGCCGCAGTGATGACCAGGGCAATCAGACCAAGGAAATGTGTCAGCGGCATGAAAAGCCCCCCCATCCCAACCTGCGCTTCGCGGCTGCATCACGCAAGGCCCTGTCCGGTCACGCTTTGGTGCGCGCTCAGCCGGCGTTCAACTGGTTGTGCTTGCGCGCGACGAACTGCTTGGCGGTTTCCACCGCCACGGCGGCATCCCGGCAATAGGCATCGGCGCCGATCGCGCGCCCGAACTCCTCGTTCAGCGGTGCCCCGCCGACCAGCACGATGTAGTCATCGCGCATGCCCTTTTCCTTCATCGTGTCGATCACGACCTTCATGTAGGGCATCGTCGTGGTCAGCAGCGCCGACATGCCAAGGATATCGGGCTTGTCCTCTTCCAGTGCCGCCAGATATTTCTCGACCGAATTGTTGATGCCCAGGTCGCGCACCTCGAACCCCGCGCCCTCCATCATCATCGCGACAAGGTTCTTGCCGATGTCGTGGATGTCGCCCTTCACCGTGCCGATGACCATCTTGCCCATGCGCGGCGCGCCGGTTTCCACCAGCAGCGGCTTCAGGATGAACATGCCGCCCTTCATCGCATTGGCGGCCAGCAGCACTTCGGGCACGAACAGGATGCCGTCGCGGAAATCCGCACCGACAATCGTCATCCCCGCCACCAACGCCTTGGTCAGCACGTCATAAGGCGTCCAGCCGCGCGCGATCAGGATGTTGACCGCCTCTTCGATCTCTTCCTTCAGACCATCGTACAGGTCGTCATGCATCTGCAGGACCAGTTCGTCGTCCGACAGTTCGGCAAGGATGATTTCGTCTGCGTCGGCCATCGCCCGGCTCCTTGGGGATTAGATCCTGTAACGTGGATGGGCGCAAAGCGACCGGCCCACTTTTCGGATAGCGACATACACCGGATGAAAGCCGACAGAAAGGTGTCGGCTGGCGCATTCCGCTGGAAAATGTTCCGCTATTGTTCTAATCTTGCAGCATGACCGACGCGAACGGCTCCCTTCCCCCTGGCCAGCGTCCGCGCGCGCGCGGCGCTGCGACAAATGCCTCCGGCCGGTTCGAACCGCAGTCCCGCGCAGGGTTTGCCGATGACTGGGACATCCCCGAGGATGACCGCCTGATCCGAACCGAAACGCGACTTGAACGCCCACGGTCTGCCATCACCTACAACCGCTCGCCCGACCTGCCCTTCGACCGCTCGATCAACCCCTATCGCGGCTGCGAACATGGCTGCATCTACTGCTACGCCCGGCCCAGCCACGCCTTCCTCAACCTCTCCCCCGGTCTCGACTTCGAGACGCGCCTGATCGCCCGCCCCGGCATCGCCGGGGTGCTGGCGCAGGAATTGTCCCGGCCCGCCTACCAGCCCGCCCCCATCGCGATCGGCACCAACACCGATCCCTACCAGCCCATCGACGCCACCCATGGCCTGACGCGCCAGATCCTGACCGTGCTCGCCGATTTCAGCCACCCGGTCTGGATCACCACCCGGGGCACGCTCATCGAACGCGACATCGACCTCATCGCCGCCATGGCCGCCCGGCGCCTCGCCTCCGTCAGCATCTCGCTCACCACCCTCGACGCAAGCCTTGCCCGCAAGATGGAACCCCGCGCGCCAAGCCCGCAGCGCCGCCTCGCCACGATCCGCGCCCTCGCGGCAGCAGGCATCCCGGTGCGGGTGCAAGTTTCCCCCCTGATTCCCGCCCTCACCGACCACGAACTGGAATCCATCCTTGACGCCGCAGCCGCAGCCGGGGCGACCCACGCCACCTCGATCCCGCTCCGTCTGCCTATGGAGGTGGCCACCCTGTTCCGCACCTGGATCGAGACCACTTTCCCCGACCGCGCCGCCCGCGTCATGGGCCGCGTGCGCGAATTGCACGGCGGGCGCGACTACGATCCCGCCTTCGGCGTCCGGATGACCGGGCAGGGCATCTGGGCCGACCTTATCCGCCGCCGCCTCGACGTCGCGCGCCATCGTCTGGGCCTGACGCGTGGCCTGCCGGCACTGCGCAGCGACCTGTTCGGGGTGCCGCCAAAACCCGGCGATCAGCTGAGTTTGTTCTGAGTGTCCTCGGCGGCATCCGTGATGGCCACCCCTTTCCGGAAATGTCGGAATCGGCGCCAACCCATCAGCACCAACACCCTTTCGGGCCACCCCGCCTTGACAGCGCCAGACCGGACCGAGCGTCTTGTTGCCGCAACCTACTTCGTCAGGATAAGTTTCCCCGCCCGGGTGATGCGCAGCGCATAGACCTGCCCGTCAAGCACGATCCGCGCCAGCGACCCGCCTTCGGTCAGCACCCGCGCGTCATGCGCCGGGGTGCCACACCCGCTGCAAAGCCGCCAACCAGTTTTCCCGCGCCAGTTTCGTCACCAGCGCCGCGCCAAACCCATGCGCCCGCAGTGCTGCGATCAGCGCAGGCAACCCCGCCACATCGCCGATTCCCGCCGGCATCACCGCCCCGTCGAAATCTGAACCGAAGCCCACATGATCCTCGCCCAGCGCCCCGATCAGATGATCCAGATGCCGCAGCACCGGCTCCCACCCCATCGCCGGATCGTCGCGCCCGTCCGGCCGCAGGAACACGGTCGCAAAGTTCAGCCCCACCATCCCGCCGGTTTCGCGTATCGCACCCAATTGCCAGTCCGTCAGGTTGCGTGACGACGTGCAGACCGCATGCGCATTCGAATGCGTCGCCACCAGCGGTGCATCGCTGATCCGCATCACGTCGCGAAACCCCGCTTCGTTAAGATGGCTCAGATCCACCAGTATCTTCAACCGGTTGCATTCCTGCACCAGCGCGCGCCCCGCCGCCGTCAACCCCGGCCCGGTGTCGGGGCCGGATGGAAACCGGAACGGCACGCCGTGGCCAAAGATCGTCGGCCTGCTCCACACCGGCCCCAGCGACCTGAGGCCCAGGCCATGAAACAGATGCAGCGCATCAAGATCGGGGCCAATCGCCTCGGCCCCCTCCATATGCAGAACCCCGGCGATCACGCCGTCCGCCAGCGCCGCCCTGATCTCTGCCACGGTGACACAGATGCGGAACCCGCCCTCCGACACCCGCGCCATCCAGTGGAAATGCCCCGCCTGCGCCACCGCCACCGGCAGCGCCTCGCCCGCCTGCAACAGCGGCGGCAGCGCCACGTCATAAGGCGGCCTGCGCATGGCCGAATGCAGCGTGTCCAGACCGACCGTCACCGCCGACGGCACATAGATCGCGAACAACCCGCCCGCAAATCCGCCCGCCCGCATTCGCGGCAGATCCAGATGGCCGGTGCCCTCCGCCCCCAGCCAGATCGCCTCCCGCCGCTCCGGCGATTTCCACAGCCTGAGCAGTATGTCGTTGTGCCCGTCGAAAACCTGCTCCATCGCCTACCCCGCGCTCAGACTTGGAAACGTCACGCCCAGCGCCCAGGCAAAGGCAAACCCCGCCATCACCGCCCCCGGCAAGGGATGCCGCGTGCGCCGGTCCACCCACATGCCCAACAGCCCGAAGACCAGAAAGAACACCACCACGATCGGCAGGATGATCAACAGAAAGAACAGCCGCTCGAAATCCAGCGCCACCGCCAGCGCCAAGGAAATCACAAAGCACGCCTTCAAGATCAGATAGGCCCCCCGCCCGGCTCCTTCACCCCGCCCCGCCCAGTCCAGCGTCCAGAAATAGGCAAATGTCCCCACCGCCAGCGCCGCGATGATCACGCCGCGCCCCGGCCCGGGCCAAAAGTTCGTCAGATACCGGTCCACCGGCCAGAACAGCGCCAGCGCAACGAACCCCGCCGCCGCCACGCCCGCCATGACCCCGCGCCAGCGCAGCTCCGGCAGCGGCGCGCCGACCGCCCACAGACAAAGGCCGGTCGCCACGCCATAGGCCAGAAAATGCACCGCCAGATAATCCGCCACCACGACCGGCAGAAACCCCGTCGGCACCACCCGCAGCACCAGCGGCACCCCGACCATCGGCGCCAGCGCCACGATCCACAACCGCCGCCCGCGCAACGCAGCCCCCGCCGGCCGCGCCGCCAGCACCGGCAACCCTCCCGCCATGGGCCAGCCCAGCGCCACCGCCCCCGCCAGCAGCAGCAGGATCCACCCTCCCCTGTCGGCCCCCTCCGGCACCACACGTTCCACCCCGTAGACCGTATCCAGCCAGCCCACCGTCTCGGCCATCGCCGCAGTCGAGAACAGCACGCTGGCATGCTCCACATGCGGGGCCACCGCCGCGCGCCGCAGGTTCCCCGCCACGCCGTAAGTCACCCCCGCCACCGCATCGGGCGTCACCAGCCGCACCACCCGCAGCGCCTCGGCCGACAACATCCCTTCCCACGCACCGGTGATCACCAGCAGGTTGCGCGGCTCCGCTGCCGTCACCTCGGGCGAAAACATCGACACCGCCACCACCGCCTGCACCCAAGGCGCGCCCTTGGCAAACCGCACCACGATGTCTGTCGCCATCGAATGGCCCAGCACTGCCACCCGCCCGTCGCCAAGGCCCCGCGCCGCCCCCGCCACCGCTGCCAGTTCCCGCACCAGCGTCGCCGTCGCCCCCGTCACTTCGGTCACCGATCCGGTCAGCGCCGCAGGGTTCCGCCCATGCCCGGCACTGTCATATGTCACCGCCACATAACCTGCCCGCGCTGCGCTAAGGGCGAACGACTGCATGATCTGCTGACTGCCCGCAAACCCGTGCGCGATGACCAGGACCGGCCCCAGTGCCTCTTGCGGGTGATACACCCGCCCGGGCACCGACCCGAACGTCACCGCCTCCACCCGCAGCTCCGCCGCCGCCGTTTCCAGCCGCCAGACCGCCAGCGCAATCATCGTCACCGCCAGCACCGCCACAATCCACCGCATTCTCACCCCGCCCGTCGCACCCGCCCGTCGCACCGACCTGTCGCACCCACCCATGCAACCACCCGCCGCAACCAATGTCACGCCGTCATCGGCGGAAAAACTGCCCCGCGACAAGCGGCGAAATCCTTTCCAAATGATTAATAAAATTACGGATGTCTATACATTTCATATACTTACTCAGTATAACACGCGTGTTATACCCCCTTCATTTCCCCTCTAGCCCCGCCCGGCCAACCCGCTATCCTTGCCGCGACCTGCAAGAGCACCCCCATGCCCGCCCCCGGCGACAGCCTTCTCACCCTGCCCCCGCCCTGCATCGCCAAGGCCGACCTTCTCCGCCTCGCAGAGCTTCATTACGGTCTGACCGGCACGCTGACCCCACTCACCTCGGAACGCGACCTCAACCACCGGCTGACCACCGCCACCGGGGGCAGTTTCGTCCTGAAACTCTCCAACCCCGGCGAGCCTGGCGCGATGACCGCCTTTCAGACCGCCGCCCTGAACCACGTCGCCGCCCGCGCTCCTGCCCTGCCGGTCCCCCGCGTGATCCCCACCCTCGACGGTCGCACCATCCTGCCCACCCCGCACGGCGCCCTCCGCCTGCTGACCTGGCTTGACGGCTCCCCGCTGCATGCCACCCGCCCCGACCCCGCGCAAAGCCATGCCGTGGGAACGGCCCTCGCAACCCTCACCGCCGCCCTGCAGGATTTCGATCACCCCGCCGCCGACCACATCCTGCTGTGGGATGTCCGGCAGACCCCCCGCCTCGCCCCCCTCCTTCCCGCGATCCGGGACGCGGCCCTTCGCGCCGAGGCGACCGCCTTCGTCGCCCGCTTCGCCACCGACATCGCCCCCGCGCTGGCCCGCCTGCCCGCGCAGGTCGTCCACGCCGACTTCAACCCCCACAACCTTCTCGTCGCCCCTGACGACCCCACCCGGATCACCGGCATCCTCGACTTCGGCGACATGGTCCGCACCCCCCGCATCTGCGACCTCGCCACCGCTGCGGCCTACCGGATCGACCCCGCCTTGCCCTTGGCCAGCCTCACGCCCCTGCTGCAGGGCTACACCTCGATCTTGCCGCTGACCGCGCCCGAAATCGCGCTGCTTTTCGACCTCGTCACCGCACGGATGATCGCCACCATTGCCATCACCAGCTGGCGCGCGGCCCGCTACCCGGAAAACGCCGTCTATATCTTGCGGAACCAGCCCTCTGCCGTGGCCGGCCTGCAGGCCTTCCGCCTGATCGCCCCGGAAACCGCCACCGCCAGCTTTGCCACGGCTTGCGAAAGGACCCCCCAATGACCCGCCAGACCACCATGATCAACGCCTACACCCCCGGCGCGGGCAGCCTCGGTCCGGAGGATGCGGCCCGCATCGCCCGCCGCAGCGCGCTGCTTGGCCCCGCCTATCGCCTCTTTTATGAAACCCCGGTCCACCTGGTGCGGGGCGAGGGCGTCTGGCTTTACGACCGCGACGGCAAGGCCTATCTCGACACCTACAACAACGTGGCATCCGTCGGCCATTGCCACCCCCGCGTGGTCGCGGCCATGGCTGGCCAAGCCGCAACCCTTGCCACCCACACCCGCTACCTGCACGACGCGGTGCTTGATTATGCCGAGCGGCTTCTGGCCCTGTTCCCCGCCCCCCTGACCCACGTCATGTTCACCTGCACCGGGTCCGAGGCGAATGATCTTGCCCTCCGCATCGCCCGCGCCCGCACCGGCGGCACCGGGGTGATCGTCACTGACAACGCCTATCACGGCGTCACCCTCGCCACCGCCGAGATGTCGATGTCGATCGGCCCGGCCACCGCCCCCGGCCCCACGGTGTTTCCGATCCCCGCCCCCACGGCGGCCAACTACCCCGGCGACCTTGCGCAGGGCTTCGCCGCTGCTGTCGGTGCCGCCACCGAACGAATGGCCGCCCAAGGCCTCAAACCCGCCGCCCTGATCGTCGACACCATCTTTTCGTCCGACGGCGTGCTGCCCGATCCGGCAGGTTTTCTCGCCGCCGCCGCTGCCGCAATCCGCGCCGCAGGCGGGCTTTTCATCGCCGACGAGGTGCAGCCCGGCTTTGGCCGCACCGGCAGCCAGATGTGGGGATTTCAGCGCCACGGCCTGATCCCCGATATGGTATCTCTGGGCAAACCCATGGGCAACGGCTACCCGATGGCGGGCCTTGTGGTGCAGCCAGACATCATCGCAGCCTTCGGTGCCAATGCCCGCTACTTCAACACCTTCGGCGGCAATGCCGTCGCCGCTGCAGTCGGCATGGCCGTGCTGAACGTGATCGACGACGAAGCCTTGCAGGCCAATGCCCTGCAGGTCGGCCGCGTTTTCCACAGCGGGCTGGACGACCTCGCCACCCGGCACCCCTGCCTCGGCCAGACCCGTAGCGCCGGCCTTTTTCTCGGGCTCGACATCCTCACCGACGACGCGACGCCAGACCCCGCACGCGCCGCCCACATCGTCAACGCGCTGCGACAGGCCCGCGTGTTGATCAGCGCCACCGGCCCGCAAGGCCATATCCTGAAGATCCGCCCGCCGCTGGTGTTCTCGACGGATCATGTGGGAATGTTTCTGGATCGGCTGAACGCCGTTCTGAACGCTCCGCTCCCGAAAGACATCTGAACCGGCCAGGGCGGGCCTTTCACCCTCTGGCGGACAGCGCGCTCGACCGCCACTTTGGCAGGGCGCAACCGGCGTATTGTCACGATCAGCGCTTCGACCGCGCTGCGCCTGCGCGAACTGCGGTACTGAACTTGCGAGTAGCAATGCTCAGATTGCGTTTGGGCAGCATCACCTGGACGGTGGCACCCGGCACGAATTTTGCCGGTTCAGGAGGGGCCGGTGCCTTCAGATGCGCCGTGAGCGCTTTCGGCATCTCTTCCCCGGTCGCATCGGGCACAAGGTTCAGGGCCTCGGCCAGGCGCGCGGTTGCGCCCGGTTTCGCGGGCTTGGCTTGCATGGGCACGAGAACCGCTCCCTTGAGTTTGACGATCTGTCGCAGCATCCAGAAAAGCAGGATTGACCATAAACCGTTAGGGCGTGGCCTAACGGCCGCCTCTCCGGGCATCTCGTAAGTCATTGATTCAACATGCCGCCGATGGGCACCAGAACTTGCAAACGATCAAACGCCAAGCGGCTGCAGCCCTTTCGCGTCCACCGTCCGACATCGCAATCCCGTAACCGCTTGAATACATCAGCGCGGCAGTTCGCGGTTTTCGTCAAACCAAGTGACGCCGCTCACAACCCTTACCAAAAAGTTAACAAAAATTAGCTTATACTGCAATATCAGATAGTTGCCCGCTATAACACGCGTGTTATCTCACCCCAAGGCATATCCTGCGCCCCTGACGGTCCGCACCGGATCTTCCCCCCCGAACAGCATCAGCGACTTTCTCAGCCGCCCGACATGCACGTCCACGGTCCTCGTATCGACATAGATGTCCCGCCCCCAGACCAGATCCAGCAACTGCTCCCGACTGAACACCCGCCCCGGCCGTTCCATCAGCGTGACCAGCAGCTTGAACTCCGTCGGCCCCAGCTTCAGCACCTTGTCGGCCCGGTAGACCCGGTGGGTTTCCGGGTCCAGCCGGATATCGTCATGCTGCAGCACCACCCCCGCCGTCGAGGGCCTGACCCGGCGCAGTTGCGCCCGCGCGCGGGCCATCAATTCCAGCACCGAATAGGGCTTGATCACGTAATCATCCGCGCCGGTTTCCAGCCCACGGATGCGGTCCACCTCTTCGGCCCGCGCTGACAGCATGATGATCGGAATGCCCCGCGTATCGGGCCGCATCTTCAGCCGGCGGCAGACCTCGATGCCGGATACCTTCGGCATCATCCAATCCAGGATGATGATATCGGGGGCCTCTTCATCGACCAGGATCATCGCATCCTCGCCGTTATCGGCCTGCATGACGTCGAACCCTTCGGCTTCAAGGTTGTAAGCCAACACTGTCCGCTGCGCCGGTTCATCCTCGACCAGAAGGACCGTGGGTTGCCCTGACCGCGCCATCCTCAAGCCCTCGCCACGGTTGTGGCCGTGCTGTCAACCTTGGGCCGCTCGTCGCCCGGCATGCTGCCGGTCACCAGATAGATGACCTGCTCGGCGACCGAAGTCGCGTGATCCCCCACCCGCTCGATGTTCTTGGCAATGAAATGCAGATGCATGCAGGGGCCGATGTTACGCGGGTCTTCCATCATGTGGGTCAGAAACTCGCGAAAGATCGAGTTGTACATCTGGTCGATATCGCGGTCTCGCTGGCGCACATCCTCGGCCAGCCTGACGTCACGGCGGATATAGGCGTCCAGCGCGTCGTTCAGCATCAGAACAACCGCCTTTGCCAGCCTGCGGATCGAGCCGGAGGCCCCCATGACATGCGGCATCTGGCCCAGCACCACGGTGCGCTTGGCAAGATTTTTTGCGTAATCTCCCGCCCGTTCCAGCGCGGCGGCAATCTTCATCACCGTAAGCACCGTTCTGAGATCACCTGCAGCGGGCGCCCGCAGAGCAATAAGCCGGGCGCATTCGATGTTGATCTGATCCTCCAGCGCGTCAATCGCCTTGTCGCCGACCCGCACCCGGGTGGCCATGTCTTCGTCGCGCGCATCCAGCGCCTCGGCCGCGTCAAGGAGGGCCGTCTCGACCAGGCCGCCCATCCGCATGACGAGGGCCTGAACAGCCTCCAGATCGCGGTCGAAAGCGGAAAGGATATGTGTGGTGTTCATGGCTTTCCTCTCAACCGATCCGACCGGTGATGTAGGCTTCGGTGCGCGGGTCTTCAGGGGTGGTAAAGACCTTGCCGGTCTCGCCGTATTCGACAAGGCTTCCCAGATGGAAGAAGGCGGTCTTCTGACTGACCCGCGCGGCTTGTTGCATTGAATGGGTGACGATCACCACGGAAAAGCTGGCGCGCAACTCGTCGATCAGTTCTTCCACCTGCGCAGTCGCAATGGGATCGAGCGCCGAGCAAGGCTCGTCCATCAAAAGAACCTCGGGCGAGGTGGCGATCGCCCGCGCGATGCAAAGCCGCTGCTGCTGGCCGCCTGAAAGCCCGGTGCCGGGCGAGGCGAGACGGTCTTTCGCCTCGTTCCATAGCGCGGCCTTGCGCAGCGAGGTTTCAACGATCGCGTCAAGATCGGCCTTGGTGCGCGCCAAGCCATGGATTTTTGGCCCATAGGCGACGTTGTCATAGATCGACTTCGGGAACGGGTTCGGCTTTTGAAACACCATGCCGACCTTGGCACGCAACTGTACCGGATCGACGCGGGCATCATAAATATTCTCGCCGTCCAGTTGGATCATGCCGGTGACCTTGCAGCCGGGGATCGTGTCATTCATCCGGTTCAGGCAGCGCAGAAAGGTGGATTTGCCGCAACCCGAAGGGCCGATGAAGGCGGTGACAGTGTTCTCAAGAATCTCGACATTGACATCCTTCAGGGCATGGGTGGTGCCATAGTGCACCTGCACCCCTCTCGCGCTGATCTTGGTCGCGTGTGTCTGCACGGTCCGCTCCACAATGCGCATGTCGTCCATGACGGCTGTCTCCAACATCTGATCTTACCAGCGCCGTTCGAATTTGCGGCGCAGAAGGATTGCCGCGACGTTCATCACGACAAGAAAGGCCAGGAGCACGATAATCGCACCTGACGAGCGTTCGATGAATGCCGGATCGGCACGCTGTGCCCAGCCATAGACCTGCACCGGCAGAGCGGTGGCAGGGTCAAGAAAGCCTTCAACCGGGGCAGAGGGATAATTGTCGACGAAGGCGACCATTCCGATCAGCAGCAATGGTGCGGTTTCACCCAATGCTGTCGCGAGGCCAAGAATCGTACCGGTCAGAATGCCAGGTGCAGCCAGCGGTAGAACGTGGTGAAACACCATCTGCATCTTCGAGGCGCCGACCCCGAGCGCGGCATCGCGGATCGACGGCGGCACCGCGCGGATCGAGGCCCGGGTAGCGATGATGATCGTGGGCAACACCATGAGGCTGATCACCAGCGCACCAACCAGAGTGGAAGACTGCGGAAAGCCCATGAAGTTGATGAAGATCGCAAGGCCGAGGATGCCGTAGACAATCGACGGCACGGCAGCAAGGTTGGAAATGTTCACTTCGATCAGGTCGGTCCAGCGATTCGTAGGGGCGAATTCCTCTAGGTAAATCGATGCGGCGACGCCGACCGGCACGCACATGATCGCCACAAGGATCATCAGGTACAACGAACCGAGGATGGCAACACCGAGACCCGCCGCTTCGGGGCGTTGGTCAGACGCATCCGGATTTGTAAAAAAATCCCAATTCCACTGCGACCTGAGGATCCCGGCCGTCATCAGCCGGTCGGCCAGTTTCAGTTGTTCCGGCGAGATCTGGTTGTCGCGTTCTGCCGTCTGCATGGTAACCCGGCCCTTCAGATAGCCGTCCACGCGACCGGCGGCCAGAAGGCTGGCATCAATCGTGGTGTCCAGCATGGCCGGATTGGCAAGCACGGTGGCGCGCAGATCGCCCGCAGCGTCCTTTGAAATCAATCCGGTCAGGCCCTTCGCATTCAGCCCGGCCAGATTGACCCCCTTGGCCGCCATTTCCGCCTCGAAGGCCTGTGCGATCAGCTTGTTGTAACCCACTGTCGTCACCTTGGCCATTTCGTCGCGACTGCCATTACCCTTTGGATCAAGGATGTCGGAGGACAGCGTTATCGGAATGGTCAGCTTGGCTTGATAAAAAGCCGAAACGCCATCCGAAAATATCGTCCAAAGCATGATCGCCAACGTGGCAAGGCTGACGGCAATCGCCCCAAGCCCGTAAAGGCGGAACCGAGTTTCAGCAGCATTCCGGCGTTTCATTCGCATGTCTTCGACAAGGAGCGAGCCCTTGCGCGGCGCTGCCGGGGCCGAGGCGGTGGCAACGGTCATTCGTATTGCTCCCGGTATTTCCGCACGACGTAAAGCGCGAGGATGTTCAGCCCCAGCGTGATGACGAACAAGGTCATACCCAGCGCGAAAGCCACCAGCGTTTCGGGCGATGCAAAGTCGGTGTCACCGGTCAATTGGCCGATGATCTTTACGGTGATCGTCGTCATCGCCTCGAACGGGTTGAGGTCCAGCTTGGCGGCTGCGCCCGCACCCATCGACACGATCATCGTCTCGCCGATGGCGCGACTGGCGGCCAGAAGAACGGCGCCAACAATGCCGGGCAAGGCGGCAGGCAGGATCACCTGCCGGACGGTTTCGGATTTGGTCGCGCCAAGACCGTAGGAGCCGTCGCGCAGCGACTGCGGTACAGCGTTGATGATGTCGTCGGCAAGCGACGAAATGAACGGGATGTTCAGGATACCGATGACGATCCCGGCGTTCATCACCGAGGACCCGCTGTCACCAAGGCCCAACGGCTGGGCAAAGTATTCGCGCAGCAGCGGGCCAACGGTGACCAGCGCAAACAGGCCGAACACCACGGTCGGGATCCCGGCAATAACCTCGATCAGAGGCTTCACCCAAGCCCGCACGTTCGGCGTGGCATATTCCGCCAGATAGATCGCGGCAAAGAGGCCGATGGGGACAGCGACCAGCATCGAGATCAGGCTGATGTACAGCGTCCCCCACAATAGCGGAATGAACCCCAAGGTCGAGCCACCGCGAAAGTTTGGCGACCAGGTAAGACCGAAAAAGAAATCCGCCGCCGGATACATCGCGAAAAAATTGAACGTCTCGGACAGCATCGACCAGACGATGCCGACGGTCGTCAGGATGGCAATGGTAGAGGCCGCCATCAACAGGCCCAGCACCACACCCTCTACCCGGTTCCGGGCGCGAAGATCACCCGTGGTGACCCTGACGGCATAGGCGAGGCCGGCGAGGGCGGCGGCAAGTACCAGAAGGGCGCGCCAAACCGCTGCGGCTGCGGCCATGCCGCGATAGGATTGTGCAGCGGTCAAAATCTGCGGCGAGACATCTTCGGCCAGCGCCACGCCGGCAGTCGCGAGTGCCGCCCGCAAGCTGCCGCCTGCCGTGGTGGTGAGGGTGCCGGACACATCTTCACTAACCGACCCTGAGGCAAGCGCCACATCCAGCCCCTCCGCCAGCCGTCGCACTTCGGCCATGGCCAACGAGCGGGCAGTATCATCCAGGGTCAGTTCCGGTGGCAACTGTGCCGAAATGCGTTGGTCGACGATCAGAGGTTGAAGGATCAACCAGAGAATCAATGCCCCAAGGGCGGGCAGCAAAACCATGATCGCGCCGTGCCAGCCATAATAGCCGGGCAATGAGTGCAGAGTACCGAGTTGACCGCCGCCCAAAGCCAAGGCTCTGGCCCGGCAGACCACGAAAGCGGCAGTGGCCAGCACAAGGATCACGAAAAGAAGGGGGAACACGGTCATCCGAGGCCGATCTCGCCAGAGGAAACGGGCGGCACCGAAGCGCCGCCCTTCAGAAAGCTTATTCCAGCGGCCCCATCGGAGTCTCCGCAGCAACCGCAGCTTGTGTCGCTGCCAGTTCCGGATCGGAAACCAGACCGTATTCCGCAAGCGGGCCGTTCGGGCCGGCCATGTCGTCGGACACAAAGAACTCGACGTATTCCTTGAGGCCCGGAATGACGCCGATATGCGCCTTCTTGACGTAGAAGTAGAGCGGGCGCGACACCGGATAGTCACCTGCGGCAATGGTTTCCACCGTCGGGACAATCCCGTTCATCGTTGCCACGCGTAGCTTGTCGGTGTTGTTCTGGTAGAATGACAGGCCGAACACGCCGACGGCGGTCTTGTCGGCATCGAGGCGGGCAAGCGTTTCAGTGTAATCGCCGTCGATATCGACCGACCGGCCATCGGTGCGCAACTCGTTGCAGGCCTTGTCGGCGTTGGCTTTCTTTTCCTTGTCATCCGCACCTTCGGCCACGGCCAGGAACAGATCATGCGCGCCAGTCGCCTTGCAGCCCTCGATGATGACCTTGGTATCGAATACTTCACGCGTGCCGTGCTTGGTGCCGGGGACATAGGCAAGGATTTCCTGATCCGGCAGGGCGGCGTTGACTTCTGACCACTTGGTTACCGCGTTGTCGGCAACCGCGCCATCCTTGGCTACCTTGGCCGCAAGGGCCAGATAGACATCAGCCGGGGTCAGGGCAAATTCCGGTCCGCTCACGTCCGAGGCAAAGACGATGCCGTCATATCCGATGCGGACTTCCATTATTTCGTTCACGCCATTCGCCATGCACAGGTCGATGTCAGATTGCGAAATGCGGCTGGAGGAGTTGGCGATATCGACAGTCGTCTCGCCCACACCTTCGCACAGCTTCTTGCGGCCGGCACCCGAACCGCCACCTTCAACAACCGGCGAAGGGAAATCGAAATTTTCGCCGAAAGCTTCCGCGACAATGGTGGCATAGGGCAGCACGGTCGACGAACCGGTCACCTGAACCTGATCGCGGGCTTCGGCCGCAGTGGCGGCTGCAGCGATGGCAATCGCCGAAACGGTGAGTTTTGCAAGACGCATGGGTCACTCCTTGGTTGCGCGAGAGCCATATTGAGTCGGCCCTTGGCGTTCCGTTTAAGGATGGTCAGTGACGCATATGCGTAAGTTTTGTAACAGCCGTATGACAGGATCCGGTCAGCCGCGCGCCAGCCGCGCGTCGATTTCCGCACGGGACGGCATCGACGGCGCGGTGCCCGGGCGGGTGACCGAAATGCCGGCGGTGGCGCAGCCAAAGCGCACCGCGTCCACCACATCCATGCCTTCAGACAAGGCCACGGCGAAACCGCCATTGAACGCATCGCCCGCGCCTGTGGTTTCCACCACCGGGCCGGAACTGATCACCGGCACATGCACCGAGCGGGTCCCATCGCGGTAAAGCGCGCCCTTGTGACCCAATGTGATCACCACCGCGCCGACACCCTTGGCAAGAAGTGCATCAGCGGCAAGATTGGCTTGTGGTATCGATGTGACGGGCAGACCGGTCAACGCCACTGCCTCGGATTCGTTCGGGGTGACGAAATCGCACAGCGCCAGCATCGCGTCATCCAGCGGGGCCGCCGGTGCCGGGTTGAGTATCGTTCGCACTCCAGCCGCGCGGGCGATTTCCAGCGCGCGGCGGGCGGCGGGGATCGGCTGTTCCAGCTGGGTTACGAAGACGGCGGCGCCTTCGATCAGGGATCGCCGCGCCTCGACATCCGCAACCGACACCCGCCCCGCAGCACCGGGCGCGACGATGATCGCGTTGTTGCCGGTTGCGTTTTCGATGAAGATATAGGCCGCACCGGTGTAACTCTCGGCATCTTCGGTCACCTCGGGATGCACGCCCGCCCTGCCCCATGTCGCGCGAGCGATATCGGCGAAGGCATCCCTGCCCAGACGGGTGATGAAATGGGTCCGCCCCCCTGCCATAGCCGCCGCAACCGCCTGGTTGGAGCCCTTGCCACCAGGCCCAAGAACAAAGGACATGCCCAGGATCGTCTCACCCATCTTTGGCTGACGCTCGGCCCGGTAGGCTGTATCGGCCACGAAAATGCCGAGGATGACGATGGGTTTCAACTCATGCCTCCCGGGTCAGGATTCTGGCGGGATCACGCCCTTGCGGAACATGAAACATCCGTAGAACCGCCGCTCGCCCGTTTGGATCACCGCATAGGATTTGCGCGCCATGTCGTAGAAGGCGAACCGCTCGATCCCGATCATCGGGCGGGGCCTACCCTCGGCGCGGTCGATCTGGACCTGCACCTCCTGTTGCACCGGGGGCACATCGTTTGGCGCACCGACCACCTCCATCCGTCCGGCGAAATCGTCAACGAACGTGTCCAGCGGCAGGACCGAAAGGATCGCCTTCGCCGCCTCGCCGCAGCTGAGGTTTTCCATCCGCAACAGCCTGCCCGTGACGGTAGCCCGCGCCACTGAATCGGCCGGAAAGTTCGTATCGGCAACGATCACGACATCACCGTGTCCCATCGCGCGCAAAACGCCCAGCACCTCGGCGTTCAAGCGGTTATCCAACCCCTTTAGCATGTCACTTCTCCCTCAGATCCGCGCACCGGTGGTGTTGTCAAACAGATGCACCTTTTCAGGGTCCGGTGCAAAGGTCAGCGCATCGCCGGGGCGAAAGTTGACCCGGTCACGAAACATCCCCACTATATCCTGCGACCCGACGCGCAACACCACATGCGTCTCTGACCCGGTCGGTTCCACCACCGCGACAGTGCCGGACAGCCCCTGCCCACCAGTTGTCAACGCTTCGGGCCGGATGCCGTAGGTTACCTCGCGGCCCACCTCGATCGTGGCCCCCAAAGGCAGCGGCAGCAGCGCCGGACCCGCCTCTATCAGCCGAATGCCATCCCGCTCCACCACCCGGCCCGCAACCATGTTCATCGACGGGCTGCCAATGAAGCTGGCGACAAAGGTATTCACGGGTCGGTCATACAGTTCCAGTGGCGCACCCACCTGCTCGATACGGCCACCCTGCATGACGACGATCTTGTCGGCCATCGTCATCGCTTCGATCTGATCATGCGTCACGTAGACGGTCGTCGTCTTCAGCCGCAGGTGCAACTCGCGGATTTCGGTACGCATCTGGACGCGAAGCTTGGCATCAAGATTGGAAAGCGGTTCATCGAACAAAAACACCTGAGGGTCGCGCACGATGGCGCGGCCCATGGCAACGCGTTGCCGTTGCCCACCCGACAGCGCCCTGGGAAAGCGGCTAAGATAGGGCGTCAGGCCCAGAATCTCGGCGGCGCGGGTGACCCGGGCATCAATTTCGGCCCTGTCCATGCCGCGCATCTTCAAGGCAAAGCCCATGTTCGCTGCAACTGTCTTGTGCGGGTAAAGCGCATAATTCTGAAAGACCATCGCAATGTCGCGCTCGGACGGCGGCAGGTTGTTGACGCGCCGTTCGCCGATCCGGATATCGCCGCTTGAAACCTCTTCCAACCCCGCGATCATCCGCAGCAGCGTCGATTTTCCACATCCTGAAGGTCCGACCAGCACCACGAATTCGCCATCGGCGATGTCGAGATCGAGGCCGTGAACGACCTGAACGCCGCCGTAGAATTTCTTCAGATCGCGGATCGTCACCTCGGCCATCGGCCTTGCCCCCACTATTTCTGCAAAGGCTAGCGGTCCGGCGCTTGGCTGTCCATCGGCTGATCATACTAACATGTTAGAATCTTGACAGGCCGGTCAGCCCTTGCGAAGCTTGCGCGGGGAATGCTGCCAATCGGGTCAGGGGAGGTTCCGTCAGCATTTCTGCCGCCGACCGCACGATGGGCCGGCAGCAGCTTATGGCAAACGTCAAACGCAACGAAACGCGCCCCAGGGCCACGGCCCGCAACAGGGTGTCCACAGGGAGGATTGATCGTGAAGGTTGAGATCTACGACGCAATGGTGCGTGCCAAGATGAGCCGCCGTCGCATGCTGCAGGGGGCCACTGCCCTTTCGGCGATGGCGGGCCTGCCGATGAGCATGCGCCCGGCGCTTGCCGAAAACCATGGCAATGTACGGGCCGAAATCCTGAAAATTCCTGGTGTTGGCATGGGCAGCCCGACCGATGCCGATTGGCAGAAGGTCGGCGAGATGTGCCTTGGTGCGACCAAGGCAAACGTTGCCGAGGGCGAGTTTGCCGGGGTCGAACTGACTTTTATGGGCCTGAACAACCAGAACTTGCACAACGTGCTGTTTCGCGGCTTTCTGAAACCATGGGAGGCCTATACCGGCGCCAAGATCAACTGGATCGATTTGGCGCAAGCCGATTACAACAGCCGCCTGCAGCAGTCCATCGCCACCGGAACGGTTGATTTCGACATCATCGAGATGGGCGCCCCGTTCGAGGGCGACACTGCCGGCCGCGGCTTGTTGGACGAAATGCCCGACTGGGTCGCAACACAAATCGACGCCGAAGATATTGTGGGCTATCTGAAACCACCGGTCGGGACCTGGGATGGCAAAACCTACCGCGTGACGATTGATGGCGACTGCCATACCTTCGCATATCGCAAGGACTATTTCGGCGAGGGGGCAATTGGCGGGGCAGAACCGCCCAAGACCTGGCAAGAGGTCAATGCCGTGTCGAAAGCCGTTATCGGCAAGACCGACCCGCTGACAGGTACGCCCGCGCACGGTTTCCTTGACCCGCTGAAAGGCTGGGGCGGGTTCGGGTTCTACTTTCTGGAAGACCGCGCCGCACCCTATGTAAAACACCCTTCGGACAAGGCATGGCTGTTCGATCCCGATACAATGAAGCCGCGCGTGAACAACCCGGGCTGGGTTCAGGCGATTCAGGACGTGATGGACCTGATCGCCGCCAATGCCTATCCAGCCGACCAGATCAATGCCGACCCCGGCACGACCGCATTCAGCCAATTCCTCGCCGGGACCGGCTCGATGCTGACCTGGTGGGGCGACGTGGGTTCGTCGGCGCGCACTTCTGATACCTCGGTTGTCGGCGATGTGGTGGGCTTCGGCATCAACCCCGGGTCGGACCGGGTCTACAACGCGGCCGCGGGCGCGTGGGAAGAAACCTATAACGAGGCCCCGAACATGGCTTACATCGGCTGGGGCATCTACGTCACCAGCCGAGTCTCGGCTGACGAGAAGAAGCGCAAAGCGGCCTGGTCTGCAGCAGCCCATCTGGGCGGCAAGGACCTAAGCCTTTGGACCGCGGCCTATCCGTCGGGTTTTCAGCCTTATCGCAACTCGCACTTCCAATATGAAGAATGGGAAGCAGCGGGTTATGACCGCGCCTTTGTCGAAGACTATCTCGGGTCGAACGCCGACAGCTACAATCACCCGAACGCCGCAATCGAGCCGCGCATCCCAGGTATCTTCCAATACTATTCGGTTGCGGAGGATGAACTAGCCAAAGGCTTCGCCGGCCAGTATCCCGGTGCTCAGGAAACAGCGGATGCCATCGCAGCCGCCTGGGAAAAGATCACCGACCAGATCGGTCGCGACAGCCAGATCGCGCTTTACAAGGCATCGCTTGGGATGTGAGCCGTTGCCGACGCAATCATCTGCGTCATTCAAACCGAAACGGCGCGCCCCGCAAGGCGCGCCGTTTTGCCGTTCTGACCGGTCCCGGCTTACCGGCGCGAGATCAGCGGGATGCAAAGCATGCCTGAAAGCGTAGGTCGTGATGGATCGCCGTGGTCTTTGGCTTTGACCGCGACAACTGCGGGAGCGGGAGCGGCAGCGGCAGCGGCCTGGTGCATAGGAACTCACCGCCCGTCATCGCAGAACGTCAGGACTTCGGCGTTGAAAGCGTCCGAACACCAAAGGCGCCGGGTCTTCACCCGCGCCGTGCGCATCCGGTCTGCAATCTTGCCGTCCCCGTGCCGCGAAATGATGTTCAAATCATTGTCAGGATGGCCCCGGACCCCCAAGCTGGGCACGGCGGCCTGAGCGGCAACTAAGTCTGCGTAGATTCTGGTGATGATCAATGTCATGCCTGTTCTTTTTGTTCGCCCATGCCAAAGTGAATTCGCGTCCGGGACAGGGCCGGTCATCGCCAGCCGGAACGGAAATTGCCAAGGCCAGCGCCAGGATCAGCAGCGCTAAACACGCCACTGGCCGCGACCGCTCGGTCAACGGTCACGACCCACCGCCAAGCCCGCGCGATGCCAAGGCAAAGCCGATCAGGCTGCCCAGCGCCAGTGCCGTGAACCGCTAATGACCGACGGCAACTGACGGCAGGAACAGCGGAACACCGGCGGTCGGCCCTATGACAAGCCGCAGTCTCGTGTTGGCCATGTCACTCCCCCACTCGCTTGCTATCGATGCTGTGAAGCGCTTCGGCTCCGCTCGCTCGGTGATCGACCGTCGGCTAAATCTTGGCAGGATCATTGGACATAAAGCATGCGTTTCCGGGCGGCGCCTGGTCTGAGAATGGCCCTTCTCAGGCCGCATTGGGCCAGCTAACATGCTAGTATGAACCAAGGTGACCTTCTTCATGTCGTCAGCGGCGACACCATCACCGCCCGCCGTAAGGCGGCTGGGTTGATCTTGATCTGGGCCTCTGCTGCGGTGCTGGCCCTGACGGCTCTTTTCCAGGGCTTGCAGGCATTCGGGGGCAACGATTTTGGCTTTCAGAACTGGCGGCCCACGCTTTATGCATACTGTCTCTGGGCGACGGCTTTCTGTTGGGGGCAGGTGATCCTTCGCGGCGAACACGGCAAGCGAACGCTTTTCGTTCTGCCCGCAGCGTTGTTTGTCATCTCGCTGACCGTATTTCCGCTGTTGTTCGGTTTGCTGATCGCTTTTTCAAATTGGAACCTGTCCAGCCCGGATGGGCGTCAGTTTAACGGACTGGCCAATCTGACGCAAATGTGGGCGGATCCGTTCTACTGGAACGCGCTCGTCAATATGGTCTGGTATACGCTGGCAATCGTGGTCGAATATGCGATTGCCTTCGGTCTTGCCCTGGTTCTCAACAGTCAGATCCGGGCGCGCAAGTTCTTTCGCGTGGCCTTCCTCATGCCGCTGATGCTGTCGCCGGTCGCGGTCAGCTGGATGATTGGCAAGTCGATGCTGGAAGCCCGCTTCGGACCCATCGCCCGCCTGTCGCGTTGGCTGGGGTGGGAGAATCCGTCGTTCTTCGGGTCTCCCGAGGTGGCCAGGCTGACCATCATGGTCATGGATGCCTGGACCTTCATCCCCTTCATGATGATCATGTTGCTGGCGGGATTGCAGGCAATCCCGAAAGAACTGACCGAGGCAAGCCGGGTTGACGGTGCGACGGGCTGGAAAAGCTTTTGGGAGATTACCTTCCCGCTGATGCTGCCGGTTTCTGTCACGGCGGTGCTGATCCGCATCATCTTCAAGCTGAAACTGGCCGACATTGTGATCAACGTCACCTCCGGCGGGCCCGGGGGGGCTACGGATACGGTCACCAGCTTCATCTTTCGCGAATATCGCGACCGGTCCAACGTCGGTTACGGCACGATGCTGGCGATGGTCTATCTGGTGGTGATCGTCATCGGCATGACCATCCTGATGAAGCTTGCGGCGCGTTGGACGAGGCCGCAGACATGACCGAGACCGCGATCTTCAAGGACAGCGAGGCCGACCGCGCTTTCCGCTCCAAGTGGTTCGCCAACCGGCTGGTGGTTTATGGTGTGCTGGTCCTGTGGGCCTTCATCTGTCTCTTTCCGATCTACTGGACCATCACCACCAGCTTCAAGATGGCGCCGAACGTGATGCAGGGCAACCTCATTCCCTGGGTCGACTATCAGCCGAAATGGCTGGGGTGGCGGTCGCTGGGGCTGTCGCCCGACACGATCGGGGCGGAATCGACGGTGCGGGAAGAGTTCGTCAAACGGTTCCTGAATTCAACGATCACGGCGCTGTCGTCGTCGGCGCTGGCGGTGGTGCTTGGGTCGCTGGCGGCCTATGGGCTGTCTCGGTTCAGCTACAAGTTTGCCTGGATGAAGAATGACGACATCTCGTTCTTCTTCCTCAGCCAGCTGATCCTGCCGCCGGTCGTGCTCGCCCTGCCTTTCCTGGTGCTGTACAAGGAACTGGCCCTGCTTGACACCCGGATCGGGCTGATCCTGCTTTATGCCCTGACCGTGCTGCCCATCGTGATCTGGATCATGAAGGATCAGTTTGCCTCGATCCCGACCGAGTTGGAGGAGGCGGCGATGGTGGATGGGTTGGGCGTCTGGGGGGCGTTCCTGACGATCATCCTGCCCATCGCCCTGCCGGGCATGGTCGCGGCGTTCATCCTGAGCCTTGTCCTGACCTGGAACGAGTATTTCTTTGCGGCGCTGCTGACCTCGACCCATGCCAATACCTTGCCGGTGATGGTGGCCAGCCAGACCGGCAGTCAGGGGATCAGCTGGTGGTCGATGGCAGCCCTGTCCTTCGCGGCGATCCTGCCGTTGATCGTCATCGGGGTGGTGCTGGAGCGGTTCATCATCAAGGGAATGGCGGCGGGAGCGGTGAAGTAGCACGTGATAACACGCGTGTTATAACCACTATCCCACTGTTATCATTACACTTCCGATATTTTGTTAACCTTTTGGCAAGGATTTATCGCGGGGTGAGAATGCTGAAACGGATCGACCAGCGGCTGTCGGCCGAAGTTGTGCATGTGTTGATGTTGATGGGGCACGGCGACGATCTGGTGATCTGCGACGTGAACCATCCGGCGGCCACCATCGCGGCGGACACCACCTATGGCAAGCTGGTCGATATGGCGGGCTGCGATCTGACCACGGCGGCGCGCGCCATCCTGTCGCTGATGCCGCTGGATCGCTTTGTCCCGGCACCCGTCACCCGGATGCAGGTGGTGGGCGACCCTGCGGCCGAACGGCCGGTCTTTGCCCGAATGCAAGCTGTCGCAGACAGCGCAGAGGGCGCGCCGGTTGGAATGCGAAGCCTTGAGCGGTTCGCCTTTTATGCCGAGGCGCGGCGGGCCTTTGCCATCATCCGCACCAGCGACAGCGGGCCTTATGGGTGTTTCATCCTGAAAAAGGGCGTGGTCGACCTGCCGGAGTTGTGAGGGTGACGCGGTTTCCGTGCCCCTACGCGAGGCCATGCGCAATATCCCGTGTCTGCGCATAAAGCGCCTTCCACAGCGGATACTGCCGGTCATAGGCCGCGACCGGCACCGGCGTGACGGTGCTCTCTACCGGGTTCCAGCGGGTGATCGCGTCAGGGCTGGCGGCACCGATGGCAACGGCGGCGAGGAAGGCATCGCCGTAACTGGCCCCGATGGTTTTTTCGCAGACTAGCTGCCGGATGTTGCCAAGGTCGGAGGTCGCCTGCATCCAGACCGCGTTTTTCGTGCCACCGCCGACAGCAAGCACGCGGGAGGGTGTGGCACCGACCTCGCCATAGGTATCGAACACCCGCGCGGTGCCCATGGCGATGCCTTCGATGGCGGCGCGGAACAGGTCGGCGCGGCTGTGGGTCAGATCGAGACCGAAAAAGGCCCCCTTGGCCAGCGGATCATGGATCGGCGTACGCTCGCCGGAGAAATGCGGCAGGCAGATCAGGCCCCGGGCGCCTTTCGGGCTGGCCTCGGCCTCGGCGGCGAGGGTGGCAAAGTCGGTGTCGCGGGCCAATTGATCGCGAAACCAATGCGTCAGGGTGCCCGAGGTGGCAAGGCCCGCCATCGAGGCATGCAGGCCGGGGAACAGCCAGTGTGCATACCAAAGGCGCGGGTCGCGGACGGGGCTGGCCGTCACCTCGATGACAAAGATGGTGGAGCCGTACATCAGCATCATGTCGCCCGGGGCTTGCACGCCGACCGATACCGCCTCGGCCGCCGCGTCGATGGTGCCGCAGGTGACGGGGGTGCCCGCCGCAAGGCCGGTCTCGGCGGCGGCTTCGGCGGTGATGGTGCCGGCGATATCGGTGGACCAGAGCAGCGTCGGCAGACGATCAAGCGGCAGGATATCGGCAAGATCGGCGGTCCAGCACAGGCTGTTCACATCGTAAAGCGGCGAGAAACCGGCGGCCGTGTAGTGGTCGATGACATAGTTGCCGGTCAGTTTCCAGGTGAGGAAGCTGGTCGATGTGAGGACCTTTGCGGTTCTGGCGAACAGGTCGGGGTGGGTGTCTTTCAGCCACAGGATCTTTGGGCCCACCGATTGCGAGGTCAGCGCGTTGCCGCAGCGGGCAAGGATCGTGGCCTCGCCGATCCGGGCATTCAGCGCGGCGATCTGGGCGCTGGCGCGGGTGTCGACGCCGTAGAGGACGCCGTTCATCAGGGGCGTGCCCGCCGCATCGACCGGCAGCATGCAAGGCCCGATGGCCGAGGTGGCGACGGCGCGGATGCGCCTTGGATCAAGGCCCGAATGCGACAGGAGCGCGCGTGTCACGTGGACGAAATCGCCCCACCAATCCTGTTCGGCGCGGTGTTCGGCCCAGCCGGGGCGGGGGACGATCATCTTGTGCGGGCGCGAGGCGGTGGCGGCGATCCGGCCTTCGGCATCGACGAGGACGCCCTTTGTCTCGAATGTGCCGATGTCGATGCCGAGGGTATGGGTCATGGGCTGCGGGTCATCATGGCGTGCGGGTGAGGGGGAGGTCGGCGGTGATGTGGTCGAGCGCGGTGTCGAGGAGGGTGACGAGTTGGGCGAGGTCGGCAAGATCCACCACCTCCAGCGCGGAATGGGTGTAGCGCAGCGGAAAGCCGACATCGAGGCAGGCCACACCCTCGGGGCCGAGGAACTGGATGTAGCTGAGATCGGTCAGCGCGCCGGTATGGGCCGAGCGTTGCAGGGGGATTTGCGCGGTGGTGGCGGCCGCCTCGATCAGGCGGACCAAGGCGGGGTGCGGGATCACGCCGTTCAGGGTGCCGCGCCCGTGGAAGGAATAAAGCGAGATGCCGGGGCCTGCCCCCAGGGCCACATCGCCCCGCGACGTCATGTCAGGGGTGTCGCAGGCCAAGAGGAGGTCGATCTGCAACGCGATGGCGGGGGCGAGGGCGGTGACGGCGGGCAGCACGCCGCGCAGGTTGAACTCTTCCTGCACCGACCAGACGAGGTGCAGGGTGGGGCCGGGTTTGCCGGTGCGGGCGGCAGCGAGCGCGACAAGCGCCGCACATCCCGCGCGGTCGTCGATCGAGGTGCCGGCCAGGCGGGTGCCATTCAGCGGGATCACGCGGGGGGCGTAGGTCACGGGCGTGCCGATGCGGATCCCTGCCGCCTCGGCCGCGGCCTTTGACGAGAAACCGGCATCTACGTAGAGGTCGGCATAGGGAACAACGCGGTATTTTTCCTCTGGCGTGGTGGCGTGGTGCGATTTGTTGGCGATGATGCCGGGGATGTCGCCCTGATCGGTGCAAAGGACAACCGCCTGCGCCGCAAGGGCGCGTTCGGGGACGCCGCCAAGCCGTTCAAGGCGGATCAGGCCGGAGGTTTCGACCTTGCGGGTGATGAACCCAAGCTGGTCCATGTGGGTGAAGATCATCACCGACGGCAGGGCGGGATCGCCGGGAAGCGTAGAGATGAGGTTGCCAAGCCGGTCGGAGCGGTGGGCAAGACCGAGGCGGTCGAGATGCGCGGCGATGGCACTGGCCACGCGGTGTTCGTGGCCGGACAGGCCGGGGATCAGCATCAGTTCGGTGAGGAGATCGCGGATCATGGCTGGCCCGGGGTGGCACCTGCCGGCAAAGGCGGGTGCGGATGGTTTCGATGGACGCTGGGTGGGGGCATGGTTCAGCCTTTTCTGGCGGCGCGGACGCGGGCCATGAAATCACCTGCCCGCTCGGGGTCGACCGCCGCCCAGGTATCGCCGTCGTACTTGAGGGCGGAACCGACGATGCAGCCGTCGGCAACCTGCAGCACCTCGGCGACGGTGGCGTGCTTGACGCCGGTGTTGGCCAGAACGGGAGTGGTCGGCAAAACACGCTTCACCGCTGCGAGATCGGTCATCGCGGCCGCCTCGCCGGTGATGGCGCCCGACACCAGAACCGCGTCCGGGATCGAGGAGAACACGGCAGAGCGGGCGCGATCAGGCAAGGAGCGCGGATCAAGCGAGCCCGCGAATTCGGCGGATACATTGTAAAGCGTGGCGATGCCCCCTGCCCCGAGCCGCGCCTGATAGCGCCGCGCGGCACCGGCGTCGGGGGCCCAGAGCCCCATGTCGGACGCATAGGTGCCGGTAAAGATCTCGCGCACGAAGGCGGCACCGGTGGCGGCGGCCAGCGCCATTGTGGCCATCGGATCCCACAGCACATTGACGCCGAAGGGCACGGTTATCCGGTCCCTGAGCCGCCCGATGACATAGGCCATGGTCGCGGTGGAGGCGGTATCGACGCGCAATTCGTATGGCCGGTCATTTTCATTGCCGAACATCACCGCATCGACCCCGGCGGCCTGAAGTGCCGCAAGGTCCGCCGCGGCGGCGGTAAGAATGGCCGCGACCCCGCCCGCCGCGTCATGCAGCGGGGTGCCGGGCAAAGCGCCCAGATGCACCATGGCGATCACCGGCTTGGTCGCGCTGAAAACCTGCTGAAACCGTGTCATTCGCGCCTCCGTCCCCGATCAGGCTAGCGTGAAAACGGTTGGCCGGGAAGCAGTGTCATACTAGCATGTCAGCAAAGATCGGGAGGGTTTCGATGCAGGCGGTGAGGGTGTGGGACCGGCTTGGCAACGGGGGGCTGCGGTTCACCGAGCTTGGCTTTGGCAGCGCCCCGTTGGGCAACCTTTTCAAGGCGGTTTCGGATGATGCGGCGCAGGAAGTGCTGGAAGGTGCCTGGGCAGCAGGTGTGCGCTATTTCGATACGGCACCGCAATACGGCCTTGGTTTGGCCGAGACACGGCTAAACCGGTTCCTGCGCGGCAAGCCGCGCGGCGACTATGTGATCTCGACCAAGGTCGGCCGGCTGTTGCGGGCCACCCGGCCCGAGACGCGCGACGGCATCGGCAAATGGATCGACGTGCCGTCGCGCAGCGGGGTGTTCGACTATTCGTTTGACGGCGTGCTGCGCAGCCTGGAGTTTTCGCTGGAGCGGCTGGGTTTGGACCGCATCGATGTGGTCTATGCGCATGATCTGGACGTGTTCACGCACGGCTCGGAAGCGGCCAAGCAGGCGCAATTGGAAGCGTTCATTGCGGGCGGTTACCGCGCGCTGCTGCGGTTGCGCGACGAAGCGGTGATCCGCGCCTTCGGTGCGGGGGTGAACGAGGCGGAGCCGTGTGAATGGTTGATGGAGCGGGGCGACTTTGACCTGTTCCTGCTGGCCGGGCGTTATACGCTGCTGGAGCAGGGCGCAGTTGGGTTCATGGACCGGGCAGCGGCGCGCGGCGTTGGCGTGGTGATCGGGGGGCCCTACAATTCGGGGATACTGGCGACCGGGCCGCGCCCCGGCGCGATGTTCAATTATGCGCCCGCCCCGGCGGCGGTGCTGGCCACGGCGGCGCGGTTGCAGGCGGTCTGCGCCGCGCATGAGGTAAGGCTGGTCGACGCCGCATTCCGGTTTCCGCTGCTGCATCCGGCAACGGTGAGCGTGATTCCCGGCGGTCAGGGGCTGTCGGAAATGGCCAGCAACCAGCAGGCGGCGGCGGCAGAGATTCCTGCCGCACTTTGGCAGGCTTTGCGGGCACAGGGGTTGATCGTCGAGGGCGCACCTGTGGGGGCGGTTGCCTAGTAGAGCGACTGCGGCGCAAGCTTTCGGGTTGTGCGGCAGGGGCCGTCTTGCCTTTGGTCAGCTATTTGCAGGGAGATCCGGCAGCGGGACAGCGCGGGCGAGGCGGGTGCGGATGTCGATCTCGGCGATGCTGTGGCGCTGATCCGGTGGTGTCGCGACATGCAGGCTGGCGG